>CAZJTF010000019.1:0-35879 GCA_964548565.1 uncultured Planctomycetales bacterium | reverse complement strand
TGGCGACCGTGTCGAGCTGCGCCGGAGGCACGAACGTCACCAGCTTGAACTGCGGTCGGCCGGGCGAGACATACTCGAACGGGCGCACGTCGCGCAGGCCGCACAAGCCGGCGATGACGTCGTTGGTACCACCGGGCGCCGCATCGAGGGCCGTGTGCGGCGAGTAGATCGCGATGCCCTTTGCCGCCGCGCGGAAGACGAGCGATTCGGCCCCACCCGTCGCAAGGAAACGCTGCACGGGTCGAAAGATCGGCGGGTGGTAGGCGACGACAAGATCAGCCCGCGTCTCGACCGCCTCATCGAGCACCGGAGGCGTCAGGTCGATACAGAGCAGAATCCGGCGGCAGATCGCGTCCGAGTCGCCTGCAAGCAAGCCCACGTTGTCCCACGACTGGGCGAGCGACGTCGGGGCCAGGGTGTCCAGGGCGCGGGCGGCATCGCAAACGAGCGTCGGCGGGATCCGATGACTCTCAGGTGACACGCGAGACTCCTTCCGCCGGATTCCGAGCACGGCAGGCATCAACCCCGGCGGCGATCGGAGAGCACGAGGCGCCGCAGATCCTCCGGCCCGGGCGCCGCCAGCCACCGCTCCTCGAAATCGGCCTGCTGGAACAGGTGCCCGATACTGGCCAGCGCCCGAAGGTGCAGGTTCCGCTCGTCGCGGCTGCCGATGATGATGAACACGATCCGGACGCGCGCGGCGGAGTCGGAAAAGCGAATCCCGTCGCGGCAGCGCGCCAGCAGCATATCGAACGTGGCCTGACCTTCAATGAGGATGTGCGGGATGGCGACGCTCGGCAGGATGACGGTGCTGCTGTCGCGCTCGCGTTCGAGGAGGAGCCGGTGCAGGGTGTCGGCCGGCGTCTTCACGCGCGGCGCCATGGTCTCGGCGACCTGCCGGAAGAAGGCCTCCATCGGTGTGGAGTCGGAGATATCGAGAACCGGGCACGCCCGCAATGTGTCCTGGACACGCCCAAGCGACTCCTCGCCCCCTTCGCGTCGCCGGAGTGCCAGGACCTCGTCCCCCGGCCGGAGCTGGTCCACCGTGTGGAACAGGCAGCGCTGGCCCTCGCGGATCACCAGCAGAGGCAGCAGCGCGTCGTTTTCATTGATCTGCCGGAACAGTTCGGTCGGCGAGAGCTGGCGCGCGACCGCGAGGCTGGTCCGCTGGACCTCCTTGCGCGCAACGGAGCGGTTCCATTCGCCCAGGACCACCCGGCCACCAAAAAGCGGCGTCTCCGCGGCCGAAGGTACAGCGGCATTGCCGCTGCCCTCCTCACGCGGCAGCGCGTACGTGTAGACGTCGGGGATCCCGAACACGTTGCGCGCGAGCTCGATCGTAAAGCGGTTGACCTCGGCGTTCGGCGTGAGCGCGATGAGTGCCCGCGCGCGGGCAGCATTTACCATGCTGAGCGTCTCCTCGCGGAGCGCGTTGCCGTTGATTACCGTCAGGCCCTCCGCCTGCGCGAGCGCACAGTTCGACTGGTTGGTGTCCACCAGGCGCACAGGCTCGGTACCGGCCAGTTCCTGTGCCAGTACCCGCGCGACCGGTCCTGCCCCGACGAAAATGACGCCGGATCGCTTCTCGTCGCTGCGCACCAGCTCACCCCGGCGGCGCAGCCACTGCGCGCCGCGGTTCAGAAGGGCCGGCACGACCGCCACATTCAGAAATGCGACAAAAACCAGTGAGGAGAAGATGTCTTCATTGATGATGCGTCGCTCCAGGCCGATACCGGCGAAGATCACGTCTACCGCGCCGCGTCCGTTCATGCCTGTCGCCACCACGAGGCCTTCCCGCCAGCCGTGACGCGTCGGAAGGTACGCCAGGAGCGTCCCGAGCGTCTTGCCGACAGCCGAGACGAGGACCATGCACACCAGGAGCATCGCACTCGACTGAAAGACGCTGAACGTGAAGTGGAAAGCCACCGTTACGAAAAAAATCGGCGCAAGGAACCCGATCGACAGGTCATGGACGATGGCGGAGAGGTCCTGCGAGAGCTTGCGCATCAGCACCTCCTCTCTCAGGAACAGCCCGGCAATGAACGCCCCCAGGATCGAATGCAGCCCCGCCAGTTCCGCCATCAGCGCGAATACGAGGGCCACCAGCAGCACGAGCGTGAAGTTGGCGGTCCGTGCCGTGAATCCAGCCTGGATCAGCCGCTGCCCCACGAACGGAAAGACCCAGACGCCGAGAACAGTTGTTACCCCGAAAAAGACGAGTGCCTTTGCCAGCACCCCCACCAGGCTGGCCAGTTGCAGCGTTCCCGACTGCAGCACCCCGACCAGGCCGGAAAAGACGATGATCGCCACGGTATCCGAAATGAGCGCCGCGGCGATCAGCACGTTCGCAAGGCGGGTGCCGAGCAGGTTCAGATCGACAATCACGCGCGAATTGACTGCAAGGGCCGTCACGCCCATCGCGATGGCTACAAAGATCGCCGACGCACGATCCGGCACGAGGTCACGCAGGAAAAGGTAGCCCAGGACGCCAGGCACCACGAAGCTGCCAATGGCCGCCAGCAACCCGGCCCACGAGGCTGCCATCAGCTCGCGATGGTCCACCTCCATCCCGATGTACAGCATCATCATGAAGACGCCGAGTTCGGCCAGTACCGTCAGCCCCGAGTCCGTGTGCAGCCAGCCGAGGATCGCAGGTCCGAAGAGGATGCCGGCCCCCAGCTCACCAACGATGCTCGGATACCCGAGACGGTTGGCAGCAGCGCCGGCCAGCCACGCCAGCAGCATCACCAGCAACAAATTGACAAGGGTGAACTCCACACTGGCCTCCCTGGTTCGTGCGAGCCGCGGGAAATGGCTCGGCACGGCGGTCCGGTCCCGCGTCGGTGACACAAGATACCCGCTGAGGCGCGGGATGTCGCATTCGGCGGCGACGAAAACTGCCCGGTACGCCTTGAACCCCGCCGCCGCGCCCACTAAGGTCCGGTGAATGGCTTCCACAGGCGCTCAGCGCGCAGATATCGCTGTGATTTTCGACCTCGACGGCACACTGACGCGGCCGTACTTCGACTTTGATGCGATCCGGCGGGAGATCGGGCTCCCGGCGGACGGGCGGCCCATTCTCGAGTCACTGGCAACAATGACGCCGGAAGCGCGAGCCCGCGCCGAGGAAATCCTGCACGACCACGAAGCCCGCGTGGCGGATTGCTGTGAACTGTGGGAGGACGCATTGGAAGTGCTCTCGACGCTACAGGCGCGGGGTATCCCTCTCGGGCTGCTCACGCGCAACAGCCGTCGCTCGACGGAGCGCGTGATGGAGCGGCACGGGATGCGCTTCGACCGGACCCATACCCGAGAAGACGGGCCCGTGAAGCCGTCGCCGGACGCCATCCTCAGGATGTGCTGCCACTGGGGCGTCAAGCCGTCGCAGGCATGGGTGGTGGGCGATTACCTGTTCGACATCATCGCGGGACGGGACGCCGGCGCACGAACCATCCTGATGATCGGCGATGCCCCCCTGCCGGCCTACGCGGGGGAGGCCGACCACGTGGTCCGGCGGTTGCGGGAGTTGCTCGATCTTGTCTTCTGCTGAAAGGGAAGCGTATGGAAATCGATTTCACGAGCGAAACGGGGATGCTCCAGGCGCTGGCCCGGGATGTGCGGGCGAAAACGGTCCGCCTGCTTGACGAGGCGGAGCCACGCGAACTGCTGTGGACGCCTCCGGGGCTCGGCAATCACATTTTGTGGAACGCCGGGCACGCGGTGTGGGTGCAGGACATTCTGTGCATCGAGGCGATCACCGGGCGAAGCGAGTTGCCGCCCGGATGGGCCGACACGTTCAGCATGCACTCACGACCGGCCGAGCGGACGACCGGCTGGCCGTCGCGCGAAGAGGTCCGCGCGCAGCTCGTTGCGCAGGCGCCGCGGATTATCGCCGTGATCGCCGGTTGCACGCGGGCGGACCTGGCCGGCCCTCCGCGCACGTCGAAACTCGGGAATGATCGGAGGCTCGGCGACTGGGTCGTGCACGCCTCGCACGATGAGGCCAATCACCAGGGCGAGATGTACCTGCTGCTCAAGATGCTGCGTAAGAGCCGGGTCGCCCCGCCGGGCACGGCACTGGCATGAACCATGGCGAGCTGGGTACAGGACGGCCTTGCCCGCACCGGCGGCACGCGCTGTCATCTGCACCGCGCGTAGTGCTCGAGGAACGCGAGGTTGCTTTCCAGGATGGGACCGAGCGTTGAGACGGCCTCCGGCGTGAGCCATTGCGCTTCGGCGACTTCGGCGGGAAAGCAGCAGGGGTCCTGGTCCACGGGATCCAATTCCGCGAGCCACCAGGAGAGTTCCAGCCCGCCGTCCGGTCGCGTCCAGGACCAGATCTCGCGGACCGGCCGAACCGTGAGGCCCACTTCCTCCCAGACCTCGCGCGCCGCCGCGTCGCGGTCGCTCTCACCCGGCTCGACTGCCCCGCCCGGGAAGCACCAGAACCCCCCGGCGACGATCCCCTCTGCGCGGCGGATCACGAGCAGGCGGCCCTCCCGCTCGATGACGGCTACAACGCCGCGGACCGGCGCACGTTTCCCTTCATCCGGCATGCGTGAAGGATGATTGCAGGTCCGAGCCGCGGGGTCAAAGCGCGCAAAAATCAGGCCGGGCGCCGCACCCGGCCTGATGCCGCGTAGACTCCACCGCCTACGTTAAGAAGCCTGTTTCGCCGCTCTCAGTGGTGCCAGCGCCGCCCGTGGCCGTAGAAGCCGAAGCCGTACGACCGGTAATACGGACGGTAGTAGCCGCCGTACGAGTACACCCGGTATGCCGGAGCCGGATAATAGACCGGCGGGTAGTACACAGGAGCCGGTGCTACGTAAACCGGCGGCGGGTAATACACGGGCGGAGCGACGTACACGGGACCGGGACCGCAATATCCGCTGCTGTACCCGAAGCCGAAGCCCCAGGCGTTCGCCGGCGTCGCCCCCGCCGTCATCACGATTGCCGCCAGGGCGATCCCAGCGAGAGTCATCTTTCGGGTCGTTGACATGGTTCTGTTCTCCTTACTGCAAACCACATCGGGGCGAGCCAACCAGCATCCGAGTCCTGATCGGAAGCGTCTGTTCAGCCGAATAGACAATCCGGCCTGCTGAAAAGTTTGAACATGTTTACGAAAATCTTTGCCGCCGGAGCCCCGTATCACTTAAACGATTATCCTACTATCCCTTATGATCAGGAGCCACCCGCATCGTCTCTCGGAACAGTCGCAGGATCCGCATGAATTCCTGCCGATCGTGCTCCGAGAGCGTGAGGAGCATCTTTTCGATACTGCCAAGCTTGGTCTGGCGATACGACTGGTGGGCCGCCCGTCCGGCGGGAGTCAGTTCGACGTCGATTTTCCGCTTGTCATCCGGGTTGATTCTGCAGGAGATCAGGGGCATATGGCCCTTACTCTCCAACGAGCGGATCACGCGGGACATCTGGGCGGGAAGAATGCCGATCTGTCTCTGAATTTCGCCTACCGTCAGTGAACCCGTTGCCCGCCACAGAATATCGAGCGCGAGGAACTCGGTCTCCGTGATTTCAGTCTGCTCTTTACCTTTGGCGCGGCTCTGAGCAGCCCAGACGTCCTTGGACAGCTCGAATATTTCGTTCGCAAACTCCTGCAACTGCTGGGCTTGCTGTAGAACTGGCATGATCGGCACCCTCGATGCAGACGAACCGTTCCGCCCGCGCGCGCCGATTTTAATCGGCATGAAACAGGGCCGTCAACAAGCTTTTTGATCGATCGGGATTATTTCCGGGAGTCAAAATTCCCGGCATCACTTCGGCTGCGTGGTCGGGTTCAGCCTCACCGGGCGCCGCGTGCGATCCCTGGTTCTCTCCGGCGGCTTGGCGTCGGGATCAACCTTGGGCACCTTGGGACGGGCGGGCGGCCGGACGGTCTGCTCCCACTCCTTTAACGGCTTTCCTGCCACCGGTGAACGTGGGAGGGCCACCCGCGGAGGCGTGGTCGTAGCGCTGCCCGTCGCACTCTCGTTCTGAGCAGTCGTGCCCCCCGGCCGGATCGTGTATTGCGTGCCGGAGGTCGCCTGTCCGGGGCGAATGGTGGGCGTCCCTGATGGACGCTGCGTCTCCCCCTGCTGGGGGGCACCGGACGTCGTGCCCTGGGACGTGCCGCCGGGCCGGACCACCTGCCGGTCGGGCTGAGCCGTTCGGCGCTCGGGCGCCGACAGTTCACGGTTTGTAGACTCGCCGGGCTGCAGGATCTGCGGCCCGCGCTGCGTCTCGAGTTTCATGCGCTGAGCCTGGTACTGCCGGACGGCTTGGGAGCGCTTGCGGATCTCCTCGACGCCGGAGCGGTCGAGCCGCTGGAGCCGCGTCGGCAGCCCGGTCTGCGCCAGCTCCGTGAGCGGACGCGCGACATTGTAGATGTCCGGGCTGAGAGTGACCGGCGCCTGACGCCCCTGCACCCGGCGCCTCAGCTCGCCGCGGCTCTCGAGTTCGCGCAACGCCTGGTACGTGCGCGGGGGCCGGTAGTCGGGATGCTCCCGCAGGTACCGGTATTGCCGACGGAGCCGGTCTTCCCAGGAGGGATCTCGCCCGCGGTAGATGGCGGCGTACGTCGCGTACAGCGGGCTGTACCCGCGTCGCGTGCTGTGGAACTCGTAGGCCGGCAGGATGCCCGCGCGGACGTACCGCGGCTCGTAGTAATCCCCAAAGTAATAGTGGCCGTAGGACGGGCGCGCGAAGAGCTGAAACGCGAAGGTCGTCACGTTCACGACGACCGTCGGCGTGTAGACGAACGCAGGTTGCACGTACACGGGACGCTCGACGTAAACGGGCGCGAAGAGGAGCCCGCGCCGCGGCAGCGCATAGTCCCAGTAGCCGCCGACGTAAATGTAACCGCGCGGGGTCCAGACGTAGCGCGCGGGCACCCACACCCAGTCCGGCCGAACCGGCAGCCAGTAACCCGGCCGCCACACGTAGCGCACTTCCTGCCAGAGCCATGCGCCAGGGACCCACACATCCGTCGGGCTCGGCGGTGCGCCCATGGGGCCGACCTCCAGGGTCGGCGGCGGCTCGGGGAGGTACTGGATGTACTCCGCGTTGCTCAGCGCCCAGAAGCCGGAGTTCCACTGGTACCCCTGCGACACGTTTGACCAATAGCCTGGAACGAACTGACGCCCCGGGGGCATGTTGCGCCAGGTCCCGCTCACCCAGAGGTAATCGTCGCGGTCGTCATCCCAGCTCCAGTAGCCGGGGATCCAGGCGACGTTGTCACCTTCCGGTCGCTCGTCCGGAGGGACCTCGACAATGGGATCCGGCACGCGCCGCGGCACGATCAGCCCCGGCTCCGGGTCGAGCAGCACCGGCTCGGCGAATGCTTCGTGAACCGGTCCCCTCGCCTCGATCTCGATCGTTCGTTCGTACGACTCATGAATGGTGATCCGCTGCTGCTGCGCCTCGGCCGCAGCAATAAGCCCGCAGAGCGGGAGCATGACCGTGATCACCGGCAACGACGGGGAAATCCTGAGCATCTCGGAATCTCCTGGGGATCAGATCGGGCGCGGCGTGGCCCCCCGACCGGAAAACCGGCTCGCGGCTTCCGGTCTCCTGAGGTTTCTATGGGCTCGCGCGGTGAAAGTAAAGGTCGGGCGCGTCAGAGCTTGCTGTGCGGATAGCCGAAGGGCTCCACGTGGATGAGCACCTCGATCACTGCGGGTACTGCCTCGCGGATCCGCTCCTTCACCTCGTGGGCAATCGCGTGCGCGTGCAGAACGGACATCTCGGGGTCTACCTCCACGTGCATATCGACCCAGTAGTGAGTGCCGACCTTGCGCGCGAATACCTTTTCCACGCCCTGCACGCCGGTCACCTTTGCGGCGAGGGTGCGCACGTAACTGACGAGTTCAGTCGGCTCGCGGTCCATGAGCTCGTGCAGGGGCGACTGGATCAGGCGCCAGGCGTTGAAGAGGATCACGCCGGAAGCGAACATCGCGGCCCAGTCGTCGGCTGCCTCATAGCCGGGGCCGCCGATGAGCGCGATGCTGATGCCGATGAATGCCGCAGCCGAGGTAATGGCGTCGCTGCGGTGGTGCCAGGCGTCGGCCATCACCGCTCCGCTGCCGCCCTCCTGCGCCACGCCGTGAACGAACCGGAATAACCCTTCCTTCACGAGGACGACGCCGATGAGTACCGCCAGCGTGAAGGGCTTTGGCGCGTGGTGCGGCTTGATGACCTCCTGTATCGCCTCGATGGCGATCCCCACGCCGGCACCAAAGAGCATGAGCGAGAC
This sequence comes from uncultured Planctomycetales bacterium, assembly GCA_964548565.1. Taxonomy (GTDB): domain Bacteria; phylum Planctomycetota; class Phycisphaerae; order UBA1845; family PWPN01; genus CAYLLT01. Next base: position 27,631 of record CAZJTF010000019.1, on the reverse strand, counting down.
GATGAACGCCGCGATGGGCTCGGCCTTGCCATGTCCGTACGGATGGGTCTCGTCGCGCGGCAGCGCGGAAATCCGCAGCCCGCCCCACACAACGAAGGAGCCGAAGATATCAGCCATGGACTCGACGGCGTCGGCGATCAGGGCGTACGAGTTGCCGAGCAGCCCTGCGAGCAGCTTCGTGATGGCCAGGGCGACGTTGATCAGCAGGCCGGTCATCGAGACCTGCTGGTTTTTAGCATTGACTGGATCGACCGCCGCCATTGGGTCGCGATTGTATCCCACGTCATGGTTCGGAGCACATCACCTGCAGCTCCGCCCCCTTCCCCTTTCGGCAGAACGCTCTTATCGTAGCGGCCGTTACACCTCACAAGGCTCATGCAAGGAGCGGCACCATGCGCTGGAGCAGATTCTTCTTCGGGTTGCTGATGGTCGGCTTCACGGCCTTCCCGTACGTGGCGATGGGCGCGGATGCCTGTGATCTGACGGCCCTCGGAAAATGGACGATCGTCGTCGCGCCCGACGCGGCTCCCGCGGAGCGGTTTGCGGCCGAGGAGTTCCGCGCGCTGTACGCGCAGGCATCCGGTGTCGAACTGCCGATCCTGACGGGGCCGCACGGCGCCGAGCGGCATGTGTTTATCGGACGGTCGCCGGCGCTGCTCGCGCACGGCGTCTCCGTCGATCTGAACGCCCTCGGGGTTGAAGGCTTCCGCATCGTCGCGGGCGATGGGCTGATCGCGATCGTCGGCGGCTCCCCCCGCGGTACCCTTTACGGCGTGTACACGTTTGTCGAGGACTACCTCGGCGCGCGATTTCTCACGGCCGACCACACGTACGTGCCGAAGCTCGCGACCGGCACGACCATCGGTCCCATCGACCGCAAGTTTTCGCCTCGCTTCCTGATGCGGTGGAGCTACTACGGAGAGACGAACCGGAGTCCCGCGTTCGCAGCGCGCCTCCGCGTCAACACCATCGACGGCGATCCGAAGTACGGCGGCAAGAGCGGCCAGTCGCTCATCAGCCATACCTTTGGCAACCAGATTCCGACATCGAAGTACGGCAAGGAGCATCCCGAGTACTTCGCGCTGCGTGACGGGAAGCGCCTGTCCGAGGTGAGGGACGACTTCGCCGGTGACGGGACCGAACCCTGCCTCACGAATCCGGACGTGCTGCGGATTGTCAGCGAGGCGGTGCTCGCGGAACTGAAGGCGAATCCACAGCGGGAGAACATTTCGGTCAGCCAGAACGACAACAACAAGAACTGCCAGTGCCCGAAGTGCGCTGCCATCGATGAGCGCGAGGGCACACCGATGGGCACGCTCCTCATGTTCGTCAACGGGGTGGCCGAACGCGTCGCGCAGGAGCACCCGAAGGTCATGGTCGGCACCTTGAGCTACTGGTACACGCGAAAGCCGCCGAAGACGATCCGCCCGCGGGAGAACGTGCAGATCCAGCTCTGCAGCATCGAGTGCTGTGTCATCCACCCGATCAACGATCCGGCCTGCGAGAAGAACCGGGCGTTCTGCGCGGACATGGATGCCTGGGGCAAGCTGACGTCAAACATTTTCATCTGGAACTACAACACCAATTTCAGCAATTACCTGCTGCCGTGCCCGAACCTGCGGGTGATCGAGCCGAACATCCGCTACTTCGACAGCAAGGGCGCCAAGGGCGTGTTCATGCAGGCGGCCGGCAATGCGACAGGCGCAGAGCTGTCCGACCTTCGCAACTACGTCATTGGCAACCTTCTGTGGGATCCTTCGCGAAGTGCATCGAAGCTGATGGACGAGTTCCTCGACCTGCACTACGGCAAGGCGGCTCCCCCGATCCGCAAGTTCATCACCCTCGTGCACGACCACGCGGAGCAGGCGGGCGTGCACCCGAACTGCTTCGGGCAGGCCAAGGCCTACGCGGTGGATGAGAGCATCGCACAGGCCGGGCTGGCGGCATTCGAGGAAGCGATGCGGCTGGCGGATGACGATGCGGTGCGGGCACGGGTCGAGAAGGCATCGATCTGCGCGGTGCGTGCGGCCATCGAACCGGTGTTCTACACGGACAAACCGCTGGACCCGCAGGCGGCGGCACAGCATCGCCCGATGGTCAAGCGGTTCTTCGAGTTGTGCGACAAGTACAAGCTGCCGATGGCGGCCGAGACCGTCACGGTCGACGCGGTGCGGCAGCGGCTGCGGACGGCGTTCGCCCTCCAGGAGGGGGAGGCGTTCTGACCGGCACTGCGGCGGGTTGTCACTCGGGCAGGCGTCGGAGCAGGATGACCGTGATATCGTCCGGGTGGCGGCCGTCCGCGAAGAACGTGTTCAGCTCCTGCGTGATGTCCTCCATGGTCGTGGAGGGCGCCTGGCAGTATCCATCGCAGACGAGCTGGATGAACCGCCGCTCGCCGAAGCGCTCACCGTCGCGATTCATCGCGGTGGCAACACCCCTGGAATAGAGGGCCAATGTTTCGCCCGGCATGAGCTGATCGCTGCGCGTGGGGTGGTCGAACGTGCTGCCGAGGCCCACCGCCGGTGCGTCGGCACCCTGCAACGCGCGGGGCTCTCCCCGGGTGCTGACGATGAAGCCGCCGATCTTTCCGGCACGGCAGAACTTGATCCGGCCGGAGGGCGGATCCATCAGCAGGCAGAGCACGTCCACCATTGACGGGTCCTTCTCCTCGCGCATCATCCACTTGAGGGCCCGCACCAGGTCATGCGGCGGGCTGTTGTGCAGCACACATGCCCGGAACGTCGCGTGCAGGCGGGCCATGGACATCGCCAGCACGGCGCCGCGTCCGTGAACGTGCCCGATCATCAGCGCCCCGAGATTCAGGTCCGGGTGCTTCATGAGGTCGTACACGTCGCCGGGGCTCTCCTGGCCCGAGCGGCTGTAGGCGGCGAGCTTGTAGTTGCGGAACGGCAGCGCGAACTTCGGATCGAGCAACGTCTGGATCGACTGGATGATGCCGACTTCGCTCGCGGAGATTTCCGCATTGAATTTCGCGCGCTGTTCGATGAGCCTGTCGAGTTTCGAGGCGACCTGGGCGCCGATCATGCTCAACAGGTCGAGATCTGGGATCTGGAAGCGTTTGCTGTGCACCCGCCGGTCGACGTAGATCATGCCCAGCGTCCCGTTGCCCTTCGGCAGCGGGACGGCCATGGCGGAGCCGATCTCCGGGGTGTCACGCACCTTGCGGACGCAGATGTGCTGCGCCCGCTCGATGCAACGATATTGCAGCAGGTCGATCACCGGGTTGCCGCCGCAGCTCTGGCCCGATGGCAGGCGCCCGCCCACGATCTCGAGTTCCCCCTCCGTGCGCCGGCGGAAGCCGACCCACGCGGAGCGCGGGTTGAACGCATCGAGTATGATCCGCAGCGTCACGTCCACCAGCTCGTGGATGTCGCGGCAGGTGGCCAGTTCGACGGCCATGTGGCTGGTGCGCTCGAGCTCGCCGCGCCCGATCGTCACCGGGTCGAAGAACCGCTTGACCACCGAGCCTGCTGGCAGCGGGAACTGCTTGACCCGGGCGAGCTCGTCCGCCGACAGCTGCGGATCTTCCACCACGTGGTGGTCAAGAGAAGGATCGAGATACACCTTCAGCAGGTAGCCGTGGAGCTCGATCTCGTCCCCGTTCTGGAGCTCAATCTGGTCGCGGAGGATGTGCCCGTTCACAGTGACCGGGTTGGAGTAATCGAGGCTCTCGATCCGCCAGTGGTTGTCCTCCGCCGGGGAAATGAGGACGTTGCGGGGGCTGACCCGTGCGTCCGGCAGGTGAATCGGGCAGGAGCTGTCCGAGCCGATCGCCAGCTGCTCGTCCTCGAAGGAGAGATCAGCGATGACTGCTTCGGCTTCCTTGACCAGGATCCTCATGCCGGTATCCCGCCGCTCGCCAGACGGATGGTCGTCAGCCCGCACAGATGGGCGAACCGACAGCGTCGCCGTGCGACCGTACTCACCCACACTGATGCTCTCGTCCACATTCTTTGACACTGCCGCAGGCGCCCCTTAGATTTTCGATCGGCAAAACGCTCGCATTTCGACGTGGAGATCAGCCTTGGCGAAACGTGCCCGTCTCGAACCGTCCACCCCGATTGCCGGCCGCCTGAGTGCCTGCACCGACAAAATACACCAGAAGCGATTGGACGGCTACCTGGTCACGAACCGGACCGACCAGTTCTACCTGACCGGGTTTGACGGAGAAGACGGGGCAGCACTGATCCTGCCCGACCGAGTCTGCCTGATCACAGATGGCCGCTTCAAAGATGAGGTGGGGCACGCGGCCCCGTGGGCCACGGCCGTCATCCGCACCGGCAGCCTGCCCGATGCCGTTGCGGGAGCGGTTCGACGCTATCGCGTGCGGCGTCTGGGCTTTCAGCCTGAAGTGCTATCGGTCCGTCTCCATGCCGTCTTGAGACAGCAGCTCAAGGGAGTCCGCCTGGTGCCGCTGCGGGATCTCACGGGCGATCTGCGGATCGTCAAGGACGCCACTGAGATCCGGGCTATCGAAGACTCCATTACAGTGGCGGAGGCGGCTTTTCGGACCGTCTGTAAGCGTCTGCGGGTCGGGATGACGGAATCCCAGGTCGCAGCCCTCTTCCAGTACGAGATGATCCGCCGCGGGGCGAGCGGCCCGAGTTTCCCTACGATCATTGCCGAAGGCGAAAATGCGGCGCTGCCCCACGCACGGCCGGGAGCCCGGACCCTCCGCGTCGGGAGCGCCCTCCTGATCGACTGGGGTGCCGTGGTCGGGCGGTATTGCAGCGACTTGACCCGTGTTGTGTTCATCCGTAGAATCCCGCCGCGCTTCCGACGGATGTACGACAATGTTCTGGCGGCCCAGCGGGCAGCCATCGATGCGATCCGTCCGGGAGTGCGGATGTGCGACGTGGATGCGGTGGCGCGGCGTCTCCTGACGCGAGCGGGGATGGGTCCGGCTTTTTCGCACGGCCTCGGGCACGGGATTGGTCTCGATATCCATGAACCGCCCCGACTGGCCAGGAAGATGACCGATCCGCTCCGACCGGGCATGGTCGTGACGGTGGAGCCGGGGGTGTACTACCCCGGACTCGGGGGCGTCCGGATCGAGGACGACGTCCTGGTGACCGACACGGGACCCCGCGTCCTGACCAGCCTCCCAACCGATCTGGACGCGATGGTGATCTGACCCGGTCTCGCGCATTCCCCTCGATCGGGAGTCCGTCCGGGCCGGCAGCCAGGCAACGTGAAGGATCAGCGGCGTGATTGACGTGCAGCAAGTGCGCGAACTGGCGGAACTGATGGCGGAGCACGGGCTGACCGAGGTCCGCGTGCGTTCCGGCGAGAGCATCATCACCTTGAGGAAGGGTCCCCTGGGCGAAGTCACGATGTGGCCGCCGCACGCGATGCCGATGTTGCCGGCTCAGGCACCGGCCGCCCCGGCCGCCGCTCCTGCCGCAGCGGCGGAATCCGCACCGGCGGAGAACCTGGTCGCGATCACTTCGCCGATGGTCGGGACCTATTACGCGTCCCCGGATCCCGAGACCGGCCCGTTCGTGGCGGTCGGTTCGGAGATCGACGTGAACTCGCCGGTATGCATCATCGAGGCAATGAAGGTCTTCAACGAGATCAAGGCGGAAGTGGCCGGAACGATCGAACGCATTCTCGTTCACAACGAGCAGGCGGTCGAGTACGGACAGCCGCTGATGATGGTTCGGCCGAGGGGCTGATTGAGGGCAAGGGTGCACCAGCGGCGGACGCCGGCAGGCGTCGCAGCGCACGCCACCCGGGCCCACTCTCTCCAGGACCGCACCCCGTTACCACGAGGTTGCCAGAAACCAACATGTTTTCCCGCGTGATGATCGCCAATCGGGGAGAGATCGCCCTTCGGGTCGTGCGCGCCTGCAAGGAGCTGGGAGTCCAGACGGTCTGCGTCTACTCCGAGGAAGACCGGGCGATGCCGTACCTGCGTCTCGCCGACCGGACGGTGTGCATCGGTCCGGGCCCGGCGGCGGAGAGCTATCTCAAGATCGACCGGATCATCGCAGCCGCCGAGGTGGCGAACGTCGACGCGATCCACCCCGGCTACGGCTTCCTCGCGGAGAACGCCCAGTTCGCCGACGCGTGCCGCGACTCCAAGATCGAGTTCATCGGGCCGAGCGCCGAGTCGATGCGACTGCTCGGCGACAAGATCGCCGCCAAGCGGCTCGCGAAGAAGGCGAAAGTTCCGAATATCCCCTGGACAGAGGGTCCGGTCGAAGACGACGCCGAAGCGGCGCGATGGGCGGCCGAAGCGGGCTACCCGGTCATGATCAAGGCTGCCGCTGGCGGCGGTGGGCGCGGCATCCGGCTCGTGCACAACGAGGCGACCCTGCGGCACAACCTGCCCGCGGCTCGCGCGGAGGCGCAGGCGGCGTTCAAGGACGGCTCTGTCTACCTCGAAAAGGCAGTGGAGGCGGCCCGCCACGTCGAAGTGCAGATCATGGGCGACCGCGCCGGCAACGTGCTGCACTTTTTCGAGCGCGACTGCAGCCTGCAACGGCGCCACCAGAAGCTGGTGGAAGAGTCACCCAGCCCCGGCATTAACGACCGCACGCGCGAGGAGCTCTGCAAGGCCGCAGTGCGACTGGCCCGCGCCGCCGGGTACTACAACGCGGGGACGGTCGAATTCCTCGTGGACAAAAAGGGCCGCTTCTACCTGCTCGAAATGAATACACGCATCCAGGTGGAGCACCCTGTCACGGAACTGGTCACCGGGCGCGACCTGGTGCAGTTGCAGCTCCGGGTGGCCGCCGGCGAGACGCTCTCGATCAAGCAGAAGGACATCGAGCAGCACGGCGTGGCCATCGAGTGCCGGATCAACGCGGAGGACCCCGCGAACAATTTCCGGCCGTGCCCGGGCAAAATCGTGGATTTCCGCGTTCCCGGCGGGCTCGGCGTTCGGGTAGATACCTACGCCCACGCCGGAGCGAACGTCAGCCCGCGGTACGACTCGATGATCGCCAAGCTCATTGTTCACCGCCCCACGCGCCCCGAGGCGATCGCCTGCATGCGGCGCTGCCTCGAGGAATTCGTCATCGAGCCCCTCAAGACGACGATCCCCATCCACCGCGAGATTTTCTCGCACACCCATTTCCTCAAGGGCGATGTCGACACTGGATTCATCGAGCGGAACTGGTAGAATTTTCTCTTCTTCTTGGGTTTGTCTCCCGGGATTTTTCTCTGCCGGCGGCACCTCTGGGTAGCTTCTGCCGGCGCACAGTCAGGTGTCAAGGAATGATTGAGCCAAAAGCAGGAAATGCAGTTGTCGGTCAGGCGGGCGGCCCGACCGCGGTCATCAACCAGTCACTGGTCGGCATTATTCAGGAGGCGCAGAAGTACGGTCACATCCGCCAGCTCCTGGGTGCGCGCCACGGCGTGCGGGGCATCATCCACGAGCAGTTCTACGATCTGAAGCGCCAGCCGACGAATATGCTCGAATTGGTCGCGTCGACGCCGGCGGCCGCGCTGGGCGCCACGCGTGACCGGCCCAACGAAGAGTACTGCGAGCGCATCTTCAAGGTCTTCCGCAAGCACGACGTTCGTTACTTTTTTTACATCGGCGGCAACGACTCGGCGGAAACGGCGCACATCGTCAACCGGCTTTCGATCGACGCCAAGTACGACCTCCGCGTCATCCACGTGCCGAAAACCATTGACAACGATTTGCTCGTGACGGATCACTGCCCCGGATACGGGAGCGCCGCCAAGTTCGTGGCGTCGGCGTTCGTCGGCGACGATCTCGACAATCGCGCCCTCAAGGGCATCAAGATCAACATTCTCATGGGGCGCAACGCGGGTTTCCTGACGGCGGCCAGTATTCTCGCCCGGCAGCGCCCGGACGACGGGCCGCACCTCGTGTACCTGCCCGAGCGCCCGTTCGACCTCGACCAGTTCGTCCGCGACGTGAAGGAAGTCTACGATCGCATCGGGCGCTGCCTCGTCGCGATCTCAGAGGGCATCAAGGACAAGGATGGCGTGCTCTGGGCGGAGAAGGTCTCCGTGCTGCAGCAGTCGAACCTCGAGAAGGATGCGTTCGGCAACCTGCAGCTTTCCGCGGGCGCCGGCTCGATGGCGGACTACCTCGCTGCCACGCTTCGCAACCGTTACAAGGAGCTCAGCCGCGTGCGGGCGGATACCTTCGGTTACCTCCAGCGCAGCTTCCCGCTCTTCAGCGAGGTGGATGCCTGGGAGGCCCGGCTCGTCGGCCAGATGGCGGTGAGCTACTCCCTCGAGGCGGTGGATGGCAGTGTCGCCCTCGTCCGTCTGCCGAGCACGACCTACACGGTGGGGACCAAATTGGTCGGGCTGAAGGAAGTGGCGCCGGACCACGGCCCCAAGACCAAGGTGCTGCCGGCCGAGTTCATCAACGATGCAGGCAACAACGTGAACGACAACTTCCGCGAATACGCCGGGCCGCTGGTCGGCGAATTGCCGAAGGTCGGCTGGTTTGAGCAGATCGCACAGCTGTAAAACGACCGGAACAGCGAAACGCCGGCGGCCGCGCTCACAAGACGGGCGCGGCCGCCGTCTTTCTGCCGGGAGGACCCGCCGCCGGGTGAGCCGTCAATGCCGCAGCCCTCAACGCCAGTCGCCCAGGAGTTCCGTGTGCCGCAGCGGTCGCACACGCACAGCGGACGAGCGGGCGTGCTCTACGGCGTGGCGGCCTTCGGCTTCTGGGGTCTCGTGCCCATCTATTTCAAGGCGATCAAGACCGTTCCGGCGCTGCAGGTCGTCTCCCACCGGATCGTCTGGTCGGCTGTGCTCTTCGCGATCATCCTGCTGGTACAGCGCCGGGGACGCGACGCCCTCCAAGCCATCCGCTCGCGCCGCAACCTGGCGATGCTCACCGCCTCGACGGTTCTCGTCGCTTCCAACTGGCTGATTTTCATCTGGGCCGTCGCCCATAACCACGTCCTGCAGGCGAGTCTGGGCTACTTCATCAATCCCCTGGTCAACGTCCTGCTCGGGCGCGTGTTCCTGCACGAGCGCCTGCGCCGGCTGCAGTGGATCAGCGTCGGGATCAGCGCGGCCGGCGTCACGTACCTGACCGTCTCGTATGGGCAGTTTCCGCTCATCGCGCTCATGCTCGCCATGACGTTCGGCCTCTACGGGCTGGTGCGCAAGGTCGTGCACGTGGACTCCATCGTGGGGCTGGCGATTGAAACGACGCTGCTCGCGCCGCTGGCGACCGTCTACCTCGTCGGCGCGGGCATCAGCGGCACCAGCGCGTTCCTGGCCGGCTCCGCGCGGACTGATTTGCTGCTCGTGCTCGCCGGCGTCATCACCGCCGTCCCGCTGATCTGGTTCGTGAACGCGGCGCGCCTGTTGCGGCTGTCGACTGTCGGCTTCCTGCAGTACATCGGCCCGACCGGGCAGTTCGTGCTGGCCGTGTTCGCGTTCGGGGAGCCGTTCACGCACAGCCATCTCGTGAGTTTCGGGTTGGTCTGGACAGGCCTGGCGATCTACGCGGTGGATACGGCGCGGTGGACGATGCGGGAGAGTACGGCAGTACCGACCGTCGCGGACAACGCCGCCGAGATGTGAAGCCTCATGGCCAGTGTTTGCCTCACTCGGAGGCGGGCACGTCATCCCGGCCGGTGCGCGCTTTTCGCACCGCGGCCTGCCTCCGCTTGACGCGGCGACGATAGAAAATGATGGGCAACACCCAGAAATAAGGGCGCAGGGCGATCCAGGCCGACACATAGCCGATCGTCCCCCCGGCCCAGCAGTCGCTCGGCCAGTGCACGGCATCGAGGTAACGCGAGAGCGCGCAGCCGAACGCGAGCACCCAGAACGTCCGGCGGAGCCGCGGATAGAACCAGACCAGCACCCCGGCGAACGCAAAGGCGGAGGCCGAGTGGCCCGACGGAAACGACCGCGTTTCCTCATCGCGGAACGCCGGCTGCAACCCAAGCCAGGTATCCTCGAACTCGACCGGGCGCGATGCGTGCGGCGGGGGCTCGGCGGGGGCGGTCGTGATGATGCCCGCCAGCTCGGCTTTTTCCGGGTGGGCGGCTGCCTCGTGCACGACGGCCGCATACGGGCGGTATCGCGCGACAGCATACTTGCCGATGTTGTAGCCCGCGCTGGCCAGGGCTTGCGCGAGAATGATAGCCAGCACGATGAACCACCGGCGACGATCCATCTGCAGGATGATGATGGTGCCGACAACGATCGGCACGATCTGGCCGAAGTCGCGCAGGCCGAACAGCACCTGCCGGGTCCAGCCCCGCGGCTCTTGCGGGATCATCCGGTACCGCCACAGCATCAGCGCGACGTCATAATGCAGCATCAGCAGGAAGCCGCCGAGCACGGCCGCCCAGATGGCGAACCGAACCCCCCACTGCCTGCGCGTCAGGTGGCGCGGCAGCGGCAGAATCGCCTCGCCGGGTGAGGGATGCACGAGCGACGGCGTGTCGGGCTTGTCAGCCATACCGCGGGGATTATGGTGATTGCCGGAGCGAATGCCAAGCAGGAGTGAGAGGCGAGACGTGACGAGCGAGAGGCCCACACGACTGGAGGACGCGTCGTATCAGCCCGCTCGCGCCGGCTCGTCAGCTCTGCCGGCGTCGCCGGCTGCCGTTCCCGCTGTCTCCCCGTCCTCCCTGCACTTTCGGGAGATGGCGATCCTCGCCGCCCTCGCGCTTGCCCTCCTGCTGCCGGGCATCCAGACGAGCCTCTTCGACCGGGACGAGGGGTGGTACGCACAGGTGAGCCGCGAGATGCTCGCCACGGGCGACTGGCTCGTCCCCCGCTATCTCGGCGAAGTCTGGCTGGCAAAACCGCCGCTGCTGTACTGGCTGGTCGCCGGCTCGTTTCGCGTGCTGGGGATCGGCGAGTGGCAGGCGCGCCTGGCGCCCGTGGCGTTCTCAGTGGTGAATGTCGTGCTGGCGGCCATGCTGGGTGCGCAGCTCTTCGGACGTCGCACGGGGATCTGGGCCGGCGTGCTGTTCGCGACGAGCTCTCTACCGGCGTTTGTCGGCAAGATGGTGCTGACGGATCCCCCGATGCTCAGCTGCACGCTCGCGGCGTTGCTGCTGCACGGGCAGATGGCGGAGGGCGGCGTCAGGCACGTTCGCGCCGCCGCGTACTGGCTCTGCATCGCGATGGGCGTGCTGGCGAAAGGGCCGGCCATCCTCCTGTTTGCGGGGGCGTTCGCGATCGCCCTGCTTGTCTCCGGAAAACGGGGCTGGATTCGCCACCCGCGGTTCTGGCTGTGGCTACCCCTCGGCATCGCGGTGGCGGCGCCGTGGTATGTCTACATCGGGCGGCACGCTGGCGGCACGTTTACCGAGCAGTTCCTCTGGTATGAAATCGGTTCGCGCCTGGCATCCGAACATCGGCACGCCGCCCCACCGGGATACTACCTGCTGGTGAGCCTGGCCGGGCTGCTGCCGTGGACGGTCTTCGTTCCCGGCGCGGTAATCGAAGCCGTACGCGACGCCCGCGAAGAGCGGCGGCTCCGCCTGGTGCTCGTCTGGCTCGCCCTGCCGTGGATTGTGCTGGAGATCGTCCGGAGCAAGCTCCCCCACTACGTCGCACCGTGCTATGTGCCGCTCGCCATCCTGCTGGCACGACAACTCGCGAACGCCACGCGGGATCGCCGGCGGCTGGGGATGCTCATGCCGGGGGAGCGGAAGGTCTTGATGCTCTGGCCGGCGGTCCTGATCGGCATCGGCGGCATCGTCGCGGGTGCGGCATTCGCCTGGGCGGGTCCGGGCTGGACGCTGGCTGCGCTGGGCACCGGGGCAACGCTGGTGATCGGGTTCGCGGTTGTTCGCGCACTGCTGATCCGATACGGGCTGAGGCCGGCCGTCATCGGTACGGTTGCGAGCATCGTGGTGTTCTATGCGGTCGTCGGACTGTGGCTGCTGCCTGCACTCGAGCCCCTGCGTCTGAGCCGTCGCCTGGCGGACACGATCAACCAGTCGGTGAGCCGGGGCGAATCGGTGTATCTGTGCGGCTACGAGGAGCCCACGACGTTTTTCTACATCCGCGGCACCGCCCGCCCGCTCGCACCGGACGGGCTCGAACTCGCGCTGCGGGAGCGATCCCTTGTGGCAGTCACGGGCGAAATCCTCGAGGATCTCGCACCCGCCTTCCGCCAGCGGCTGGACACTATCGCGATGGTCGAAGGATACAACTACGTGCGGATGCAGCACGTCACGGTTCACCTGGTGCGCGCCCGGCCCGCTCCCCAGGCGCGCGGCGCATCCCCCGGAGGCAATCCATGCGCAGCTGGCTCATCCTGACCTGTGCCTGTCTGGTCACCACCGCCCTCGCGCGGGCAGCCGCCCCGCCCGCGCCGATGATCGGCATGTATGTCCACCAGCACTGGCCGTACAAGCACCCGTACGCCGCCCGGACGTGGACAGTCGAGGACTGGACCGGCTACGTCACGGCCCTCCGTACACTCGGCTACAACACGATCATCATCTGGCCGATCCTCGAGACCATGCCCGAGCCGCTCACGCCGAGCGATCGCGCGAATATCGAGAAGATCGCGCGCGTGATCGACATCGTTCACGGCCTGAACATGCGGGTCTATCTCACCATCTCACCCAACGTCGTTCCCGACAGCGCGGTGGCCGGACAGGCGACCTTCCGGGAGCGTCATTTCTTCCACTCGGACATCCGCGTTAACCCGGGCGACACTGAAGCCGTGCGTCTGATGATGCTCCGGCGAGAGTCGCTCTTCCGGCCGCTCGCGAAGGCCGATGGCGTGCTGATCATCGACAGCGACCCCGGCGGCTACCCGCAATCAACCAATCAGGAGTTCGTGAACCTGCTGATCGAGCACCGCCGGATGTTCGATCGCCTGCGACCCGGAATCGAACTCGTCTACTGGGTATGGGCAGGCTGGCCGGCTTACGCGCGGTACTACGAGACCGGCAACTTCGCATGGGGCACGCCGGCGGAGTTCGAGGAGGTGCTCACGCTCCTGAAAGCGGCCGATCCGGCCCCGTGGGGCCTCGCCTACGGGCTCGAGCACGCGCGGAAAGTGGGGATCGCCGACAAGGTGATCAACCTGCAGTACGGAGCGATCGAAGGCGAGCCGTCGTTCCCGCTCACGAACTTCGGCGGCGAGCAGGCCTGGAAGGCGGGCGGGAATCTGGGGCCACGTGGGATCATCGGCAACGCGCAGACGCACTGCGTGCAGTTGCCCAACACGCTGGCCTTCGTGCGCGGCGCGCGCGGGCTGTCGGCGCCGACACCGGAGGACTACGTCGCTTTCGCCGACGACCTGATCCGAGGGCGGGGTCGCGCGATCGTGAGTGGGTGGCAGACCCTCGCCGGAGGTGATTCCGCCCGGATGCGTACCGTTGCCGACGAGATCGGGGCGCTTGCTGATCAGACACTCGAGGCCGGGCCGCTCGCCGGGCTGCTGTTCAGGGATCCGCGCCGGTTCCTCATGGACCTGGCGGCGCAGCTGCGGTATGCGGCGGCACTGCACGCGTTCGTCCGGGCTGCGGATGCCGGTAACGAGCTCACGAAGCCGCTGGGCGAGTACCTGGCGGCGCTCGAAGCGTGGTACGCGCGCCACGGCTACCAGAACTTCTGGGGAGCTCCGGAGGCGGCCCTCCGCAAGGCGGGCTCACGCGTGATCGACGAGGTCCTCGACCCGCCGCTCTGCGCCGTGACGCCGTTCGGGCGCGTCAAAGAGCACTTCTACCGGAAAGAGACGTACACGCCCGACCTGATCCGCGCGATCCGCATTGCGCTGGCCGAGCGGGCCTCCACCCGACCGGGGTCGTAGACCCCAGGACGTATCCCATATGAAAAGCGGCCGCCACGAGGACGGCCGCTGTCGGTTTCCGTTTTCGAGGGACGCGTCAGTCACGCTCGAGGTAGGTGTATCCCGCGAGGCCCTGCTCGTACTTCTGGACGAACTGCCCCGCTTCCTCGAACGAGATCGAACCCGTGCGGACGGCGGCCTCGACCATGCGCCGCAGGCGGTGGGTCAGCTCGTCCGTCGAGTACTGCACGAAGTTCAGGACCTCCTTGACGGTGTCGCCCTTCACCACGTGCTCGATGTGGTAGCCCCCGTTCGGATCCAGGCGGACGTGCACGGCGTTGGTGTCGCCGAAAAGATTGTGCATGTCGCCGAGGATCTCCTGGTAGGCCCCGGTGATGAAGATGCCGAGGATGTAGTCCTCACCGTTGATGGGGTGCAGTTCGAGAACGCCCTTCACGTCCTTCAGGTCGATGAAGCGGTCGATCTTGCCATCGGAATCGCAGGTGATGTCCGCCAGGATCGCCCGGCGCGTGGGTTCCTCGTTCAGCCGGTGAATTGGCATGATCGGAAAGAGCTGCTGGACGGCCCAGAAGTCGGGGACGCTCTGGAAGCAGGAGAAGTTGCAGAAATACGTGTCGGCCAGGCTCCGCTCGAGCCCTTCGAGATCGTCCGGCACATAGTCGGCCTCGCGCACGATCCGCAGGATCTTCTGGCAGCACGACCAGAAGATCGTCTCGGCGAGGCTGCGGTCCTCGAGCGAAAGGTAACCGTACCGGAACAGGCTCATGCACTCGTCCCGGTAGTGCAGGGCGTCGTGGTACGCCTCCTGGAAATTCTTCCGCGTGATGTTCTTGTGGACCTCGAACAGATTCCGGAGCGGATCCGGCTTGTCCTCCGAGATCTCGGACGGCACGCCCGTGTCGCCGAAGGAACTCGTGCCCAGGACGTTGAAGAGCAGCACCGAGTGATGCGCGGTGATTGCCCGGCCCGACTCCGACACGATGATCGGGTGCGGCACGTCCGCCTTGTCGCACAGGTCCATCACCGCGCTGACGATGTCGTTGGCGTACTCCTGCATCGTGTAGTTCGTGCTGCTCGCGAAGTTGGTCTGCGAGCCGTCGTAGTCGACCGCCAAACCGCCGCCGACATCGAAGAACCGCAGGGAGGAGCCGAGCTTCTGCATCTCGACGTAGATCCGGATCGCCTCCTCGAGGCCCTCGCGGATCGAGCGGATATTCGTGATCTGGCTGCCCAGGTGGAAGTGCAGCAGTTCGAGGCAGTCGAGCATCTCGTGCCCGCGCAGGAACTCGATGGCCTCGACGAGCTCCTTCACGGTCAGACCGAACTTGGAGCGATCGCCGCCGGAAGACTCCCACCGCCCGGAGCCGCGGCTGGACAGCTTCGCCCGCACGCCGATCTTGGGCACCACGTTCAGCCGGCGCGCCACGTTGACGATCAGCGGCAGTTCGCTGAACTTCTCCACGACGATCACGACCTGCTTGCCGAGCTTGGTGCCCAGCAGGGCCATCTCGACGTATTCCTCGTCCTTGTAGCCGTTGCAGATGACGAGCGACTCGGTGGAATCGAGGAGCGCGAGCACCGCCAGCAGCTCCGGCTTTGAGCCCGCCTCGAGCCCGAAGTGGTACGGCTCACCGTAGGAGACGATCTCCTCGACCACTTGCCGCTGCTGGTTCACCTTGATCGGGTACACGCCGAGATAGCGGCCGCGGTAGCCGTACTCCTTGATGGCCGTGCGGAACGCTTCGTTCAACGCCTCGACGCGGGCGCGGAGAATGTCGGAAAAGCGGATCAGGATCGGGAGCTGGATCCCGCGGCGCTGGAGCTCGTCGACCACCTGCTTGAGGTCGACGGTCGGACCGGTCGGACCCTGCGGATGCACGCACGCGTTGCCGCTGGCGTTGATGGAGAAGTACGGACTTCCCCAGTTGCGCACGTTGTACACGTCCATGGCATCCTGGACCGTCCACGTACGCATGGCATCCGACTTGAAGGCCCCGTGCTGAAGCTTGCCCATCTGTTGTACTGCCCCCTGTGCTGACCGGTGCCGACAAACCTGTTAAGAAAAGAAGCCGATGGGCCGGGTTGGCCGATCGGCGGTCACGCGGGTTCATCGATCTCCCAATGTTATTGTGTCTCAGCAGGCGGTCAAGAGAATTTCGCGCGATTCCTCGCGCCCAACTCACTTTTTTTGCGAAGCTTGCGCCAGCCTGCGCGGCTCCGTCAGTTACCGACGGGCAAGGAGTTCCGCCAGGCGCTCGCTGAGCGCCCGCATCGCCTGGCCGCGGTGACTGATGGCGTGCTTGCGCTCCGAAGGCATCTCCGCGGTGGTCATGCCGACCGAATCGACCCAGAAATGCGGATCGTACCCGAAGCCATTCGCACCCCGCGGCGTATCGATGATCCGGCCTTCGACGGTGCCCTCCGCTGAAGCCAGCACCCGGTTGCCGTCACTGAGCACGACGCAGCAGCGGAAGCGGGCCGTCCGCCGCTCCGACGGAACACCCGCGAGGCGCTCAATGAGCAGGGCGTTGTTCCGCGCGTCGTTGGAGGGTTCACCGGCATAGCGGGCCGATCGCACACCCGGAGCACCGTCCAACGCGTCCACTTCCAGCCCGGAATCGTCGGCCAGCGTCCACAGGCCGCTCAGACGTGCGTAGTGCCGGGCCTTCAACTCGGCGTTCCCGAAGAAGGTCGGCGCGTCCTCGACAGGCGCCGGCCAGTCCGGAAACTCAGAGACCAGTCTCCACCGAACACCGCCGCCGGCCGTGGCGGCCGCCGCGAGAATCTCCTCCATCTCGCGCGCTTTCTTGGGATTGCCCGTAGCGAGCAGAATGTCACGCATCAACACACGCACTCAAACAGGCAGAAAAGGGAACAACGTGCGGTCAGCAGGGTCAAACCGCGGGGAACGCCCGATCATCGCGTCAGCCGCATGGCGGCCATTATTTGGCCGCCTTGGGTACTGGAACCAAATACGAGAGCGGCGCCGTCCCCTTCCCCTCCGGCCCGATCCGTTTGACGATCCGTCCGTTCTCGGTGAGATAGCGGAACTCGGCCTCGTTGCTCTTGATGAACTGCTCGACTCGCGGCCCCATCCGGGTCGCGCCCCGATCCTTGATGATGTCCGAGGCGTCAAAGTCGCCGACGAATACGTAGCTGCGCAGCTCCTCGTGCCGATCATAGGCGGCGTAACCCGCCTCGCGCAGGGCACGCACGTACTGCCGGGCGGCCTCTTCGCGCTCGCTCAGGTCGGGCGAGTTGTAGAACACCGCAATCAGCAGCGTGTGGGTGCCCTTCGCCTGCGAGACGTCGTACTCGCTCGGGACCGGCTTGCCCTTCTGCAGCAGCTCCGGCTCGGCGTACGCGAACGGCGTCGCCTGGTTCAGTGTGAGCCGTCGGATCAGCTCGAAATCACGCTGGTACTCGGGTGGAAACACAAGCCGCCCGCGCTCGGCGGACGGGACCTTGACGTACTCACCGTAGTAGATCGAGCTGCCGGTCGTCTGGGTCGAAACACGGACCTTGCCTGCGTCGAGCCCGTCCACCTTCTTGAGCATGTCGGCCAGCATCCCGGCCTGCTCGGCATGGTTGGCCGTCTCGGACCGGAAGACGCGGATCGTCCAGCGCTCCCGTCCGTCGTCGCCGCCGAGCGAAACCCCGCCGCCCATCCGAGCCGCGTCACAGGCGACGAGGGACATGCCGACCGCCGTCAGAAGCGAGACATGCGACGCGAGCAGCACAGTGCGGCACAGCCGACCGGCCCCGGCGCTCTCTCGCCGTACATTGACATCAGGACCCGCTGCCTCGCTCATCTTTTTCAAGGCCGTCCACATGGCCGCCACCTCACCGATTCTGTCCTGGAATGGGTGCCACCGGGCCCGTTCGTCTCCGGGTTCACCCGCCGCTGGAGCGCCCGGGACCGTGGTTCACTCGCGCCGGCTCACTGTTTCGCGGCCCGACGCGCCAGAGCCTTTCGCTGCAGCTCGAACAGCTCGCGAATGCCCCCCTCCGCAGCCTTCAGCATGCCATCCAACTGCCGCCGCGTAAACGGGGCAGCCTCCGCGCTGCCCTGCACCTCGACGAACGCGCCCGAGCCCGTCATCGCGACGTTGAAGTCGACTTCCGCCCGGGAGTCTTCCCCGTAATTCAGATCGACCAGAATGCGACCGTCCAGCATCCCCACGCTCACCGCCGCGACTGCGTCCTTGATCGGGCTGCGGACAATGAGCCCTTGCGACACGAGCCATCCGACGGCATCGCACAGCGCGACGTACGCGCCGGTGATGGAGGCCGTGCGGGTCCCGCCGTCTGCCTGGATCACATCGCAGTCGAGCCAGATGCACCGCTCACCCAGGGCCTGGAAGTCGATCACCGACCGCAAGACCCGGCCGATCAGCCGCTGGATTTCCGTGGCCCGGCCGTCGAGCCCTTTTCGGCTCCGCTGGCGGCGCCGGCCGGTCGAGGCGGGCAGCATGTCGTACTCCGCCGTAACCCAGCCGCGGCCCTTCCCCACCATCCACTCCGGCACGGACTCTTCAACACTTGCAGTGCAGAGGACCACCGTCTCGCCCATGCGCATGAGCACGGACCCCGGGGCCGCCTTCGTATAGCCGCGCGTGATCTGCACCGGGCGGAGTTGCATTGCCTCGCGCCCGTCTGCTCGTTTGGTGTTGATTCTCGACGGCATATTCAAGCCCCTTGGGCGGACGAATGCTCATGGAGGAATCTTCCGCTCACGCGGTTCCCCACTCACCCGCTCTCCGCCTGGTCACCGATCCAGCAGCACCTCGAGCAGCGCCCGCTGCGAGTGCAGTCGGTTCTCGGCCTGCTGAAAGATCAGCGAGTGTTTGCCATCCACCAGGTCGCTGGAGATCTCGAGGTTCCGGATCGCCGGCAGGCAGTGCATGACCACGACGCTCGGTTTGGCCCTGGCGAGCAGCGCCTCGTTCACCTGGTAGGCGCGGAACGCTTTCTCGCGCTGCTCGCGCTCGCCTTCCTGGCCCATGCTGACCCAGACGTCGGTGTAGACCACGTCGGCGCCGTCGACGGCGGCGACCGGGTCCTGCGTCTGGAGAACGTCGGCCCCCTGGCGTCCGGCCACCGACCAGGCGGACTCCACGAAGCCATGGTCCAGCCGGTACTTTTCGGGCGAGGCGAGCGCGAACGTCATTCCCATCTTGGCGCAGGCGTTCAGCAGGGAGCGGGCCACGTTATTGCCATCACCCACAAACGCGACCTTCAGCCCCGCCAGCCTGCCGAAGTGCTCCTGGATCGTCACGAGGTCGGCCAACGCCTGGCAGGGATGCGCCCAGTCCGAGAGGCCGTTGATCACGGGGACCGTACTGTGCATCGAGAGCTCGACCACCGTCTGGTGGGCAACGACCCGCGCCATGATCCCGTTGCACATCGACGAGATCACGCGGGCGACGTCCTTGACGTCCTCCCGCTTGCTGACGCCGATCTGGTGATCCTCGAGATTCACCGCGTGGCCGCCGAGCTGCACCATCGCGACCTCGAAGCCCAGGCGCGTCCGCAGCGACGACTTCTGGAAGATCATCGCCAGGACCTTGCCCTGCAAGACGCGATCGATCCGCCCCGCGCGAAACGCCGTTTTGCGGAGGATCGAGAACTCCACCAGCGACCGCAGCACCTCGGGCGAGACGTCGCGGATCGAGAGGAAGTGCCGCAGGGTGCTCAGGACTTGTGGTACGTCGCTCCTCATGGTGCCACCAGCTTGCTTTCGCTTTCCTGGAAGGCTTCCGCCAGGATGGCGAACGCCTCATCCACCTCCGCCGCGGTGATCGTCATCGCCGGCAGAAGTCGAATAATCGTTTCCTGTGTGCAGTTGATCCGCAGCCCGCGCTGCAGCGCCGACGCCACGATGGGCGCGCCGGGCACCGACAGCGTGATGCCGATCATGAGGCCGCGTCCGCGGACGCCTTCCACGAACGGGAACTGCTGCTGCAGGCCGCGGGCCTTCTCCTGGATGTACTCCGACATGCGCTGGGCGTTCTCGAGCAGGCCTTCCTGCTCGATGGCCTCGAACACCGCCACCGCCGCGGCCATCGCCAGCGAGTTGCCGCCGAACGTCGAGGCGTGCGAGCCCTTGATGAGCGAGTCGCCGACCTCCGGCTGCGCCACCATTGCTCCGACCGCGACCCCGTCGCCCAGGCCTTTGGCGAGGGTCATGATGTCCGGCTCGATCGCAGTGTGCTGGTAGGCGAACCACTTGCCGGTCCGGCCGCAGCCCGTCTGCACCTCGTCGAGGATCAGCAGGATGTTGTGCTCATTGCACAGATCGCGGAGGGCGGGCAGGTAGCCGTCGTCGGGGATGTTGACGCCGCCCTCGCCCTGGATCGGCTCGACCATCACGGCGGCCGTCTCGTCGGTGATCGCCTTCGCGACGGCATCCACGTCGTTGTACGGCACGTACACGAACCCGGGGACGAGCGGCTCGTGCCCGAGGTGCGTCTTCGACTGCGCCGTGGCGGACATCGCGCCGTACGTGCGTCCGTGGAAGCTCTTTTCGGCGGTGATGATCTTGTAGCGCCCGCGCGGCGTGTGGCGCCGGGCCAGCTTGATGGCAGCCTCGTTCGCCTCCGCCCCGCTGTTGCAGAAGAAGCATTTCCCTCCGAATCCCTTTTCCTGAAGGATTTGCGCGAGCCGCCCCTGCTCCTGCGTGTAGAACGTGTTGTCCACGTGGATCAGGCGGCCCGCCTGCTCACGGATCGCCTCCACCACGCGCGGGTGGCAGTGGCCGAGCAATCCGCAGCCCCAGCCGGGGAACAGGTCGAGATAGCGCTTGCCGTCCAGGTCCCACATCTGCGAACCTTCGGCCCGCGCGATGACCAGGGGGAGGCGTGCGTAATTGGGTGTGACACAGCGGGAAAACAGCTCGATGGTCTCTTGCGTCGTCATCGCTCTCCAGTCCAGCGGAACAGAGTGGGGATCCCGCCGGGTCGCCCTGCGGGAAAACCGCGTATTGTAACCCGCTGGCCCCACCGGGCAAATGCGCCGCCAGGCTCGTGAGGAATCGCGGAATCGCCCCGGAGCAGCAGCCCCGCCGGTTCACGCGAGCGACTCGCTCCCGGTCCTTCGGCACCGGCCAGACTGACCAGGACGGTTCGGAGTGGGATGCGCGTACCACGAATCACCGGCTGGCCGCCGCAGACGCCTGGACCGCGCGTGATGACTTCATCGACCTCCCTGACGTGTCATATAGCGGATGGCAGGACGCTGCTCAGCCCGCATCGGCGGCGGGAGCCTCCTGCGGCAAGTCCAGCGGTTTGAGGCTCAGGGCCTTCTCCACATCCAGCGCGGTAGCCGCAAGCTGCCCCAGCACACGGCAGTACAGAACCGGCACGCGGTCGACGAACCCGCTTGCGGCATCGTGCAACTCCGCGGGCTCGCCGGGAACGCTTTCGGCACCGAAGCGCCCGACACTCATGTCCGGCTGGGCGTGCTCGAAGGGGTATGGGACGTGCATCAGCCCGTCGCGGGCCTCCCCAAGCCGCTCCTGCAGCTCCGTCAGCTTGCGCCCGATGAAATCCCGCAGTTTTTCATTGTTTGGCGAGTCCTGAAACCGCGCGAACAGCACGTTCAGCAAACCCATCGTCTGCCGCACCCGGCCAACCTGGTGGAGCGAGCCGGCCATGGCAGACAGGCACTCCACCAGGCGGTCCGCTTCCGCCAGCCGGGCGTGCGCGCCCTGGACCCGCTCCGCCACGCGGGGATGCGTCAGCAGCCTCAGAGCGCCCACGAGCCGGCGCGTCAAGACCGCATTGAAGCGACCGAGTTTCTCCTCAGCCTCTGCGAGCCGGCGCGCCGCCTGGCGGGACGCCTCGTGGGCGGCGTCGGCAGTCGCCGCGGCGAGGCCGAATGATGCGGCATCCACCTTCACGCCTGCCCTTATGAGCAGCAGCGCCTGCTCCGCGTTTTCCGAACGATCCCGGGCCTGCTTGCATGCGGCACAGAATCTCGCTGCCTGCGTGTGATTTGCCTCGATCTGGCGACGGGCCGTGTGCAGTTCTTTTGCCAGGTCGACAGCGGAGGTGGACGCGGCCGCCGCCCACGCGTTGCGGGTCACTTCGGGTGGAGCCATCGGGGTGAACGTCTCTCCGAAGTACTCCCGGAACGCCTTGAGCTGCCGCTCGTCCGTCGCTTTCCGGTCCGCCAGTCGAGAGGAGGAGATCAGCTTGATCTGGTGCGCCTCGGGGCCGATGAGTTCCTCGTACTTCAGCAGCGTCACGGTGCGCGAGAGGTGGTCAAAATCCTTCAAGAGGACGGTCGCCGGTTCGTCCAGATCGAAGACGCCCTCCACCCCGAGCGCACGCGCCGCGGACACCCGGCTGGACGTCGCCGGATGCGTGCTGAACAGGCCCGCACGCCCTTCCTCCATGTGGGTGTCCACGGCGGTGATTGACTCGGACCGCAGTTCACGGATGTTCTGCACGACAAGCGACACCATGTCGTCGGGCAGCATGCCCTCTCCGTATTGCTGCCGCAGGTCGTACATCGCCCCCGCCGAAGCCGAGTCGAGCAGGCAGATCTGCCTCGTTGACGCGACGAAGGTGTCGCTGCCGACCACGCGGACCGCGCAGGCATCGGCGTCATACTCCATTTGCCGCATCATCATGCAGCTGATCGCGTGGCCGGCGTGCATGAGCACCCAGAGCATTTTGCGGGTGAGCCAGACAAACAGGCGCGCGGTGTAGGCGACCAGCCGGATGCCCACGAACCCTCCACCCTCCGCGGAGGCGATCAGCCACTCGTCCCACTTGTCGCGTTCGTACACCACGCGGGCGAACCAGCCGTTGATACTGCCGATGACGTAGGTCAGGCGCATGGCCGTGCCCTGGGAGAAGTGGCCGAACTCGTGGGCGAGCACGTTCACCAGCTGCTTGAGCGACAATCCCGCCATGAGCGGCAGGCCGAGAGTCAGCACGAGGTCCCGTCCGAGAAAACTCAGGAACCCGCGGCGGAAACCGGCCGACGCGTTTACCTCCGCATCGACCCAGATTTCGCGCGGCGGCGGCGCCCCGACCAGCGCCGCGAGTCGTTCAACGAATTCGAACAGAAGCGGTTCCCGTTCGCGGAGCACCCGGTGACGCGCGCGGCTGAACGCCGGGCGGGCAAAAATCGGCTTCACCATGAACAGGAGCAGGACGGCCCCGACAACGATCGGGCCGACGTAGACCAGCAGGCGCGCCCGTGTCTCGCGATTGTGCCCGCCGATCACGATGGAGGCGTTCTCGGTGACATGGTAGTACGTGGCCCAGGCGACCAGCGCCACGACCCCCAGGTAGACCAGCGGCAGCAGCACCATCGCCACCGCAACAACCAGGAGCCCGAGAACATAAAGAGGGGAAACCCGCCCGCGCGGCACCTCGACTTCAAGCGCCCGGAGGAGGCTTTGGCTCGTGGTCGGAGCGGTCTGCAGACGAACGGTGGACATGGCGCACTCCCTGCTGCCGAATTGGACACAGGGAAGGTAACATACCGCCGTCCGGAGGTAAAGAACCCGCTCCCGGGGCTGCACGCCCCACTTTCGCGCGCCCGGGGGTAGAATACCCCCATGATCGATTTCTTCATTCGCCTGCTGTTCGAGAGCCTTCCCCTGCTGCTCGCGGCCGAAGCGCTGGCGATCGCCATCGCCGTCGCGTGGCACCGCCGGCAGTTCACCGCCCGCAGTCGGCGCGGCATCTGGATCACGCTTGCGGTTTGTGCTGCGCTGCTGGCGCTGCAGTCGATCGTTGTGACGGACCGCGAGGCGCTGCAGGACATGGTCGAGCGGCTCGCGGCCGCCGTGGATGAGGGCGACATTGGCGCGATCGGCGACGAGATCGACGCTTCCTTCGCGACGCGCGGCTGGAATCGTCAGGAGTTGCTCGATCGGTCGAACCAGACGCTGCAGCGGTGGCAGGTCGACGCGCCGCGCGTGGGCGGTTTCCAGATCGACGTCCAGGGCGACGAGGCGACGGTTTCGTTCCGGGCGCTCTGCGACATCCGGGGTGGCGGTGAGATGACCCAGCCCAATCTGTTCACTCGCTGGAAGCTGCGGTGCGTCCGCCGCCAGGATGGCTGGAAGGTCAGTGCAATCCAGAACGCGCGGATCGGGCCGGCGGACTTCTCCGGCCAGGGCGGCATCGACATTCTCGATCAGCTGCGCTGACAGCGGGCGCGGACAGTGATCTGCCTCATGCCGTTCCGCTGTCGGGCTCCGGCTCCTCGCGCATGGTCGGCGGGATGTCTTCCGGCCGTGCCGGGTGCAGAATCGAGACGATGATCCCGGCCGCCAGCGCTCCCAGGATGACCAGCAGCGAGAACCACGTTTCGATCTTGATGATGCCCGGAGAAATGAGCATTTTCACGCCCACGTACGCCAGCAGGAAAACGAGGCTGTACTTGAGGAACCGGAAGTACGCGATCATGCCCGCCAGCGCGAAGTACATGGACCGCAGGCAGAGGATCGCGAACACGTTCGACGTGAACACGATGAAGGGATCACGGGTGATCGCGAAAATGGCCGGAATGGAGTCGATTGCGAAGAGGACGTCGGTGCTTTCGATGATCAACAGACACAGGAACAGAGGCGTGATCGCCCGCTTGCCGTTGATCTGCGTGAAGAAATGCTCGCCCTCGAAATGCGGGGTGACCGGATAGAGGAAGCGGGCCAGCCTGACGAGCGGGTTGCGGTCCGGTTCCACCTTCCCCTCTCCGGCGAACAGCATCTTGAGGGCGGTCAGGATCAACAGGGCGCCGAAGATATAGATGAACCAGTGGAATTTCGCGATGAGTGCGGTTCCCGCGAGGATCATGATGCCGCGCATCACGAGCGCCCCGAGGATGCCCCAGAACAGCACGCGGTGCTGGGACTGGCGCGGCACCCCGAAATAGGCGAAGATCAGGGCGATGACGAAGATGTTGTCCATGCTGAGCGACATTTCGATGATGTAGCCCGTCAGGAAGACCAGCCACGGCTTGTGGCCGTCAACCGTCAGGCCCTGCGGCGTGCCAATCCCGAACCAGTTGCCCCTGTAGGCGTAGTGCACGAAAATGGTGAACAGAAGTGCGAGGGCCGCGCAGACCCCGGTCCACTGGAGCGCTTCCCGGGTCCTGATCACGTGGGCCTTGCGGTTCAGCACGCCCAGATCAATCGCCAGCATGACTAGAACAAACGTAATGAAGCCAACCCAGAGCCAGACTGTCATTCTCGTCCTCTGAAAAAGCCGGAAACGGACAATCCTTTAACAATACGCGCGTCCGTCGCGGCGTCGAGGCGCCGCCACGCGGTCGGCGATGGGTTGCACGGTTTGTGCCGGATTTTTGGCGTTCGGCGTTTGCCCGCCCGCGAAGTGCGAGGTATATTACGGGAAGTTAGTGACCACTAATGGGCCGGTCACGCTGAAGGTGTCGTCTGTAACGGATCCTCCTGAACCTCGTGCGCTCCCGGAGAGCGCGGCGAACGGTTGCTGCGCGGTGCGGCCGCTCGTTCCCGGGGCGCGGGTCGGGTGATTCGGTTTTTACGTTGCGGCCACGTGCCACCGGGCCGGCGCAGGGCCGCGGGCAAACGTCTGTCTATCCTCGCGTGAGCACCGCTTCTGGCCTGGTGGTGTCCGCGCGCCGGGAGTCCCGCATGAGTACCCTGTCCCCCGCTCCGCGTACCCTGTCTCTCCCGATTTCAGGACAGCGCACCATCGAAGCAACGCTCGAACGCGAGCGCGAACGCCTCATGGCCGAAGCCGGACTGAACGTCGCGCCGGTGGCACACTTCCGCCGACCGGAGGAGCGCCCGTTCACCCGAGCGGAACGTGATCACGTCACGATCCTGTTCGGCGGGCTGACCCTGCGTCACGATCGCCTGCTGATGGCGGCCCTGGAAGGCCTGGGCTACAAGGTCGCACTCGTACCGGTACCGAAGAAAGCGGATTTCCAGGCCGGCAAGGAATACGGCAACAACGGGCAGTGCAACCCGACCTATTTCACGGTCGGGGCGCTGGTCAACTACCTGAAGGACCTTCGTGACAAAAACGGATTGTCGCGCGAGCAGATCCTGCGCGATTACGTCTTCATCACCGCCGGGGCCTGCGGGCCCTGCCGGTTCGGCATGTACGAGAGCGAGTACCGCCTCGCCCTGCAGAACAGTGGCTTCGACGGGTTCCGCGTGCTGCTCTTCCAGCAGGGAGGCGGCCTCAACCAGGCGGAAATGGAAGCGGGTCTCGAATTCAACCTGAACTTCTTCCTGAGCCTGCTCAACGGGATCTTCATGGGCGACCTGCTCAACGAGGTGGCCTACCACATCCGACCGTACGAGGTGGAACCCGGGCGCACAAATGAGGTATTCGAACAGTGCCTGCGGATCTGCCAGGACCGCCTCCGGAGTAAGAACTACGACGAAATCCAGGGCGGCGTGCTCGCCCGGTTTCTCAGCAGGCTCGCACCGGTCAGCGGTCCGGACGAAGCCGAGAAGTTTCTCGACCAGCTCCGCGGCGAGTATTACGTCTCGGCCTTCCGCGAGTGCGCGCGGCTCATCGACGAGCAGATCGAGGTCGATTACACCCGCCCCCGCCCGATCGTGAAGATCACCGGTGAGTTCTGGGCGCAGACGACCGAAGGCGACGGTAATTTCAACATGTTCCCGTTCCTCGAGCGGGAAGGCGCCGAAGTACTCGTCGAACCGGTCGCGACCTGGATTGCCTACCTGATTAACCAGGCGCGGACCCAGTCGAAAGACCAGCGCGGGCTGCGGAAGGGTGAAGAAAAACCGGACAAACTGCGCGAGCGGCTGCAGCTCCAGACGGCCTACTACAAGAAGGTTGTCAGCTTCAACCTGGCCGAAAAGATCCTGTTTCGCGAGTTCGACCGCCTGCGCGAGGCGCTCGGCGGCACCGCGCACCGCCTCGCCAACCAGCTCGAGCTGCAGCGGCTCGGCCATCCCTACTACAACAGCCGGTCGGGCGGCGGAGAGGGCCACCTCGAGGTGGCCAAGGCCATCTACTACTGCAACCGCGACCTGGCGCACATGGTCCTGAGTCTCAAGCCTTTCGGCTGCATGCCCAGCACACAGTCCGACGGGGCGCAGGCCGCTGTCGTCTCCCATCACCCGGACCTGATCTACCTGCCGATCGAGACGAGCGGAGAAGGCGACATCAACGCCCACAGCCGGGTCCAGATGGCGCTCGGCGAAGCCAAGGTCAAGTGCAAGAACGAGTTCCGCAAGACCGTCGAGAGCACCGGCTTCACCATCGACGAGATCCGCGACTACGTGCAATCACGCCGCGAGCTCCGCCGCCCGCTCCAGCACATCCCGCACCGCAAAGGCGTGATCGGCCGCGCGGCCAACTTCGCGCTGTACGTGGCGGAGAGGATGAAGGCGGAAGGGCTGCGTCCTGAGCGCGGCGCAAGAAGGGTTGAGACTTGAGGCCTGAGGCTGGAGGTCTTCGGCTTGACCCGCGAGTGAGGCGGGGTCTCGGCTGGAGCGATTGCACCAGGCCGCATCCGGGCGCTCCGATCGAGAGGCTAACCAGCGACGAGGCAAGGAACTGACGTGAACGAGATGACAGTCTATACAGACTGTGAGCAGCCTCAAGCCTCAGGCCTCAGGCCTCGAGCCTGCGCCGCAAGCCGCAAGCCGCAAGCCGCAAGCCTCCAGGCCCAAGCCTCAAGCCTCAAGCATCAAGCCTTCGGCTCACCGATACAACCCCTCGTACCGCACCGCCCGATTGCGCCTGCGCGCGAGTTCGCTTGCATAACTGCGCCCGAGCGTGTCCGCATGCTGTCGGACCCAGTCGGTCAGCCTGGTGGTGCCGGTCGACGGCGCGTCGGTGTCGAGCAGGCCGGCCATCAGCGCGCCGATCCCGTCGCGCG
>CAZJTF010000018.1:0-36032 GCA_964548565.1 uncultured Planctomycetales bacterium | reverse complement strand
TTTTCGCGGAGGGTCATCGGGATCGCGATCAGACGGCCTTCCTCGTCGAAGAGAAACATGTTCGAAACACTGCCGCCCAGTGTCGGGTTCATTCGGCCCTTCCAGCCTCGGTCGATCGAAGCGATCCGGCCCTGCCGGAAGAACGCCCGCCGGTTGTCGCCTTTGATCCGCACGTCGGCCGTCAGCAGCAGCGAGCGTCGGAAGGCCTGCACGTCGTCGTAACGGATTCTCATGGACGTCTCGATCGGCTTTTCCAACTCCGCGATCAGTCCGCCGTGGTCCTTGAGCGTGCAGACGAATGTCGCCCCGACCGGCTCTCCTGACGCCGGATATACGGTGATGCCCTGCAGCCGGGCGGTGACCGTCGCCTTGAGATTGGCCAGGACGAGCACCCGACGCGTGTCGATGAGCAGCCCCGGCACGTCACGTTGCGTCGCCTGGTCCTCCTCGTCGCTGCCGTAGCGCCGCGAAAACATCGATTCTCCGCTGCCGCCCCGCGGGCTGCGGAAATTCAGCGAGACACGGGGCAAGGTGGCATTCGTCAGCTTCTCGAGCGTCTCCAGGCGTCGCGTCATCTCCGCTGCGTCCACCTGCGGCCACCCGGCAGGCGAGGTCTTCCATGATCCGTCGATCGGCAGTTCCCCCGAGAGCGTGACGGCTACCGGTTTGCCGTCGATCGCGGTGATCAGCGCGTTCGACGGAGCGGCCGTGAACAGGCGACCGTCGCCGGCGTCCGTGAACTTCCCGGAGAGCGGCTCGATGCTCACCGTCCATGCCCCGTCGAGGAACAGGTACTGGACCGCCAGGTACGGTCCGGTCTTCGCCTCCTCGAATGCCAGCGGCCTGGTGCCCGCGAGCGGCTCGTCCAGCGTCAGGTACACGGCGCTCTCGCGCGAGGCGTATGCACTGACGCGCGCACCCACCGTCTTGTCGCCGAACCGCACGCGGATGCTCTTGACGAACCGCGGGTGCACCATCGGATCGCCCGCCAGCACCAGCGTAGGCGTGATCAGGTAACCGTTTGCCTGCGTCGGACGCTCCTGCTTGATGTCCGAGTCCGTCTCGATCCCGTGATACTGGCCGCAACTCGGGCACCGCGTGCTCCACCCGGCCAGCGCGGGGCTTTCGCCGTCGGCATACTGCAGCGTGTACTCGACGCGCACGAGGGACGGGCGGACGGCCTCGGACACAGTCTGCAGCTGCGCCGGTGTGACCGGTTCGGCGCCCTGGACAAGCCCGGCCAGCAGTACAAAAACGATGCACGCAGGGAGGCGGCGCATGGTTACCCCTTCATGATTGAGAATCTGACCTATTCCCGCTCGTAATCCCGACGGAAATCGAGCACGAACTGTCGCATCAGCCCGCCCCGCAGGACGGTGATCAGGATCCGCGATCGCGAGTCCACGTTCCTCAGGCATTCCCCGTGGACCTTCTTCACGTCTTCGAGCGTGCGGATCTCGTGGTTGTCGACGGAAACGAGGATATCCTGCGTCTGCAGCCCGGCCCCCGACGCGTTCCCCGGTGATCGCACGCCGAAGATGAAAACACCCTGTTTCTTGTGGAAGTACAGATTCGGATTCTCGAACTGGTTGATCGTCTTGACCGTCAAATCCCACCGCGGGCAGTCCAGTTCGTCGCCGATGACGCTGCCCTTTTCGCGCGGGGTGAGCTGCGCGGTTTGCTGCTCGCCGCCGCGGACGAGTTCCACGGTTGCCGGCACGCCTTTCGGCAGCAGCCCGAGCAGTGTTCGGACCTCCGGCAGGTCCTCCTCGGTCGTGGCGGTGACGCTTCGGTCGTTGATGCGCACGATGCGGTCCCGTGCGAGGATGCCGGCCGACCGGGCCGGGCTGTCCGCATCCGTGCCCGCCACGATCAAACCCTCCGTTGCGTCGAAGTAGATGTTCTTTTCGAAATCCCGCAGCGGCTGCAGCTGCAGGCCCGTCCAGCTCCAGTTCACCCGGCCGTGCTCACGGATCTGCGACACGACGTTCACGATCGTGTTTGATGGGATGGAGAACCCCATGTCTCCGCCGATCAGGACGCCGCGGCTGTTGATCCCCACCACCTCGCCGTCGGTGTTGACCAGCGGCCCGCCCGAGTTCCCCGGGCTGATCGAGGCGTCCGTCTGCAGCCACGTGCTGTACTCGCTGTTCTCCGGCAGGTAGCGCTTCGTGCAGGAGACGATGCCGATCGACACCGAGCGGCTCATGCCCCACGGCGCGCCCATCGCCATCACG
The DNA here is from genome assembly GCA_964548565.1 of uncultured Planctomycetales bacterium. GTDB lineage: Bacteria > Planctomycetota > Phycisphaerae > UBA1845 > PWPN01 > CAYLLT01. Next base: position 33,795 of record CAZJTF010000018.1, on the reverse strand, counting down.
AAGTCACCCTCCGACAGCCGCGACGCGTCTCCGAGCCGCGCGGACGGCAGGGGGGGCGACTGCGGCGGCAGGGTGAGCTTTACCAGCGCGAGATCCGTGTCCTTGTCGCTGCCGGCGACGGTGGCGTCCATCGCGCGTCCGTCGTAGAGCAGGCATCGCACCTCCGTGGCCTTGTCTACCACGTGCCAGTTGGTGAGCAGTTCTCCCTCCGGCGAAATGATAACGCCGCTGCCGGAAACCTCCTCGGAAGACTTCTTCCCGCTTTCGTGGCTCTCGCGGATGCATTTGATGAAGACGACCGCCGGGAACACCTTTTCCTTCGCGTGCCGGATCACCTGGCGGAAATCGAGCCGCTCGAGCGGATCAGGCGCGGGCCGGCTCGTCTGCCCGACGGCGGGGGTGATGATCGTGATCGACGCGAGCAGGCTGAGACAGGTGCGAATCATGCTGACCTCGTGCGAGCAGGAGCGCAGCTGCGGGTTGTTGTACCGCTCGCGCCAGATCTTACCAGAACGCGGAGTTGTGTCGAGGGTCGGCCTGTCCTGGGCGGACCCGGGCCGGCAACGGGGCATGCGGTCGCGTGGCGGGACGGGCGGCGTGCCCGCCCGGGCAACAGTTGCGCCCCCGGGGTCCGCGCCCGGCTCCGCCTGCACCGGTCTGCCCTCCATGACAGACTGCGGTCCTCGAGCGGATTGATCCGCATGTCGGCCTGCATTTCGGTTGAATCCGGCGGCTGATCAAAGCTATACTGACACGAAAGCGGCGTGCCACTTCGATTGTTGCGTGTCGGGCCCATCTCGCTCGTTGTCCCCCGCGCCGCACGAGACCTTCACACGGGAGGCCGACCATGTCAGACCCCGTGGTGGTTCGATGTCCGTCGTGTTCCCAGAAGTACCGCGTTCCACCGGCCTCGGTGGGTCATCAGGCCCGCTGTCGGAAGTGTTCGGCCGAGTTCGTCATCGCGGCCGACGCCCCCGTCGACGAAGATGCGATCGTCGCCTGGATTACGGAAGGCGATCCCATGTCCAAATCGGTCATGGGCTCGACCGGCATCTTTGAGAACGCGCCCAACCCTCTGCAGGCGCCGGTGGCACCGGTTTACCTGCGGTCGATCGACGCAAAAGGAGCGCTCTTCGAGTTTTCCGTGGCGGCTCTGCAGTTGGACGAAGTGCGGAACGCGTTCCCGCGCAAGTGCATCGGCTGCGCCGCCCGGGGCGGCCTGCGGGTCCATTTGATCCACTGGCCGGAGAAAATGACCTCGCGCGACGCCTCCCACGGCCGCGAGCAACTCGACACGTCGGTGGGGCGGCTGGAGACGTTTTCCCTCGTGAACGAGAAGGGGCTGCTCCGGCAGCTGCCGCGATCTCGCCATTCCGACGCGAAGTTCACGCTGCCGTTCCCGGTGTTCGCCTGCGAGCACTGCCACGTCTCCCGCGAAATCGAGGCCCACGTCGAGATGGGCGCGCGGGGTGACATGTGCCGGCTCCTCATTAAATCGCTTTCCGTGGCGGTCGAGTTCTTCCGCAACGCCGGCGGCCGCGACACGCCGGAGTACCGGAAACTGGTCGAGCAGCGTGACCTCCGCCGCGACCCCTGGCACGAACTGAACCCGAAGGCCCGCCAGGGGATCAGCTCCTGGCTCGAACTGGCCAACGGCGAGCAGTTCGTGGCCTACTACCCCGAACCGGGTGCTCCGGGCGATCCCGGCACTGCGGGGGCGGTGCTGACGAATCGCCGTCTAGCCCTGCGGCACCATGGTGCGAGCCATGCCTATCCCCTGGACCAGCCGGGACGCGTCGAGATCATGAGCACGGGGGACGACGCCCTGGTGCACATCTACGAGGCGGGCCATCCGCCGGCGACGCTCCGCCTCGACCGCGGGACCGCCGACGACCTCGCCCGCACGCTCCGAAAGGCCCAGTCCCGCTGGGCCGTTTTGACCTGAGGCTGCTGCGACTCCTGCGGTCGTGTCGATGCCCTGACGGAGGATTCCGGGCCGACGCAAAACGCCGCCGCCATCTGCGGGAGCAGCCCTTCAGCCGCGCTTGCTTTCCCCGCAGCGCGACGCCATAATGCAGGGCTCCACGCTGGCCAGACGCCCGTGTTGGCCGGTATTGGATTGCCGTATACCCTGCTTGGACAGGAATTTAGGTTTCCTGGCCCGCCCCGCGGGCCGGGTCATGGGACGAGTCGATTCGAGGCAGCGAGACGCATGGCTTTTAAAAAGTGGACACGCTCGGAAGACCAGTTGCGGCCGGATCCCCGCTACAGCAGCAAGCTGGCGAGCAAATTCATCAATTGCCTGATGTATGACGGCAAGAAGGCGGTCGCGACCCGCGTCTTCTACGATGCGATGGAGATCGTGTCCAAGAAGATCAAGGATGTCCCGCCGTACGAGGTCTTCGAGCAGGCAATCCAGAACGTGAAGCCGAACATCGAGGTCCGCAGCAAGCGCGTCGGCGGCTCCAACTACCAGGTGCCGATCCCGGTGAACCGACGCCGACAGCAGTCGCTTGCCATCCGCTGGATCCTTGAGGCCGCCCGCGGTCGGAAGGGCCGCCCGACGAGCGACGGCCTCGCCCAGGAGTTCGTCGACGCCTTCAAGCGCGAGGGCGCCGCGATGACGACCCGCGAGAACGTCCACCGCATGGCCGACGCCAACAAGGCCTTCTCGCACTTCGCCTGGTAAACCCGGCGGACCGCAGCACAGAGTTACCCGAAGCCCGCGGCCTCAACCCCGCGGGTTTCTTCTTGCGCGGGCCCTCCGCACAGGCGCGTCCGGCCGGATGCTCCTGCCTCGTTTGCGTGAATCGAACCTCGTACAATGCAGCCGAATGTCGTTGTTGCAGCCACAGATTGCGCCTCGGATGCCTGGTTGCGAAATCCGCTCCGACGACCTGACGCGGCAGCTTTATGCGACCGACGCTTCGGTATACCAACTGGTTCCGCGCGCGGTGGCTTTTCCGCGTTCACCGGCTGAGGCGGTGAACGCCGTTCGCACTGCTCTGGACAAAGGGTGGAGCATCACGCCGCGGGGGGCCGGAACCGGACTGGTTGGTGGGGCCCTGGGAACTGGCCTGGTGATCGACTTCGCCCGGCACAACCGGCGGATCGACAGTCTGGATCGCGAACGCCGCACCGTCCGGGTGGATGCGGGCGTTGTGCTCGACCATCTGAACGACTTCCTGCGCCCGCACGGCCTGCAGTTCGGCCCCGATGTCGCCACCAGCTCGCGGGCGACCCTGGGCGGCATGATCGCCAACAATTCGTCCGGCGCACGCGTTCGCACCTACGGTGTAACCGCCGACTGCGTCCGTTCGCTCGACGTGCTCCTCGCCGACGGCACCCTCGCGCACATCTCGCACGAGGACTCCGGCCTCACGCACCTCAAGTCCGCCGCCGACAGCATTGCCCGTCGCTACGCCGAGGCAATTCTCGACCGCATGCCCGCGGGGCTGCTCAAGCGCTGGCCCGGGTATGCCTTCGACCGCTATCTCCGCCGCCCGTCGCTCGTGGAGCTCGTTGGCGGCAGCGAGGGCACGCTGGCCTGCATTCTCTCGGCGGAGCTGGATGTGGTTCCGCTCCCGCAGCGCCGCGCCCTGGCGGTCCTGTTTTTTCCGCGGGTCGAGGAGGCGATGCAGGCGACCGTCGATCTGCTTGATCTGCAGCCGGCCGCCATCGAACACGTCGACCGCGTCCTCTTCGACCAGACGCGCGGCCAGCTGGCGTTCCAGGCCGCTCGTGACCTGCTCTCGCTTGATGACGAACACTGCGACTCTTTTCTGATCGTGGAGTTCATCGACAACGTGGACGACGCGCTGGCAATGCTTGCCCGTCGCCCGCTGGGCAAGCGACGCATTCTCCTGCCTGACTCCCGCGATCAGGCCCTGGTCTGGGGCCTCCGCAAGGCGGGGCTTGCCCTCGTCACCGGTCGCCCCGGGCCAGCCAAGCCCGTCACCGCGATCGAGGACGTCGCCGTCCGCCCGGAGCAACTGCCGGAGTACGTCGCCGGTCTCCGCGCGATCCTCGATCCCCTCCAGGTGGAAGCGTCCTATTACGGCCATGCCGCCGCCGGCCTCCTCCACGTGCGCCCGATCCTCGACCTCCACAAGGCGCAGGACGTCCGCAAGTTCCGGCGGATCGCCGAAGACGTGGCCGCCCTCGTGAAGCGATTCCGCGGCTCTCTGGCTGGCGAGCACGGTGTGGGCATCGCACGCAGCGAATTCCTGCAGGATCAACTCGGCCCCGAACTGATGCATGCAACGCGGGCTTTGAAGGAAGCCTTCGACCCCGCCGGTGTGTTGAACCCCGGCAAGATTGTTCCCGACCGCGCCGGCCGTCTCGAGTTCCGCATTGATACGAACCTCCGGCAGGGGCCCGGCTACACGATCAGCCTGCCGTTCGTGCCCGTGCTCGGCTTCGTGGAGAAGGACGGCTCGTTTGTTGGCAATCTCGAGCAGTGCAACGGTAACGGCCTCTGCCTCAAGAACGTACCCGTCATGTGCCCGACGTACATCGTCACGCGCGAGGAGATCATGTCCACGCGCGGGCGTGCAAACACGATCCGCGCTGCCCTCGAGCATCGCGTCGGCAGCGGCGTGGACGCGCTCCTGAGCCCCGAACTCGAAGCGGCCCTCGGCCCGTGCCTCTCGTGCAAGGCCTGCAAGACGGAGTGCCCGTCCAACGTCGACATGGCGCTGCTCAAGGCGGAGCTGCTGCACGCACGTCATCGCCGGGCGGGTGTACCGCTGGTGGACCGGATGATCGCATCCGCTGACCTGCTGGGGCGAATCGGCTGCGCGGCAGCGCCCCTGGCGAACGCCGCCATCCGTTCCCCCGCGATCCGCGGCGTGATGGAGTGGATCCTCGGGATCGACGCCCGGCGATCCTTGCCGGCGTACGCGGAGGAGCGTTTTGACCGCTGGTTCGACCGCCGTGCCGGGGCACGACCGCCGGATTCACGCCTGCAGGTCGTTCTCTGGGACGACACCTGGGTGCGTTACCACGAGCCGGAGGTCGGCCGGGCCGCCGTGCGCGTGCTCGAAGCCGCCGGTTACAGCGTGCTGCGAGCCGAGGGCCGCAAATGCTGCGGTCGCCCCGCGTTCAGTCGCGGCCTGCTCGACGATGCCCGTGACATGGGCCGGCACAATGTCGATCTGCTCGAGGGTCGCTATGCCGGCCTGCCCGTCGTGTTCCTCGAGCCTTCCTGTCACGCGATGTTCATCGACGAGTATCGCCAGCTCGGCATTCCGCACGCTTCCGACGTGGCCCGGCGCTGTGTTGGGTTCGAGCAGTTCATTGCCGAACTGCTCTACCGCCACCCGGGCGTCCTGCCGCTGGGTCCGCTGCAGGACGGGGACCCCGCGCCGCCGACGACTGCACCCGCGCGACGCCGGCCGGTCGCCATTCACGCCCACTGCCATGCCAAAGCATTGACGGACGTGAGCGTCCACCGTCGCGTGGCGGAGTCGATCCCTGAGGTTTCCGCGCAGGTGCTCGAGACCGCCTGCTGCGGTATGGCCGGTGCGTACGGCATGATGCGCGACAAGTACGAACTCTCGCTGGAGGTCGGCGCGCCGCTGGTCGAGAAGATCCGCATGCTCCCGCCGGGCACGCTGCTCGTCGCCTCGGGCACGAGCTGCCGGCACCAGATCCGCGAGCTGGCCGGTGTGCGCCCGCTTCACATGGCGGAGCTCCTCGCGATGGCGTTATGATGCCCCCGCGTCGCCTGATTCCGCCATTTCATCCGAGGACCACACCGATGCGTCGCGTCTGTCTGCTGGCGTCTGCCCTGCTCGCCGTTTCACCCGCTCTCGCTGCATCCTTCCGGATGGGCCGGCCTGTCTGGCCGACCGGTCGTGAGCGCGACATGAACGTCACCGCCGGCGCCCGCGCAGTGATCGATGCCCCGTCAGGCGAGCCCGTCGTGCTCCGCGTAACCGCCGCAACGATCTACCGCGCGTTCGTGAACGGCCATTACCGCGGCCACGGACCGGCGCGCGGTCCTCACGGCTTCTTCCGCGTCGACGAGTGGGACATCACCCGCGATTTGCGCCCGGGCCAGAACGTCATCGCGATCGAGGTTGCCGGCTACAACGCGAACAGCTACGCCTATCTCGATCAGCCCTCGTTTTTGCAGGCAGAAGTGATGGCGGGCGACCTCGTCCTGGCAGGTACGGGCGTTGACACGTATCCGGAGTGGAAATCGGCCCGTGAGGACGCGCGACCGCTACCATTCGTGCTCCGCGTCCTGCCGGAGCGCGTCCAGAAGGTGCAGCGTTACAGCTTTCAGCGCCCGTTCTCCGAGGTGTACCGCCTCACGCCCGGATTCGACGCCTGGCGCAGCGATTCCGGAGCAGTCTTCGAGCCAACCGACTGCTCTGTTCTCACTTCAGGGGGTCTTCTCGATCGACGCGTGCCGTATCCCGCGTTCCGCAAGCGTCCCGCCAACTGGAGAATTGCCGAGGGCGAAGTCGCGCAGCGAGAGAAGCTGGACAACGTCTGGAAGGACCGCTCGCTCACCGCCATCGGGCCCACTCTGAAAGGCTATCCCGAAGCCGAACTCGCCGTGATCCCATCAATTGAGCTTCAGAAGTTCACCAGCCGCACCACGTCCGATGCCGGTCAGGCTCTCACACCCGAAACGACGCTCAAGATCAGCGCGAATCGGTACCAGACTGTGGATTTCGGCACGAATTTCACTGGTTTCCTCGGTGCGGAGTTCCGCTGCGATGCGCCCACCGAGCTGCACATCACCTTTGACGAAATCCTCACCGAGGGTCAGGTCGACTTCAAACGCCTCGGGTGCGTGAACATCATTTCGCTGCAACTCGATCCCGGAACGTACGCCTTCGAGAGCATGGAGCCGTACACGCTCAGGTATGCCAAGCTGATCGTGCTGAAGGGTGCCTGCGACATCCGCGGCCTCTACCTCCGCGAGCTGGTCACTCCCGACGTAGATCGGGCCCACTTCGCCAGCAGTGATGTCCGCCTGAATCGGCTCTTCGACGCCGGGCGCGAAACCTACCGGCAGAACGCCGTCGACATCTTCATGGACTGCCCCTCCCGGGAACGTGCGGGCTGGCTCTGCGACAGCTTCTTCACCAGCCGGGTCGCGAAGGATCTCTCCGGCCACACGCGCATCGAGAAGAACTTCTGCGAGAACTTCCTGCTGCCCGCGTCCTTTCCGAAAATCGACGCCGGCATGCTGCCCATGTGTTACCCCTCGGATCATTACAACGGCGAGTTCATCCCGAACTGGGCAATGTGGTTTGTCATCGAGCTCGAGGAGTACGCTGCGCGCAGCGGCGACCGGCAGCTGGTGGATGCGCTGAAACCGCGCGTGCTCGCGCTGCTCGAATTCCTGCGGAAGTTCCGCAACGAGGACGGCCTGCTCGAAAAGCTCCCCAGCTGGGTGTTCGTTGAATGGTCCGCCGCCAACGGGTTCGTGCAGGACGTGAATTATCCGAGCAACGCCCTGTGGGCGGGGACCCTCGCAGCTACCGGGCGCCTGTACAAGCTTCCGGATCTCACGGCAGAGGCCGACAAGGTGCGCGAGACGATCCGCAGGCAGTCATTCGACGGTCACTTCTTCGTGGATAATGCGGTCCGCAAGGCTGGCAAACTCGAAATCACGCGGAACCGCAGCGAAACTTGCCAGTATTACCTGTTCTTCTTCGACGTGGCGCGCCCGGAGACCCATGGCGAGCTTTGGCGAATCCTGACCGACGAGTTCGGCCCGAAACGTGTCGAGCAGAAGAGATACCCCGAGATCCACCCGTCAAATTCGTTCATCGGCAACATGCTGCGGATGGAGATTCTCTCGCGGGCCGGGCGGTCGCAGCAGATCCTGGACGAGTCGATCGACTACCTGCTCTACATGGCGGAGCGGACCGGCACGCTCTGGGAGAACGTCAAGCCGGAGGCGAGCTGCAATCACGGTTTCGCCTCGCACATTGTGCACACCCTCTACCGGGACGTCCTCGGCGTCCGGCGGCTCGACACCATCAACCATGCGCTGGAGTTGCGCATTCCCGAGGTGAAGATCGACTGGTGCGAAGGGCGTCTGCCGACGCCCGACGGGCTCGTCACCCTGCGGTGGTGGAAGCAGGGGGGGCAGGTTCAGTACCGCCTCGACATGCCCGCCGGCTACAGTCTCCGCGAGTCCCACGCCGCCGATCTGGAGGTCCATCGCCATCGCTGACTGCAGGATTCCTTCGAAGCCCTGAGAGATAACGCAGTGGTCAATACCGGCTGGCTTCGGAGTCATCCCGGCGGCTTTGAGGCCTTGGAAGACCCAAATCGAAGTGGAACGCCCGCCCGTCGGAGGGTTACGTCGAGCTGTCGTTCCAGGCCGAGGACCCGAAGCATGCGGCAACTGTCGTGAAGCCGGCACGCCGGTGAACTGGAGATGATTGTGGGGGACCGTGATTCTGTCGGCACTCAACAGGCGGGGCATGCCCAGCCACCCGACGAGAAGGAGATGCAGTTTCAGATCACGTCCACGCTGATCGCGGCCGGCGCGTGCCAATCGTCTTTGCCCTGATTTGGCTCCTGGTTCGCTTCATCCGCTGAGGGAGCCTCGAATTACCGTGGGTTGCAGGTTCGGTCCGCAGGGACATTCGCACCCGTGGCGCACCGCCACATCCGTGTGAAGTCGTCGCTGTCGGCATCCCCGTCGAAGTCCAGATCGGCGATTCGGCATGCCGTGTCGGCGATGCGGACGTTGTACCCGCTCACGCATCGTTGAAACCGCCCGAAGTCCGACTGATCCACGTCTCCGTCGGCGTCCATGTCACCCCAGGTTGCCTCGCAGACGTCGGCAATGCCGTCCAGGTCGGTATCCGGCTCGCAGGAGTCGGGTATGCCGTTCCGGTTGCAGTCCGGCGCCTGGCCGCACCCCGACCGGTTACACGGATCGCCCGGTTTGCCGCACGCCGCCTCGCACATGTCGGGCATGCCGTTCCCGGTGCAGTCCGGCACGTACTCGAGCGCGCCGAGATCCAGAAGCGGTTCCGCTCCCTTCTCTGGAGCCGAGTACCGCCGCGGGTTGCCGGCCGCATCGACAGGCAGCGGCTCCGCCCGCGTTCCGTCTCCGTCCATATCCATGGTATCGATCGGCAGCACCGAACTGGTCGCCACATCGATGCACGGCGAAGTCGGCAACAGACGGAACGCCCCGGCATCCGGCATCTGGGGTGAAATACCCGCAAACAGCGGGTCCGCATCCGTGTTGTTCGCGCCGGGGTAGACGTCGCCGTCTCCGGGCGCTTGATCCTGAATGCACGACGTCCGCACGAATGCACCGGCCGGCCCGGTGAGCAACTGGGCGTCGCGGATTCCCTGCTGACCGTGCTGATTGCCCCAGAGAATGCTGTTCACCACCGTGGCAGGCCCGCTGACAGCGTGCAATCCGCCGCCTGTCGCCGCGGTATTGCGTGACACCGTGCAGTTCACGAGCAGGGGGGAGCAGCCGGGGCCGCTGCGAATCGCGCCGCCCTCGGCGCGCGCGGCATTTGAGAAGAAGAGGCAGCTCACGAACCGTGGGTTGCTGCCCGAATCGTTGAACGTGGCCCCACCGTTCTCCGCCTGGTTGTTCGCGAACGTGCAGTTCACAAAGGTCGGGCTGCTGTGATAGGCCAGGTCCACCGCGCCGCCTTGCCGCGCCACATTACCGGTAAACGTGCAGTTGGCGATGGTCGGGCTCGCGTTCCGTGCCGACAACGCACCGCCGCGATCGCCTTGTTTCTTACGATCCGCGTACCCGCCCTGGACGGTAAAACCGTTCAGCAGCGTGGAGGTTCCGGTATCAGCAACCACCACGATATGCCGAGTGTTGTCGGCCATCCTCGCGAGTGTCCCGTCATCGTTTCCGAGCAGGTCGCCGCTGAGTACCGTGATGTTCTCGCGGGGACGCCGTTCGCGGAGTTCCGCCTCTGTCCCGCTGAAGCCACCGTACACGCCGACGCCGGGCGCCAGGTGGAACGCGGCATCGCGATCTCCCGTTCCGCTGTCGGGCCGGTACGTGCCGCGCGCGACCCAGATCTCGTATCCCTGCCCGGCCCGCGCCGCCGCCAGCGCATCCTGGAGATCCGTGTAGGCGTCTTGCCACGACTGCCCGGTGTTCGCCCCGGTGGCTACCGCGTTGACGAGGATCGGCCTGTCGCACACATCCCCCCGTCCGTCTCCGTCGCTGTCCTGCTGGTCGGGATTGGGCGTATAGGGGCAATTGTCGTCGCAGCCGGTGATTTGACCGCCGCTGCACGGCTTGTCGCCGGGCACCTGGTTCCCGCTGCCGTCATCGAGGATCCCGTCGTTGTCATCATCGTCGTCGCAGTCGTTGATCAGGCCGTCCCGGTCGAAATCCGCCTCGCAGGTATCGGGTACGTCGTTCTTGTTGCAGTCGGTGGCCGCGCCCGAGGCAATCTCGCACACATCGGGAATGCCGTTTCCGTTGCACTCATTCGGGCTGATCGTGGCCAAAAACCGCGGCTGACTCACCAGCCCGGGCTTGAACACGTCTGGCTGCACGCCGCGCCGGGTCAGATCACGGTCTGCAGGCGAACCGTCCGACGGATCGAACGCGAGCACGCGGTCATTTCGCGTGCTGCTGACCAGCAGACCGCCCGGTCCCCACGCCAGGTAGGCTGCCCCGGACAGTCCCGCGCTCTCGCTCGGGATGAACTGGCCCAGGAATGTGCCGTCACGCGCCCATTTAAGGACGGCACTGCTGTCGAAACTCGCGACGAGCAGGTTGCCGTCGCTCCCGAAGAGCAGCGACATCGGGCGTGCCAGTCCGCCTCCCTCGGCCACGACGCGCAAACGCTTGCCGGTCTTCGGGTCGAACTCAAAAACCTGGTTCGTCCGCTCGCTGGCGACGAGCAGCGTCCCTTCGGGCGCGAACACCATCGCGGATGGACCGTTCAGGCCCTCTGCCCCCGGCGGTATCACATCCCGCACGAACGCACCTGTCTGCGTATCAAACGCGCGGATCGCCTGGTCCGCATCGCTGGCCAGCAGGAACGTGCCATCGCTCTGCATCAGCAGGGCGGAGGGGGCCGCGTAACCCTCGCCCGTGAAAGTCGCCGTTACCGCGCCCGTGACGTGCGACAGCTTGTACACTGCATTCATACTTCGCACCGCCACGTACAGCGTGCGGCTGCGGTCCACGGCGAGGCCCCCGACGTCATCGGCTCGGATCCGCAGGTTTCCGAGTGGCCCGATGTATTCGCCCGTCCCGCCGTCGAAGAGGGCGAACTGGTGGCGACGCCCGTCCGGTACGACGATCCTCGAACGCGAAACGACTCGACAGGCATCCGGGATTCCGTCGCCGTCGCAATCGACCGCCCCGGCCGCGATATCGCACGCGTCCGGCGCGCCGTTCCCGTTGCAGTCACGAAGTGCGTCGGACTCGTACGCCCCCATGTCGATCCGGCAGTGCTGCAGTCGCGGTTTGTTGCCCAGGTCGAGTCCGCTCCCCGGGACTTCAGGATCGCCGACGTCGATGCAAGGCGACGTGGGGGAGAGTTGCAGATCGTCGTCCGACGTGCCCAGCGTGCCGTCCGGTCCTGCCGGGTTCACGAGCAGCGGATCCATCTGCACGATACTTGGATCCTTGAGTTCGCCGCTCCAACTCTGGATCACACAGTATCGGATGTCCGGCCCGCTCGGGTGCGTGTTCTGGTACTGGTTCGACTCCCCCGCGCGCCCGCTGCCCCACAGGATGCAGCTCCGCACCGTTAGCGGCCCGTGTGCGATGATCGCTCCGCCCTGCGTTCCGGCCGTGTTGCCGTAGAAGGTACACGAGCGCACAATCCCGCCTTCCATGCTCGACAAACCGCCGCCTGTGTTCCCCGCGACGTTGGCGGTGAAAATGCAGTGTGTCACCACCGGTTCGCCGCCGCGCAGGAAGACCCCGGCTCCCCGCTGGTCCGCCATGTTGCGGCTGAAGAAGCATCGCTCCACGCGAACCGCTGCAGACTGCGCAGTCAGGCCGGCGCCCGAAACCGCGCGATTCCCGATGAACCGGCAGTCGCGAATCGTCACATCCCCGCCGCGGATCCGGAGTCCGGCCCCGTCGGCATTGGAGACGCCGCCGGTGATGGTGAAGCCTGCCAGCAGCGTTCCCGTCCCGGTGTCGCGCGCATCCACGACGGCGTAGCTGTTGTCGAGCAGCGATGCATCCCAGCGCGGAGCGTCGGGCAGGTCATCGCCACGCAGATCGCCGCTCAAGATCGTGCCGTTCGTAAGCGGGTTGGGGTTGCGGGCCTCACGTGTCGTCTCCGTCCCGCTGAAACCGCCGAGAATCAGCACGCCCGATACCAGCTGGAAACTCGCCGATCGCGGCAGCCCCGTGATCATTTCACGCGAGGGGCGGTAGGTTCCTTTCGCCACCCAAATCTCACGAGTGATGCCGCCGGACCGCTCGGCCTTCGCCAGCGCGCTCTCCAGGTCCGGAAACGCGTTCGCCCAATCCCGCCCCGTGCCGGCGCCCGTCGCGCCGACCCGCACGAAGAGGACGGTGCCCTCGCAGGCGTTGCCGACGCCGTTCCCGTCCGCATCCGCCTGGTCTGCATTCGGCGTGGACGGGCAGTTGTCGCACGCATCGCCGACGCCGTCTGCGTCGCTGTCCTGCTGCTGCGGATTCACGGCCTGCGGGCAGTTGTCGCCCGCGTCGAGGATGTTGTCGCCGTCGTCGTCGTCATCGCAAACGTCGCCGCGTCCGTCGCTGTCGGCGTCATGCTGGTCGCGATTCGATACCTGCGGGCACGTGTCGCAGGCGTCGATCACGCCATCCCCATCAGAATCTGTCTCCTGCGGATCCGGAATACCGTTTCCGTTGCAGTCGCGCATTGAGCCTGATTCGATCGCGCCGATATCGACGCTCGTGCCCCAGGCGCGCGGATTGCCATCGAGATCGAAGGGCAGCGGCTCGGTCACGTTGCCGTCCCGATCGAGATCTGCAATGTCCGCGGGCAGGGCGGCATTAGTGCCTGCGTCGATCGCCGCCGCCTCCGGCCGAAGGTGAAGATCGTCGTCCGGCGTTCCCCATTGATCGTCGGAGCCGTTGCCGTCGACGAAGGGCTCCGATTCATCGCCGCGATTGCCCGTGCCGCCGAGCGACCCCGTCCAGCCCTCGACAAGGCAGTGCGTCATCGTCGCCGAGCTGCCAGGCGACACCTGCGCCGCTTCTCCGGCCGCACCACTGTGCGTATTGCCCCACAGGATTGTGTTCGACAGCGAAAACCCGCCGGCAGCGTGTACGCCGCCGGTTTGCACCGCGGTGTTGCCGGCGATGTCGCATTGCACGATTTGCGGGGCCGATGACGGATCGGAAAACACGCCGCCGCCGCTGCCCGGCGCCGCGTTGCCGGTCACGATACAGTTGGCAAGCAGGGGGCTGCTCCCGCCGACGCACGCCACGCCGCCGCCGTCCGTCCCGGCCGCGTTGCCGCGCAGCACGCAGTTCACCACGGTCGGGCTGGCTCCGACGCACAGGATGGCGCCTCCGGCCGATCCCACACCGGGCACGAGGTCCGTTTCGTACCAACCGTTGGCCGCGGATGCGTTCGTGATCGTCAGGCCGGCGATGACCGTCCGCTCCGTCTCGCCGCTGTGCAGCAGGAACCCGCGATGGCCAGCGCCGCCGCAGTCGATGACGGTTGCCGCGACGACGCCACTGTCCGTCGGGTCGACGCTGCGAATCGTGACCGCCTTTCCCCACGGATCGAGGTCGCGATTTCCCCAGCCCGCGTAGGTGCCGGGCTGCAGCACGATGACATCTCCGTCGCTCGCGGCGTTGAGGGCGGCCTGGATCGTGGCGTGATCGCCGGACAGACCGTCGGGCGCGACGCTTCGGACGCGGGGCGGTCCGCCGAAGTGCGGCGGGCGGATGTTCAGGCTGATCCCGGTCCCGTTGATCCAGCCGTAAGGGACAGATGCCAGCGAATACCACCCATCGCTCATCCCGCCCCAGCCGAGATTGATGTGGACCTGCCGTGTGGCGTCGTCGTACCCGTCCACCACTCCGACGTGCGGCCCCATGCTGAAGACCAATGGTACGCCGGCCGCGAGTTGGTCTCGGATCTGCCGGTACCAGCTTTCCTCCGGAACGTCGTAGCGGCTGATAAAGGCGCTGCCGGGCGCATAGCCGAGATCCCGCTCGAGTGCCGGGCCTACACCATCGGCCCCCGACGTCGACTCGATCGGGCTGAAGTGCATCTCGAGCGATATACCGCACAGGTAGCTCAGCTCCGCCAGCTCGGCCGTGGCGGCAGGGTCGACCGTCTGGTCCGTCTCCGCCATCCGGGTCCACTCGAACGTTGCCGCGGCGTGGTCACCGCAGAGCCGAAGGGTGGTGCTCCCGTCGTACCAGTCGTAGCAGTAGGAGCCCGTTCCATGCACGGGATACTGCCAGTAGCGCGCGATCTGCGCCATCGTCGTCGCGACGCAGCCGACGAGGCACCGCCGCCCGTCGTACCAGGTGGGGCAGTCGTTCCAGAATGGCGCTGCCTGGTGCCAGCGGGTCCGCAGCAGGGGCCCTTTGCGCGCGAGGGCCCCCCGCGGCTCCGTTGCCGTCGGTGTCGCCAGGGACGCTCGCGTTTCCAGCCTGCTCCAGAGTCGCGCCGTGTCAGGCGGGGGCGCGTCCGACAGCTGCGATCGGAAGGCCTCAACGAAGGTGCGGGCCGGCGGGGTGCTCTCGGGGTCGAATCGGCTAATCGGTGAGTAATACAGGACCGGCGGGAGCGCGTCGTCCGCGGCGACGACAAGACTGCCGCCGCCCGGCAAAAGGAAGTAGTGCCCGATCCGTGTGCCGTCGGCGGCCAGGATATCCGTGGGCGCGTCGTCCAGCGGCATGGAGTGCTTCAGGCCGCCAGGCGCGGCCGGCCGGAGTTGAAGCCATTGCCGGGCAACTGCGCGGGCACGCTCCGCCCGTACCGGTGCCCCCTGGACGGCCGCCCACGCGCCGGACAGATAGGCCAGGAGGAGGACAAAAGCGCATTGTCGCATCAGAAAAGCCCGCCAGGCTCCGTGACAACGGCATTGTAGCAGGAAAGGCCCCGGTTGCGCGCATGCGTCCGGGTTATCGGCCTTCGGAGTTGCTCTCGATCCGGACCGGATTCTCAAGAATCCGCAGGGCGGGGGCGTCGGCGTTGAGTTCGCACGAGATGCTCATCGGGAGGGTGGCGTTGTGGCGAAAATGACCCACCGGAAAACTCGTGATGACCGGCACGCCCAGTTCGGCGAAATAGTCCCGGAAAACCTCCTCAAGCGAGAGGCTCGTCGCCGGCGACTTGGGGTTGCAGCCGGTGAACATTCCCAGCACCACGCCCGCGACCTCGTCGAGTTTGCCCGCCAGCCGGAGCTGTGACAGATACCGGTCGATCCGGTACGGCTCCTCGTTGCAGTCTTCCAGGAAGAGGACACGCCCACGCGTCTCGATCTCGTACGGCGTTCCCATGAGCGTGGAGATCAGGGACAGGTTGCCTCCGGTGAGTGGGCCGCGCACGGTGCCGGGCGCCAGCCTCCGGGGCGCCGGTACGCCCTCCGGGATCGCATACAAGAACCCCGCCGGTAGGATTCTGCTGTCCGCACCGAGATAGTTCGACGCGAGCAGGCTTCGCCAGAAGTACTCTGCCGTGAAGCTGCTCATGTTGTCCGGGCTGCCCAGGCCGTACATTGCGACGGGGGAGTGGAATGTGACGAGCCGCGACTTGCGCTGGATCGCCAGGTGCAGTGCGGTGATGTCGCTGAAGCCGGTCAGGATCTTCGGGTTCCGGCGGATAGCGTCGTAATCCAGCCGGTCAAGCATCCGTGTCGTCCCGTAACCGCCGGTCCCGCAGAAGATCGCGTTCACCGCCGGATCGCGGAAGGCCGCCATCAGCTCCGCCGCCCGTTCCTCGTCCTTCCCTGCCAGGTACCCGCGCCGCCGAAAGAGATCGTCCGGAATCCGGACGTTGAAGCCCATGTCGGTGAGGCGTTTCCGCGCCAGGTCGATCCGCGTGCGGTCCAGGTCGCCGGCCGGCGCCACGATCGCGATCGTGTCTCCCCAATGCAGCGCGGGCGGTGTGATCACCGGGACGGTGTCAGCGGCCCCTGCCGCCATGCCGACACAACTGATCAGCATCAGAGCATTCACGCCAGCCTCGCCAGTGCATGTGAGCCGCCCGAGCCGTGAGGTGCCGGACATCCGGTCTCACTGTGGTGGGAATACGACTTTCCAGTCCTTTTTCATGTCCGCAACGAGCCACCCGCGATCTGACGCCTCGTCGAGACCTCGCGCGAGCCGCCCAACCGGGGAATTGCGGTCGTACGCATACTCGCGCTCCGCGTCGGTGTGGTGGATCAGCATTCCGAACCGGGGCCCGCTGCCGGAAGTGGTCCACTCCAGCATTTGGAAGTCGCCGTCCGAGTTTCCGAAGGCCATCAGCGGTCGCCGCCCGATGATGTGCTCGATGGCGACCGGCTTCGTCTCCTGATCGTCGATAAAGTCGATCTTCAGCTGGCGCATGAGCACGGGCTTCCCGTCACGGAGTTCATATTTCGTCTCGATCCGGCTGCCGATGACCAACTCGGGCGGGATGCCGTACACGCGCTCGGCGTAGGCCCGTACGAACTCGACGCCGCCACCGGAGACGATGTAGGTCTTGAACCCGTTGGCCCTCAGCCAGGCGAGCACTTCGAGCATGGGCTGGTAGACGAGCGTCGGGTACGGGCGATCAAACCGGGGGTGCCGTGCCTTGCGCAGCCAGTCCCTCGTGATGCCCGCGAACTCCTCGGTCGTGATGCCCGCATGGGTGGCCATCGTCATGTCCAGCATGCCCTGGACGCCTGCGGCCTCGACACCTTTCATGTCGCCTGTCAGAACGGACCGGAACGGCTCCTGTTCCCGCCACTCCGGATGTCGTGGCGCGAGTTCTTTCACGCGGTCCATGGCGAACAGGAGCTGGGCGTAAAGCGGGCGTTCGCACCACAGCGTGCCGTCGTTATCGAAGACGGCGATCCGCGCCCGCGGCTCGACGAAGTCCTTTCCGCCGGGCGTGGTGACCTGCTGCACGAACCGGATGATCGCGTCACGGGACGGACCCGCATGCCAGGACGGCAGCGGATCGTCGGCGGCCCGTGCGGGAATACCGGCGCCGGACAGAATGCTGAAGGCGGACAGCGCGGCCATGGCCTGCCTCATCATCACGTCATCTCCGTTTACCTGCGGAACGCCATGCGTTCGCAACGCGGTCATCATCGTCGCTCACCGCTCACCGGTCCACCCCGAGACGCAGTTTGACCAGCGGGAATGGGGCCCTTGCCCCGTACCGCGCGTTCCGGACGCGGTGGAGTGGCCAATGGTCGCGATGCACTCCCGGCACGACTCGTTTCGGACGCATATGCCGGAGCGCTCCGAGGGGTTGCTCTGGCGAACAGATGCTGGATTGGCCCGTGTGGAATGGGTGGGAGATTGTGGCGCTCTGTCGGGAGGATCCGGCCGCTGCCCATCCGCGCGTCGCGCCGGCGCCCGGCGCGACGCGCGGGGGATGATGATCAGTTGCCCGGCAGGTTAAGGCCCTCAAGTTCCTTGAGGCGCTTCATGACGCCGGCTGCTTTCAGCGTGGTATAGTTGATCCCGCCCGCATTGAGACTGGAGCCTTCCTGGAACGGGTAATCCGGAATCGTGGCAAGGAACTTCTTGATGTACTCCTGCGCCGGGACAAAGGTCCAAAGGTTGTCGCCGTACCAGCGGAAGTAGCCGAGCTCGCCCTCTTTCCACATTTTCTCGTAGGGATCGGCCCGCAGGTTGATGATCAGCGGCCAGCCTGCGACCTGTCGCACGCCGGTCGCGATGTTGCCCCGGACGGTGGCGAAGTGGATCTTCCAGTTTCCGACACGCAGGGCGTTGAACTCGCCGCCCTGGCCGAAGTAGTAGATCTCTTTGCGCGGGCTCTCTTTGGCCTCGCCCTTGAAGAACGGCAGGAAATTGTAGCCGTCGGGGTGGATGCGGAACTTTTTGCCGTTGGCCTGGTGGCCCGCCCTGAGCTTCTCGATGATATCGGGCTCGCCGGCGGCGGCCAGCAGGGTCGGCATCCAGTCTTCCTGGGAGATGATGTTGTTGTACACGGTGCCTGGCTTGATGACGCCCGGCCAGCGGACCATCAGCGGAACGCGGAACCCGCCTTCCCACGTGGTACCCTTTTCGCCGTGGAACGGTGTGATGCCGCCGTCCGGCCACGAGAATGTTTCGGCGCCGTTATCCGTGGACCAGACGACGATCGTGTTCTCCGCGATCCCGAGATCGTCGAGCTGCTTGAGCAGGGCTCCCGTGGTGTCGTCGAGCTCCATCATGCCGTCGGGGTACAGCCCGATGCCGGTGCGTCCCACGGACTCCTTCTTCAGGTGCGTCCAGACGTGCATGCGTGTCGTGTTGAACCAGACGAAGAACGGCTTGTCCGCCTTGGCCGCGCGATCAATGAAGTTGCTGGCGGCCGCGTGGATCTCCTGATCGATGGTCTCCATGCGCTTCGTGGTGAGCGGGCCGGTGTCTTCGATCCGCCCGCCCGCGTACGTGTGCAACACGCCTCGGGGGCCGTACTTCTTCTTGAACGCCGGGTCCTTCGGGTAGTAGTAGGTTTCCGGTTCCTCTTCGGCGTTCAGGTGATAGAGGTTGCCGAAGAACTCGTCGAAGCCGTGCGCCGTCGGGAGGTGCTTGTCGCGATCGCCGAGATGGTTCTTGCCGAACTGGCCGCACGTGTAGCCACGCTCCTTCAGCAGGTCGGCAATGGTTGGCGTCCAGTCCGGGATGCCGTGCTCGGAGCCGGGCATGCCGATCGTCAGCAGTCCGGTCCGAAACGGATGCTGGCCGAGGATGAAGGACGCGCGCCCGGCCGTGCAGCTTTGCTGGGCATACGCGTCGGTGAATATCGCACCCTGCGTGGCGAGGCGGTCGATATTCGGTGTGCGGTAGCCCATGATGCCGTGGTTGTACGCGCTGATATTGTGCACGCCGACGTCGTCACCCCAGATGACGAGGATGTTCGGCGGTTTCGCGTCGGCGGCGCCGGCGCACGCGACCAGTCCGAGCGCCAGAAGCACTCCGAACCGGTCCTTCCTACGGTGGTGAGTTGCAGCCATACCCTGTTCTCCTCTCGCGCTGTTTCAGACATGCAAGCGATCGGCGTTCCTGCGCCGGACGCATTGGATGGGTGAGTCTTGCGTTTCGTGACAACGCCCTGTCGAGGGAGGCCTGGCACCTGCAATCACCCGCCTGAGGCCGCAAGGATGCCGATCAGGGGCACAGCACATTCGATTGGGTTCGGCTGGCTGCGTCCTGCAGGGATCCGATCGCCTCTCGCTCCGCCGGTGGGGCATGCTGCGCCGCCGGGCAGGGATGGTCGTACTGCCAGGGCACGAAAGTCGCGGGAGTGTATGCGGTGGGTTTATCTTCGGGCCAATAGATTCCGGAGATGTATGTTACAAACGAGCACGTGGACCTGGAGCCACGACTGCTCGGCATACGGTTGAGCTTCGCAAACACGGCTGCTTCGCCGGGGCTTCTCGCCTCGTCGGCGGGTGGGGAAGGGACTCAATCGCTTCAGGCCCGGCTGTTCGGTGACCTCGTGGAAGGTCGCGCCGCCGGAGTCGAGCCTCGAGTACTCGCGCGTATTCCCTTGAGCGGGGGAGGTCCGGGAAGCGGGCCGGGGGTTTACGATGCCCAGCGTCCGACGTCTGCCCGGATTGTCTCGATCCGTGTCGCCGCCGCCAGCCGCGCCGCCTCGAGGTCGCCCGCCGGTTCGCGAACCAGGATATAGAACTTGATCTTCGGTTCCGTCCCGCTCGGGCGTGCGATCACCTTCGTCCCGCCCTCGAGCGTGAAGACGAGCACATCCGAAGCCGGCAGCCCGTACCGCCCGGTCGCCTGTCCGGTCGCTGCGTCCCGGATCTCACCGCTCGACAGGTCGCCGATGGTCGTCACGCGGCTGCCGCCAATCCACGCCGGCGGCTTTTCGCGCAGGCTCGTCATCATTCCCCTGATCCGGTCGGCGCCTTCCTTGCCCGGCAGCGTCACGTTGAGTGTGTACTCCTGGTAGTATCCGTACCGCCGGTAGAGGTCCTCGAGCAGGTCGTACAGCGTCTTGCCCTCGGCCGCCAGCGTGGCCGCGAGGTCGGCGATGTAGCACGTGCTCGTCACCGCGTCTTTGTCGCGCGTGTACGTGCACGGCATGTAGCCATAGCTCTCCTCCGCGCCGAACAGATACGTCCGGCTGGGCACCCCGTGCGAGCCCTCCGCCTCCCACTGGGTGATCTTTTCGCCGATCCACTTGAAGCCGGTGAGCACCTCGTGCACCTCGGCCCCGTAGCTGCGGGCGATCTCCTTCATCAAATCGCTGGAGACGATCGTCGTGACGACCGCGCCGTTTTTTGGGAAGGTGCCCGCCCGCCGGTGATGTTCGCAGATGTACCACGTCAGCAGGGCGGCCGTCTGGTTGCCTGTCACCAGCTGGAATTCACCGTTCCGCGCACGGACGGCGATGCCTGCGCGGTCGGCGTCCGGGTCCGTTGCGATGACGAGGCCCGCCCCGGACTGCTGCGCGAGCTGGATCCCCATCGTGAGAGCGGCCCCTTCCTCCGGGTTGGGTGAGGCGACGGTGGGGAACTCGCCGTCCGGCTTCATCTGCTCCGAGACCAGCAAAACATTGTCGAAGCCGCGCCGGCCGAGCGCTTCCGGCGTCACCGTACCGCCCGTCCCGTGGAGCGCCGTGTAGACGATCTTGAGCGATTTTCCCTGTGCGTGAACCAGTTGCGGGTTGAGGCACGAGCCGTCGATCGCCTGCAGGAAGGCCTCGTCCATCTCGCGTCCGAGCACGCGGATCATTCCCGACCGGATCGCCTGGTCCACGTCCGTCAGCCGGATGTTCGCGAATGCCCCGACTGCCCGCACTTCCTGGATGATGTTCTTGTCGTGCGGCGGCACCACGCCCGCTCCGTCCGACCAGTACGCCTTGAACCCGTTGTAAGCCGGCGGATTGTGGCTGGCCGTGATCACGACGCCCGCCGTGCACTTCAGGTGCCGCACCGCGAACGAGAGTTCCGGCGTCGGGCGCAACTGCTCGAACAGGTACGCCGTGACGCCGTTGGCCGCCAGCACCGATGCCGTCGTGCGCGCGAACACGGGGCTGTTGCGCCGGCAGTCGTACGCGATTGCGACTCCCGCCTTTTTTGCGCCCTCTCCCTGGCGGGCGACGTAGTTGGCGAGCCCCTGGGCGGCCGCCCCGACGGTGTAGACGTTCATCCGGTTGAGGCCCGCACCCATCAGCCCGCGCATCCCGCCCGTGCCAAACTCCAGGTCGCGGTAAAAGCGGTCTGTGAGTTCTTTCTCATCGCCTCGTGCGATCAACTCACGGATCTCCCGCTTATCCGCGTCCGCGATCGCCGGGTCGCTCAGCCAGTGATTCACCGCCGTCTTGACCGTCTCATCCATGCCAGACTCCTTGCCGTCGGAAGTTCGGAAGTAGCGCATTATACGATGTTGATGGCCCGGCATTGTAGCCACCCGCGACCCATGGCCACAGTTTTAGCGCGCCGACGGTTCTGCATCGCGTCCGCCAGCTGGAAGCAGAACAGAGGCTGGCCGATTGGGATGCCATGCTGGTGGGGGCATGTATCGGGCGTTCGGAGACTCTACACAGAAGGCGTCCCTGGCGCAACGATCGATTCGCTCGAGATTGTTAATCCCTTTGCCTGACGGCTGCCGCATCGACTCCAGCGCCGTTCCCGTGAAGCACACGCAGGAAGTAGTCCACCGTTCTTCGCAGGCCGTCCTCCAGCGAAATCGTCGGCTCATACCCGAGCAGCTGCCGAGCTCGCGAGAGATCGGGCCGTCGCCTGCAGGGATCGTCCTGCGGCAGCGGCCTTCGTTCGACCGTTAGTGTGCGACCCACGATCTTCTGCAGTGTGGCGACCAATTCCATCATGGTTACTTCGCCGTCGTTTCCCAGGTTCACCGGCTCGTGGAAATCCGCCTCCATCAGCCGGAAAAACCCCTCGATCAGGTCCGACACGTAGCAGAAGCTCCGCGTCTGTGAGCCGTCGCCGTAAATCGTCAGCGGTTCGCCGCGCAGCGCCTGGCAGATGAAATTGCTCACCACGCGCCCGTCGTCGACGGACATGTTCGGGCCGTACGTGTTGAAGATCCGCGCGATGCGGATGTCGACGCCATCCTGGCGGTGGTAGTCCATGCACAGCGTTTCCGCCACCCGCTTGCCCTCGTCGTAGCAGCTGCGGATGCCGATCGGGTTGACGTTGCCCCAGTACGTCTCCGGCTGGGGGTGAACGTGCGGATCCCCGTAGACCTCTGACGTGCTCGCGAGCAGGATCCGCGCCCGCACCCGCTTGGCCAGCCCCAGCATGTGGTACGTGCCGATCACGTTGGTCTTGATCGTCTTGACCGGGTTGTACTGGTAATGCACCGGGCTCGCCGGGCACGCGAGGTGAAAGATCCGGTCGACCTCGAGGATGATCGGCTCCACCACGTCATGCCGGATCAGTTCGAAACGCCCGCTGGCCACCAGTTCGTGGTACCGGTCCCCGAAGTTCTCGTGCGTGCCCGTGAAGTAGTTGTCGAGGCAGAGGACGTGGTGCCCCTCGTCGAAAAGCCGCAGGCACAGGTGAGAGCCGATGAAACCCGCGCCTCCCGTCACCAGGACGGTCTGTCTGCTCATCTTGTTCACCCTTCCTGATGCGGACGTGACCGCCGTCCGCGTACCGGCAGTATCGCTGAAAAGCCGTCGCGGGGCGCATCATACTCAGCGCTTTCTCGGACGTCGAACTGCTCTGCGCAGCTCCGCTCCGGCCCCGGTGGAAATCGGTCGCCGGCGCTCATAGACTACTTTAAACCAGCAGGGGGGTTGTGCGTTGATGCCGTCAGTGAAAACCGTTTTCCACGTTCACACGGATTACTCGGATGACTGCAATGCCTCGGTCGAGGACATTCTCGACCAGGCCGTCCGCATGGGGGTGGGCTGCGTCACCATCACCGACCACGACACCATTGCGGGAGCGCTCGCGCTCAGCCGGATTGCCGGCGACCGCCTCAAGGTCGTAGTCGGGGAAGAGATCAGCACGTCCGAGGGCCACCTGATCGGCCTCTTCCTTCGGGAGGAGATCCAGCCCGGCCTCTCGCCGCGCCGCACCGCCGAATTGATTCGCGACCAGGGCGGTCTTGTCATCGCGCCGCACCCGTTCAACTCGATCTTCGGCTGCAGCCTGCGGGACAGCGTCTACGGCATCGTCGACCTGCTGCACGCGGTGGAGGTCTGCAATGCGCAGAACCTCCTCTCCCGCGCGAACCGCCAGGCCGAACGTTTTGCATCGCAGTTCCGGCTGCCTCCGATTGTCGGGGCCGACGTGCACCACCGCGGTCACCTCGACGCATGCTTCCAGTGGATGCAGCCGTTCGAGGGCCCGCAGGGTTTTATCGAATCGTTGAAGCACGCCCACTTTGTGGAAGGCCGGCACACGCTCGGGTACTTCGTCCGCAGCGCCTGGTGCATCTTCCGTGACCGCAGCGGTCTCGGCACGCCCGCCGGTTACGGCCGCAACGCCCGGGCCCAGCGTCACCACCACCGGATACTCCCCGGCCACGCCCACGCATCGACCGTGCCGAACCCCGGCGCGTAGTTGTGGAGGAGCGATCGGGTCCGCACCGCCTGCCCGGCAGCAGACTCACGGGCCGCCAGCGGCGTTACGGCGGACATCGGATCTGACGCAGTCCCCGCAAGAAAACACGGTTACCGATCGCAGTCTGTCTCGACGTGGGCCGCCCGTCCCGCTGTGCAGCGCTGCAGGATGCCGAAGTCCGACTGATCCACGTCGCGGTCCGCATCGTGGTCCGCCGGCAGCCGTCCGTCGCCCGCGGGCTCGAGCCGGCATGACGCCGGCAGGGATTCCGGCTCATACCGCACGTTTGCCCCCGTGTGGCACCCCAGGAAGAGCCCGAGGTCGTCCTCGTCGACGTCGAAGTCGCCGTCGAGATCCATCGGCACCGTCCCGGTCGTGAAGCGCCAGACGGGGCTCTCGATCACGTTCTGGCCGTCTGAGACCTTTGCATACCAGTCGCACGTCTGCTGCGCCCCGAGTTCCGGCCAGGTGATGCCGGCCACCGTGCCGCTCGGGACATTCACCGTGCCCAGCAGCGCGAACCCGGCGCCGCCCATCCCGTGCGGGAGGGTGAACTGGCTGTTCGCGTCCGTCTCGTACTGGTCGAGGATCGGCGAGTACGTCGTGACGTTGATCGCATTGTCCGCCGGCACGAACTCGAGCATCCGCAGCCACCCATTCCCACCATTCGTGCGTGACTGGTAGTCCGCCAGCAGCGTGTGCACGGTGCCGGCCGCGACGTCCGTGCGCTGGCCCTCACCGCTGATGTGTCCGCACAGCATGAGCATCAGGTTCGGATGCGTCTTCAGGGCGCTGTAGGTGGCGGATCCCTGCGCGGTCCACGATCCCGGGTTCCCGACGCCCATCAGGGTGTGCGCCACGACGATGCCGCGTCGGCTCGCGTAGGTCGTGAGCAGGTTTTTCGCCCAGTTCAGCACCGCCGGCTCCGGCGATGTGTCGTACTCGAAGTGGATCGCGATGAAGTCCATCCCGCCCGCGCTGAACAGCACGTAATGATTGTCATTGTCCGCGCCGAAGTGCCCGCCGTACCACGTCCGGTCCTGGTACCGCGTGAACGGGAACACCGTGTTGAACACTTGCGTGCCCTCGGGGTCCCCGTTCGGGTATTGGTCGTGGTTGCCGACCGCAAGCCCGAGCGGCAGGTCCGGCACCCCGTCGAACAGGCTCAGGGCGGCATTGGCGTTCACCCACTGCTGCGGCCGGTCGGCGTTGTTGACGATATCGCCGAGGTGCGCGACGTAGACAATGTTCAGCGACTCGCGGTGATCCAGGATCCACTGCACCTGCGCCGTGAAGATCGAGGCGTACGTCTGCGAATAATATTGCGTGTCGGGCAGCGCGACGATCCGGAAGGGTGGGGCAGGAGCGGCCGCCAGCGCCCGTCCGAAGAACTGCACCTGAACGGCGTCTCCGTCGGGGTCGGACACGTGCACCCGCAGATCCACGTCGCCCGAGCTGACCATCCCCTCGGGCGTCGGATGCACCGCCACGGGTGTGTCCGGCGCGACATTGAGATTGAACGGCGCGCCGGCCGTCCAGGTGCCGCTCGCGATAAAACCCGTGTGTCCCCGTCCGCTCGTGTCACGGGCGGCGCTTCCGAGACCTTCTTCAAAGCCCCATCGTCCGATGAGCCCCGGCGCCGACGGCAGCCGCGCGTTGATCGTCTCGAGGATCTCCGCGCGCGTACGGGCGACGTTCCAGACACGCACTTCGTCGACGATCCCTGCGAGGTACCCGTCCGGATCGCCGTTCGTGTTCAGCGCCGTGCCGAGCGCGAACATCTGCACGCTGTTCTGCTGGGGCACGGCGCCCTCCGGCCGCTCCGATTCGAGCCATCCGTTCAGATACAGCCGCCACGTGCTGCCGTCGTACGTTGCCGCCGCGTGGTTCCACACCCCCTGCGTGACGGGTGTCGTGCCGAAGACGGGGTGGTTGATCGACGTCCCCGCTTCTTCGAAATCTGCGACCAGGCGTCCGTCGTCCGCGCTGATTCCGAGGAAGTAATTGCAGTCGCGAAGGCCGCCCTCCGTCTCGTCCCGCCCCTTCGTGATGAGCGGCACCGCCTGGACGCCATCCAAACCGGTGCTGGTTGACTGCCCCGTGCCTGTCAGCTTGAACCAGCACTCCAGGGTGAACGCGCCCGCGCCGAGAGCGGCCGATCCCATGCTGACGTAGTCGCCCGCACCGCTCAGCTGCAGCCCGCGGTTCTCGCCTACGATAACCGGCAGCGTCATACCCTCGGCCGTGCCGGCCCCCGTCTGGGCCACCGCGCGGTAGTAGACGGTCGAGCCTGCGGTCTGCCCGGCGAGTGTCCGCTGAAACGCGCCGGGTGCGGTCAGCGTCTGTGGCGCGGTGGAGCGGTTCAGGCTACCCGCTGTCGTTCCCCATCGGATGAACGTCTGCGCCGACGTCGCTGCCCCGAAATCAGAGAGCATCCCGCCGATCGTGGCCCCGCCGCTCGTGACGCTGCTCGATGCGAGGGTCGCAACGTCGAGAGCCGCCGGAAAGCTGACGCCGGCTGCCCACGTGGCCCCCGTGATCGTTCCGACAACGCTTGCGCTGGCCGTATTCCCGGCGTAGCTGCCCGTCCCCTCGCTGAAGCCCCAGCGGCCGACCAGACCCGTCGCCTGCCGAATTGCTGACTGCATGCCATCCCGGACCTGCTGGCTGGACCGTGCGTGATTCCAGACCCGCACCTCATCCATGATGCCGTCCAGCCCTCCGGCGGGCACGCCCGCCGCGTCCACGGCCGCCCCCAGGCTGAAGTGCTGCTGGCTGGAGGCCCGTGGCGTGGCGTTGACCGCCAGTTCCGCCTCCGGCTGTCCGTTCAGGTACAGCCGCAGCGACGTTCCGTCGAACGTGACGGCCCCGTGATACCAGGTGCCGTCCGCCACCGGCGTGCTCCCACTCAGCGGGTGGTTCGCTCCGTTTTGTGTGTCGTTGAAGTCGACCGCCAGTGTGCGTTCCGGCATCCGGACGGCGAAGAAATAGTTGCAGTCGCGCGGGTCCCCGACACTTACGGCCCGTCCTTTGCAGATGAGCGGCACTCCCGTGATTCCGCCCACCCGCGACGACGCGCTGGTGCCCGGGCCCAGCAGCTTGAACCAGCACTCGAGTGTGAAAGTGGATAACCCCAGCTCAGGCGCCCGTCCCATCCCTGCGTAGCTGCCGGCCCCGTGAAAGCGCAGCGCAGACAGGGTCTGGGACTCGCCGCGGGCGGCGCCGCCCGGCATCAGAAGACTCAGCGAGACCAGCAGGCACGGCCCAGGAAGTGATGACAGTCTGCTCTTCATACGGAAAAGCCGATCTTCATTATCGCAGCCGACCGGGCTTGTGCAACCAAAACTTTCCTATCTTGCCCCGTTTTGAACACCGCAAAAGCAGCTGCGGGGCAGCCCTGGCCGATGCCCCCGGTCCTTCGTGATTTCTTAATGACGACCTCACAAGCAGTTGACGCATCACCCCTACCCTCAGCTCCGCCATACGGCCCGGAGGGGGCTCTGACGCCCGATGGCCGGGCGTGATAAAAGAGTGGAAATTACGTGCAGAGGGGCTTGACAGTGGGTACTGGCGCTCAGTATGCTGAAAATCACAATTCGGAGCAGTGGCCGTTCTATATATGCACACTTGGGCCAGAGATAACGAGAAAGGCCCCGCGGGTGCTCGCGGGGTCTTTGTTTGTTTTGAGCGGCCCCTGTGATCCGGGAAACAGTTCGTTCGTCGCGCGGAGAGTCGGCAGGATGCGGGCGGCTTTCCGTCGGTGCGTCTTTGGGTCGTCAGCACGGTCGGCAGAAACAACACGACGTTCGCGGAGCACAGGCAGGGGCCAGGGGGGGCATGAGCGGATCATGCTCCCGGGGCGCAGCCTGGATCGCCTCACGTGGGCGGAAAGGAGTGGAGCGATGTTGAACGGGTCGAAATTCTACGCGTGCGTCCTCGCCATCCTTCTGCTGCCGGTCCTCGCGCCGGCAGAGACGGTGTCTTTCCAGGAAGGGGTCGACGGCTACACGGGGACCGTTCATTGCCGGATCGGCAGCACGGCCGCGGGTTACCGGCAGGATGGCGCCACTGTCGAACAGTTTGCTGTGGATGGCGTGACCGACACGGGTGCCGACGTCGACTATTGGTCTCTCCTTCGCTTTGACAACATCTTCGGCTCCGGACCGGGGCAGATTCCTGCCGGTGCGACCATCGTCTCCGCACAGCTTCAGTTGACAACGGCGACCGTCACCAATGCGCAAGCTCCCGGCCCTGTGGGCATCGCCCGGATGCTCAAGCCGTTTACACTGGAAACGGTCTGGCTGGATTTCGGCACCAACGGCCCCGATGTCGTCGGCGATCAGACGGGTCCCGACATCGAGCGCCCCGTCGGCGGCTATGAGGGAATGCAGGCCGGCGGTGTGGAACTCGCGGACGTCACCCCGATCGTGCAGGCCTGGTCAAGAGGTGAACCGAACCACGGCGTCATCATCATCATTGCCGGATCCGACGGTTGGAATATCTGCACGACCGGCAACACCGATCCGGCGAAGCGTCCCAGGCTCATTGTGGAGTACCTGCGGTCGCGCTCGCGGGCAGTGGTGTTTCAGGAGGGGGTCGACGAGTACGCGGGGACGTCCATGCTCCGCATGACGCAGAATGGTTCAACTGAGTTCGGCAGCAGCATTCTCGGGTCGGGTGCCTACCTCGATGGGTTCCTCGACAGGCCGGATCCGACGCCGGACGAGCCTGACATCCTCGGTCTGGTGAAGTTTGACAATGTTTTCGGCGAAGGCGACAACCAGATTACTTCCGGCGCCACGATCCTGAAGGCGTTCGTGACCCTGACCACTCTGCACAAGGCGAGCGGCAGCGGAGGAAGTTACGAAACAAGAGCCCGGGGCAAGTGGGAGATCCATCCTCTTCTGGTGGATGTTGACTGGACAGGGGAGGGCGGGAAGCCGTTCCTCTGGACCGATTTCCTCAATGGCGACGGCCCTACGGAAGGCGACAACGAGATTGGCCCCATGATCGATGAGGTGGAGGGGCTGGTGTGGGATTCCCGGGCGTGGTTCGACATCACCGACGCCGTGAAGGGCTGGCAGAGCGGGCAGCCGAACCGTGGTCTGATCGTCACGCCAGGTATGAGCACGAACCAGACGACGGGGGCTGTGACGCGCACTGCAGACGGCTGGAGGGTCCACTGGACCGGCAATCCGGACACGGAAAAGCGTCCCCAACTCGTCATCTGGGTCGCCAGTGGCGCCGCCGACCTCAATAACGACACGTTCGTGAATCTCGATGACTTTGTGATCTTCAAGGGCTGTGCCTCCGGTCCATCTGTCCCGTATACCGGCGAGTGCGCAAATTCTGACCTGGACGGCGACGGAGACGTTGATATGGACGATTTTGGTTCGTTCCAGGCCTGCTTCAGCGGATCGCAGCCGGCCGCGTCGGACTGCCGCTGAGACGTGGCCCGGTTGAATGTGGTGACCAGCGGAATGGAGTCGAGGGGGGATCTGGGCGGGAGGACGTCGAATGGACTGCCGGATAAGGCGATTCCGGGGCTTTACGCTGATCGAGGTGCTGGTGGTTGTCGCCATCATCGCGCTGCTGATCGCGATCATTCTGCCATCGATGACGAGGTCGCGCGAAAGCTCGCGCCGCGTCGTCTGCCGATCGAAGCTCAAAGAGATCACGATGGCGATGCTCTACCATGCCAACGACAATAAGGGCGCCTACATCTACACCCAGGGCAGCAGTCAGTGGGCCAACAGCCAGGGGGCCGATGATGGGCTCTACTACATCTTCAACAAGAAGTACCTGCGCGACCCCCGGGTCACCATCTGCCCGAGTACCGAAAACGTTGTCGATATGTCTAAGAAATCCGGGCTCCAACTCATCAAGGAGACCGGCCACAAGATGACCATCTACTCCGATCTGGCTCACGCCGCCAGGCATCGCTATGACAATAAGGGTGGACACAGCTATGAGGTCTTTTCAATGGCTTCAGCTGGCATCTTTCCGAGTGGCCTGAAATACGACGAAAGCAACAACCGCATCACCGTGCAGACGACAAAGCTGCCGCACCTGCAGTTCATCCTCGTGGACAGCGATCAGGACCCGGACAAGAGCGGGACCGGCGGTGTCGTGGACGGGATCGGCGCCTGGGCGTACAACAACTGGCCGGATGCCGCGACCAACAATCACGGCAAGGAGGGCGGCAACATCGCCTTCCTGGACGGCCATGTGAGCTGGGTGACGCACAAGGAATGGGTGCCCACGCACCTCAAGTCGGCCCATGGCGCCTGGCCCGAGGAGCTGGCACGCAAGACCTACTTCCCGAATCTGCGCAAGGAGCCCCGTACCGACGGAGGCAAAGGCTATATCTGGTATATTCACTGACGAAAAGTCAAAGGAGGAGAAGATGAAGCGAATGTGGATTGCGGTGAGTCTCGGCCTGCTGATTTCGGCGACGGCGCAGGGTGCCGTCATCATCACCGAAATCATGTACAACTCGGCCGGCTCGGGCGACGGTGCGACACCGCCGGCACCGGCCACCGAGTGGGTGGAGATCTACAACACCGGCGCCGCTGCCGTCGATATCAGCGGCTGGCGGATCGACGATGAGGATCCCACCGACTGGGGTACGCTGCCGGCCGGCTCGAGTATCGGGCCCGGCGAGGTGGCGATCATCGCCAACATCCCGACGGAGTTTAACGGGACCTGGGGCGCCGGCATCAAGGTGTTCGGTGTGAGTTGGGCGGCGCTCGCCAACACCGCTTCCGCCACCAACGAAGTGCTGGTCCTCCGCGACAACACTGACGCGGAAGTGGACATGGCGAATTACGAGGCCGGCACCAACGGCTGGCCGGCCAGCACGAACGGGCGGAGCATCTATCTCAAGAACATCAATCTCGACAACAACGTGGGGGCGAACTGGGGCCTCTCGGAGGTCGGTGTCGACGGGGCATACAGCCCTGCGACTGCGGTCGCGCCGTTCTCCACGTCCGATGTCGCGTCCCCCGGTTTCGTGATCATTCCGGAGCCCGCGACCCTGCTTCTGGCACTCGGCATGAGCCTGGCAGTGGTCTCCCGACGCCGCCGATCCTGAGCGGCGCGACTATTGGATCAGCCGCGTTTCGGCGGCCGAATTGACCTTTTCCCGGAGCAGCACTGACACGATCCCTTCGTGCCAGTGCTCTTTGCGCGCTTGCGGCACCGGGTTGCACCGACAAGTTCGTTTGTGTCGGTGCGAAGCGGGCGATCGCCGGTAACCCCGCCGCATCGCGTCCCGTGCGCCGTGCCTACCCTCACCCGCGCCAAGCCGCTACACTTGTCCCGCCGACCCCGGACGGGTTGGCAGGACCTTGAAACCCGACGAGGTGCAGCTGATGCCGAACCTGATTGCCTGCCGGCTTGCGACGTATGGAGACTATCAGGACCGCGCCTGGACGCATCTGCCCGAAATCGGCGTCCGCAACATCGAGATGCCAGTGCCGGCGCCGGGTGACTGGCAGGCGATCAAGAAGAAACTCGCCGACCACGGCCTCCGCGCCACCTCGCTCCAGAGCCGCTGCGATATTACGCAGCCCGACGCCGCCGACGTCATGCGTCCTCAGATCGAGGCCTGCGTCTACTACGGGGCGAAGATCTGTTTTCTCAGTGCCAAAGCGGGCAACACCGACCGCGCGGTCGTCCGCGAGCGTCTTCGTGCCATCGGCGATGTGGCCGCCTCCCACGGCGTGACCGTCGCCCTCGAAACGCACCCCGACCTCGTCACCAACGGCAGGGTGGGGGCGCAGACGATGGAGCTTGTTCAGCATCCGAACGTCCGCATCAATTTCGACACCGCCAACGTGTACTTCTACAACCGTAACGTGACGGCCGTCAGCGAGCTCGAAAAACTGCTCCCGCACGTGGCAGCCGTGCACCTGAAGGACACACCGGGCGGATTCGAGGAGTGGAACTTTCCCGCCCTCGGCACCGGCGTGGTCGATATCCCTGCCGTGTTCAAGATGCTGAACGCGCGCGGATTCACCGGCCCGTTCACGATGGAACTGGAAGGCACGAAGGGCATTGAACGCAACGAGGCCGAGCAACTCGCTTACATCGCCGACTCCGTCGCCTACCTCCGCCGCATCGGTGTCCTGACTTGAGACGCCCGTAA
Source organism: uncultured Planctomycetales bacterium (assembly GCA_964548565.1). Taxonomy (GTDB): domain Bacteria; phylum Planctomycetota; class Phycisphaerae; order UBA1845; family PWPN01; genus CAYLLT01. The sequence continues at coordinate 1,979 of CAZJTF010000018.1, read as the reverse complement.
GGATCTGACATGAGCGACGTGACCATTTATCACAACCCGCGGTGCAACACGAGCCGCACCGTCCTCAAGATGCTGCAGGACGATGGCATCGAGCCCGAGGTTGTGCTGTATCTCGACAATCCGCCGACGAAGGCGCGGCTTGCCGAACTCGCAAAACTGGCCGGCCTCAAACCGATCGAGATGATCCGTCGAAAGGAGCCGATCGCAAAGGAGCTTGGCATCGGCACCAGGGACTTTACGGATGCCCAGCTCTGCGACCTCATGGCACAGCACCCGATCCTCATTGAACGTCCGCTGGTGGTGAAAGGCCGCAAAGCCCTCATCGCCCGCCCGCCGGACCGCCTCCGAGAGCTCCTTTAGCCACAAACCTCACAGAGCGAATCGGCAGTCTGAATCTGGAAGTCGGCGATGCCGCGGGTCTACCGCAGCCGCCGCAGGCGTCCGCCGCTTCCCACCGCCTCCTGCGTCAGTACCCGCTGGGATACCGCAAAATCCGTCGCCGTACGGTTCTCTCCCGGTGACAGCGTGATCACCGCCGGCTCCAGCAGGCTCGGCAGGGCGCCGCACAGATCGCCGGGGTCGCAGATGAACCCGTCGTTGTTGCGATCTGTCCCCGCGTAGATTGCGTATTCCGCCGGCGCCAGGCCCGTGACGCTGTACGCGAATCTCTCGACCTCCGTCGTCTCCGTCTGCTCCACCGTGGTCAGGTCCGGCGGCGGGCGTACCACCAGCACGTAAATGGTCTCGATGCCCGGCTCCGAGCCCACTGTCATCTGCACATTGATCGTCGCCGGCGCGACGCCCTCCGCCTGCACCGTCACCGTCCCGCGGTAGGTGCCGTCCGCCAGCCCCGTGCGATCGACAGTGACGGTAATCGTGTCGGCGGTGACGTTGGTGGTTCCCCCCTCCAATGAAGCCTGCAGCCACCCAGCCCCGTCCTGCTCCTGTGTGCTCACCGATGTCACATTGAGCACGCCGCTCCCCGTGTTGCTGATCCGCACCGTGAGCAGCGTCTGCCCCGTGCCGAAATCGAGTGTATCCGTGCTCAGCGCCAGCACCGGTCCGGCCGCCGGCAGGGTTCCCGCCCGACGCAGCGCCTCCCGGACGGCCGCCGCCGCGTCGACGAGTCCCGCCCCGAAGGCGATGTCCCGTCCCGGCGTGCCCAGGTCGCGTGCCGTGGATTCGAGGATTTCCCGCACCTCCGCGCCTGACAGTGCGGGATTGGCGGCCATTACCAACGCGGCAATGCCCGAGACGTGTGGCACCGCCATGCTCGTGCCGTTGCTGAAGATGTATTCCGCGACGACGGGGGCGCTCCGGTCGCTCGCACCCGTGCTCAACACGCCATCGGCGTAGCCGTCCCCGTTGAAATCGGATCCGTTGAAGCCCCCCGGGGCCGCCAGGTCGATGGTCGGCCCGAAGTTCGAGTAAGGCGCGAGTTCGAGTTGGATATCCACGGCCGACACGCTGATCGCCTGCGGGATCAGCGCGGGCGCTGCCGCCACGCCGGATCGCTCGTTGCCGGCCGCCGCCACCACGACAGCCCCTGCGCTCACCGCGTCGGTGATGGCAGAGATCTCTGCCGCGGATGCCGCTTCGCCGGCAGGACCGGCCAGGCTCAGGTTGATCACGCGCGCCGGCCGATCCGGCACGCGCCCCGAGACGTTGGGCAGCCCCGCCGCATACCGGATCGCCTCAGAGAGGTCAAAGGTGGTACCGCCATTCATTCCGAGAGCCCGGAGCGGCATGATCTTTCCCGCCCACGTCACGCCGGCCACGCCCGTGCCGTTATTCGTCGCTGCCGCGATCGTCCCGGCGGTGTGCGTCCCGTGAAAGGAGCTCTGCCCGGGGCCGCCGAACAGGTCGCCCTCATCCTCGGCATTCGCATCCCGCCCGTCGCCGTCCCGCGCGGAGATCGGATCCGCGATGAAGTCGTACCCCGCCACGAGGCGGCCCTGCAGGTCCGGGTGCCCGCTGAA
>CAZJTF010000017.1:20633-36600 GCA_964548565.1 uncultured Planctomycetales bacterium | reverse complement strand
CCAGTCGGCTGCCGGCCAGATGTCCGCCACCGTGGGAGCATGTCCGCCCTCGCGCGGCACCCGCAGGCGGATCGCGATGATGCTCTCCGCATTCCAGAGGCCGCCGCGCCCGCCCGGCTGCATGCTGACCAGTTCGTAGACGAGTTCGATCACGTCTTCCGCGAGCCGGTCAACCCCGCTCAGGCATCGCAGCATGTTCAACCGCAGGCGCGGGTCGTCCCGAAGGAACGTCGCCACGTCGCGCCATCGCTCCGCAGCGATGGTGATCGACGGATGGAGTGAATCCATCGCCGCCCCGACCACCGCGTCGGGAAACTGCGTCTTGAGTGTGTCCGCAATCGACTCAGGCGTCATGCTGTGCTGCCCCGTGGTGCGCGTCGCCCGCCGCACTGTTCTTACGCGCCGATCAGCGCACCCTCCGGCCTCGGTGCCCTGGCGATCGTGGTCCTCTTGATCTTGTCCTGCAGCCGCATCAAGGCCTCGAGCAGCGACTCCGGACGCGGCGGGCAGCCCGGCACGTACACGTCCACCGGGACGATCAGATCCACGCCCTTTACGACGTGGTAGCCGTGCTTGAAGTACGGCCCCCCTCCGATGGTGCAGGCACCCATGGCCATCACGTACTTCGGGTCCGGCATCTGGTGGTACAGACGCTTCACACGTGACGCCATCTTGTACGTCACAGTGCCCGCCACGATCATCAGGTCGGCCTGGCGCGGCGTCGCCCGGTACGCTCCCGATCCGAAGCGGTCCAGGTCGAAGCGCGAGGCGCCGGCGGCCATCATCTCGATCGCGCAGCACGCGATTCCGAACGTCATCGGCCAGATGCTGTTGGCTCGCGCCCAGTTCAGCACCCAATCCAGCGACGTGACGATCACGCCCTCTTCAAATCGATTTTGAATCCAGCTCATATGCTTTCACAAAGCGGAGAATCCGCGTTCCACTCAATGTCCCACCGGCTCCATTGCCGGGCTCTGCACCGCCCGCGGCGCTGGCGGCGGCTCGACTACCCGCCCGGAACCCGAGTACGCCCGGACCCAGTCGAGGTAACCGAATCGCCACAGGTACAGAAAGCCGACGACGATCACGCCGAAGAAGAACAGCATGTCGTACAGGGCAACCACGCGCGTAAGCCGGTCTCCCGACCCGTACACCACCGCCCATGGATAAAACAGCGCGATTTCCACGTCGAACACGAGGAAAACCAGCGCCACGACGTAGAACCGCAGGTCAAATTGCACCCAGCTCGTGCCGATCGCCGGCTCGCCGCACTCGTATGCGGCCACCTTCTCCGGATTTGGCAGCTGCGGGCGCACCAGCTTGCCGACAAGCAGCCCGCCCAGCGCCATGCCAAGTCCGCCGATCACGAAGATCGTCAGCCCCTGGACCAGATCGACGCCACCCTCGGCCAGCATCATCACGTCACCCTCGAACGACAGTGGAGAGAGCGAGAGACAGAGCCATGAGGCGAAAGCCGCTGTCCATTGCTCTCGCTCGCGCTGCAATCTCTACCCCGACATCACTCCGCGGCGGCCGCCTTCGCGGGCGCCTCCTTCTTCGGCGGAGCCGGCGGCTTCTGCTCGGTCAACGCCTTGACCATCTCCTCGTGGACCGGCTGCCCGCGTTCGATCCACTCCTGCTTGCGCCTCAGAGCCCACTCGGGGATCTGCTCCTTTTGCATCCAGATCGGAATCGGCGTTTGCAGGCCCTGCTTGGCCAGTTCCGTGAACTCCACGACCATGCTCTCCCGGTCGTAGCCGGACATGTCGTGGATGTTGCCCATGTGGATGCACTCCGTCGGGCACGGGTCCGTGCACAGGGCGCAGAACATGCACTTGGAATAATCGATCGCATACCGCAGCATCGCCCCGCCCATGGCAACCTTCGTCTGCGGGTCGATCTTGCGCGGACCGGTCTTCTCGATGTAGATGCAGTCCACCGGGCAGGCCTTCGCACACAGGTCGCACCCGATGCACTTCTCGATTTCAAAGTAGTGAAACCCGCGGAACCGCGGCTGGAGCGCCGGCGCCACATCCGGGTACTGCAGAGTCACCGTCCGCGCGAAGCAATACCGGAGCGTGATCCGCATCCCGATCAATATGGTCTTGACCGTCAAATAGATATTACGAAAGTAGTCACGCATGCCCTGGCGGCCTGCCTCTCCTGGCGAGAATCGATGCGGTCGGGTGGAGTCCGTGAACCTGCCCGAATCCCTGCGCCTGAAAACGCAAACGGTTGCGCGAACTGGAGTCCTGCGAGTCGCGTCGGGGCATTATAAGGGACTGCTCATCCCGTGCCACACCCCCGGCTGTGGGGGAATGCTCCCGACAGGCGAAGCGTTGCGTCGCAGGGCGCGTGAGAACCTGCCGGGGCTTGTACACACAGCGACGGGCGCCGAAAGCCGCCCCCTGCCCACCCGGTCAGCCCGCCGGGTTTGGAGCGGGCGCCATCCAGCGGGCGCCGGTTGCAGCTCCGGACGCTTCGGCCTGTCCGGCCGGCACGCTGAGCTCGTAGAACGTCGGCGGCTCGTACGTCCAACCCGCCTTCAGCCGAACGTCCTCCTGCACCAGCTTGCGGTGCAGGAATCGCCCGGCCAGCGGCACGATCAGACGTGAGCGCAGCCCGAAGGTCGCGTACAGGTCCCGCAGGACCACGTTCAGCCGGCCCGTCAGGTGCGGATCGTTGCGGAACCACCGCCGCGCCGCCCAGATCGCCGCCGCGTACGTGATGGCAAGCCCCTTGCACTCCCACTGGTACCGCGACCGGAGACGTGCGTCAGGGTGCGCCCGGTAGCGCTTCCAGCCCTGCAGCATCGTGCGTGCCATTCGCAGGACACTCGGGCCATTCACCGCGAAGTCCCGCGCGAACGCCTTCAGCAGGAATTCCGTCTCTACGCCGGCAGGCAGGTTCGCGTGCCGGTAGTTGAATTTCAACTGCCCGTGCGTGTCGGCGGCGTCTACGAACTGCGGATCCGTCAGACGCCCGGCCGCTTCCATCTCCTTCCACAGAGGCGTACCGGGAATCGGCGAGTAGAGCATGAACTGGTGGAATTCCGTGTCGTGGCTCACCGCGTATTCGATGGCCGCGTCCAGGTTCTCCGGCGTGTGCTCTTCCATTCCAATAATAGTCGAGCCGAGCACGCGAATGCCGTGCGACTGCAGTGCGCGGATCAGCTCCAGTGTGTTGGTCCCGCTGAGCTTGCTGTACTTGCTGTCCTTACCCTCCAGCCCCATCCACACCCACGAGATGCCGAGACGCACAAGCTGATCGATCGTGTAGCTCCGCAATACGTTCGCCGAACTGAACACATACAGCGACCACGCCTTGCCGTGCTGCTCCATGAGCTCCAGCAGGCGAAGCGCCCGCTTGCGGTGCAGGAGGAAGTTCTCGTCCATGACGAAGAAGCTTCGGACCTTCATGTCACGCTCGAGGCCAAGCATCACCTCGAACAACTCGTCGCCGCTGCGATAGAAGTCGACGAACTTGCCCTTGCCGCCGAACATCGCGGAAGTCGAGCAGAAGTTGCACCCCATCGGACAACCGACCGACGGGATCAGCGTTGCCGCGACTTCGCCGGGCTTCTCCGACATCTTCAGCCCCATCGTCCGCGTGCCGATCCCCGACCAGATCCGCGGGTGATGGATGGGCGCGTCCACCCGCTGGCCAAGAAACTGCCGGAACCACGCGACCCCCTCGCCACGCACCACGTGGTCCGCACCGACGCGCTCCTGCAGCCCCTCATAGTTGGCGATGTGGCCGCCCACCACGATCGTCGCATGCGGCTGGTACTGGCGAATCAGTTCGCACATCACCTCGACCTTGCGGAGGTTCGGCAGGATCGCGCCGATCCCGATGATGTCGTAGTGGTGCGTCTGCAGTTCCTCGATGAACCGATCCCGCGTGGGAAAGTCGAGCAGGGCGCAGGGCGCGTTGATGTTGGCCTGGATCAGCATCAGGCCCCACGACCGGTGAAACATCCGCAGCGAGAACGGCCCCTGCAGGCGCGTCACCTGGTTGTGGTACAGCTCCATCGGGTTGATCCGACGGCTGCCGTACTCATCGTCCTGGGCGTAGGGTCCAAACACGCTGCAGAGCAGCACGCGGGCCTTCGGACCGAGGGGATGCGGGTGAATGGATTGAAGCGATGCGCTCTGGCTTTCTGAAACCGTCTGGTGCGACATCAATACTGCTTTACTTGCCGGTAACAGTCACGTCTCGATTGCGGGATCCGATGCGTCGACACCGGATCGAAGGCGGTGACGGACATGCGGGTCGCCGTCGCCCTGCCACGGCATAGGCCGGCTTGCCGCGGCCACGGCAGAGCGACATCGCCCGCGCCGATCCTGCGGCCGCGCTCTCGACGGCCGGCCCGACGCAGGCCGCGGTATTATCCGCCCCCCCTCCTCCCCGGTCAATCTACGGCGCAACATCGTGCACCTGGTCACCGCGAATGCTCGGGTCGCGGTCGCGCACGAGCGCGGTCGGAATTTCGTCAGGGCCGGAATCGGTGTTCCGTCTACGACCAAGCGCTCAGAAGGTCATGTGGACCCGCAGTCCGTACACCAGCGCGACGTCGCGATCCTGGAAGCCGCCGCCCGGATCCACGATCACCTGGAAGTCAGGCGTGATATGCAGCCAGGGCGTTACCTCGATGTTGTAGAAGAGTTCCACGCCCTGTTCGGAAGAGACGTTCAGCAGCCCGGGCAGGCCGTCATTCAGGTTCAGGCAGTAATATCCCAGGCCGAACCGGTCGCTATCACGGTCGGGCAGGATGCCCTTGCCGCCGAATCCGAACCGCGAGGACGTCTCGATCGGATTTGTATCTCCTGGAGACCAGCCCAGCCTGCCGAAGATCCCGAACCCCTGCGTGGGGTCGCATTTCTCCGTATAGAGGTACTGATCGAAGTCGTACCAGAAGGCCCAGTCGTCATCCATCGCGCGGGGCGACAGTATCCGCGAGATCGCCGCACGGAGCAGCACGCGGCTCGGCCGGATGTCGCGACGGCGCGGCGTCAGCACTCCACGTCCGATGTCCAGCCGGTCGAAAGACGGCGCGGCCTTGCCGCTGATCAGGAGTCGCCCCAGGTCGTCGAGGTCGATTCGGTCGCGCGTGCTGTAGCCAAAGTTGAGCCGCTGGGTTCCGGGCAGGCCGAAGGGCTTGATATGGAAGTTGAACGCCTGAAGGATCGCCACGCCGTTCGGGCTGTGAAACGCGGTGTCGAAACCTGACTCTGTCGCGACTCCGTAGGCATCCATGACCAGCGTGGCCATGTCAAACCACTTCGTCGGAATGAGCCCGAATCCGGCCGTCAGGGCACTGTATGGCACCAGCGAGAAGCTGACAGGCGGCTGCCAGAGCGCCGTATTGATGAAGTCCAGGTAGGGATCGCTCGCGAACACGTTCTGCCCCGGCAGCCGCGTTGCGTCGACTTTGCCGGCCAGGACGTACGCCTGCGGGCTCAGGAACTGCATGATCCACGCCTCGGTGAGGGTGGTCAGGCCGCCGTTGTCCGGCTCTGGGAGCAGGGCATCCCAGTTGGCGGGTGAAACCGATCCGACTTTCTCATTGATGCTCCTGCCGAACAGGGTTTCGCCGCGCAGCTTGATGTAGCCGCCCGGCCACAGCCCCATGCGCTGCGTGTCAAATTCCAGCAGATAGTCTGCGGACCCGGAGTAGCGGAACGCGTCGTTCGTATCCTTGCCGCCGTGGGCGTTGCCCTGGCCGAACTGCACCACGTCCACGCGGAACGAGATCCCGTGCTGAGCCAGATCGTTCCGGAGCCCCAGCCAGTCCCCCGTCAGCGCGGGGCGTTCCGCCAGGTCGCCGGTGTAGTCAAGTCTGAAGAATGCCGGCGGCTCATCCGCCGGAGCCTCGGCTTCGGTCGCGGGCTGCGAGGTGGTCTCGCCCTGCAGCACGTTAAAACACAAAAGCACACAGCCGGCGGCCAACGGCAGGAGTCGGTGGAGGGCAACCATGGCCTTCTCCTTTTTGAAGGGTGCGTCTCAATGCAGTATCGGTGCGGAGGCGATCCGAAGCCCACCCGGGCTCGCGGTTCTTAATGCTCTCCGCTGGTGTGAAGCGAGAAGCCCATCAGGCCGGGCGGGAAGCCGTCAGAGACGGAATGATGAGCACCGCCGACCACCAGCGACCTTGAAACAGGCCACCCGCAGCACAAGAATGGGGTTGGCCGGATCCGTGTCGCGTAGAAGCCTTGAGCGGTTCATTGCTGCTGCCAATCGCGGAGCAAGTGCGGGTGGCACTTCGCCCGACGCGGGTCGGCGCCTGGGGCCCGAGCCATAAGGCGCCGGAGCACACCGTAATCCTGGGAATGGCAGCCTGGATGTGCCGAGACCTCACTACCCGGAGCCTGAAGCGATGATCACAAGACCGATCCCCCGTCGCCTCGCCTGTGTTCTCGTCGCGCTGCTCCTCGCTTCCTCCCCCGACGAAACCCGGGCCCAGCTCAGAGGACTCAAGCGCGTAGCCAGTGGCCTGACAGCTCCCATCTTCGTGACGCACGCACCCGGCGACACCTCGCGTCTCTTCATCGCCCAGCGCGCCGGGCAGATCCGCATTCTCGAGCTCTCCACGGGACTCGTGCGGGCTACACCGTTCGTGACCACCACGGTCGATACGAGCGGCGAGGGCGGCCTGCTCGGCCTGGCCTTTCATCCTGACTACTTTGCCGCTGGCAAGCCGGGCGCCGGCAAGTTTTACGTCAACGTCACGACCGGCTCGCCGTTCACCACGCGCATTCGAGAATTCACGGTCAGCGCCGATCCCAATGTCGCCAACCCCACTCCGAGGGAAATCCTCAGCTTCGCCCAGCCCCAGGCCAACCACAACGGGGGCTGGATCGGCTTCAGCCCGGTAGACAGGTTCCTGTACATCGCCAGCGGCGACGGCGGCGGCACTGACGACAACGACTCCGGACACACCGCTGGCACGGGCAACGCCCAGGACATCACCAACAACCTGCTCGGCAAAATGCTGCGGATTGACGTCGACAGCGATGCATTTCCGGGAGACGCGACCCGCAATTACGCCATCCCGCCGGGCAACCCGTTCGCCGGCGCCGTCGTCGGTGACGACGAGATCTGGTCCTACGGCCTGCGCAACCCCTTTCGCGCCAGTTTCGACCGCGCGACCGGGGACCTCTGGATCGGCGACGTCGGACAGAGCGCACGCGAGGAAATTGATTTTCAGCCGGCTTCCAGTACCGGGGGAGAGAACTACGGCTGGCGGCTCCGCGAAGGTTTGATCGCCACGCCCACCGGAGGCGTTGGAGGCCCGAAGCCGCCCGCCAACGTCGACCCCGTCTACGAGTACGACCGCGATGCCGACCCGTTCGGCGGCACCGTCGTGACCGGCGGCTACGTCTATCGCGGAGCCGATCCGACGCTGCGGGGCAGCTACTTCTTTCTCGACTCGCGCAATTCGGCGTCCACGAGCGATGACAACTACTGGATGTTCGACCCCGCCGACCCATTCGGTACGGTTCAGAATATCGATGCGCTCCTGGCTCCGGACGCGGGCCAGACTCAGTTCCCCGTCTCATTCGGCGAAGATGCGTCCGGCAATCTGTACATCGCCTACATCGCCAGCGGAGAAGTGTACCGCATCCGGACCACGATCCCCGGCGACTTCGACGACGACGGCGACGTGGACACCGCCGATTTCAAGGCATTCGTCGCCTGCGCGTCCCGCTCGCACGTTCCCTACCCCGACGGGTGTGCGACCAGGGACCTCGACCGCGATGGCGATGTGGACATGGACGATTATGGCATGTTCCAGCGCTGCTTCGCCGGCGAGAACGCCGCCAACCCCGGCTGCGGCGAGTGACCCCGTCGAGCGCCGCGCAGGCCGCTCCCGCACAATGCCCGGCTCAGAAGGACGGGGCGGCTGAAGCAGTGACGATCGACTCGCCGCTCAACTGCGGGCGGTCCTGCCGTGGTTCCGTCTCATGCCGATTCCCCAGAACGCCGCCCCGATCAAGAGCAGTGAAGCCGGCTCCGGAATGAGAGTCGGTTCGGCATACAGAAAATCGTCCATCACCACGACATCATCACTCGGGTTGCCCAGCCAGACCTGGCGGCTGGACAAGGACTCGACGGTCGGGCAGATTTGATCCAGGCTTCGGTGGACTGGCATCCAGACGCACCAAGTGCTCGAGTTCCTGCACCGCTTCGGCAGCGGCCACGACTCGCACCGCGCGCGGGGGTTCATTCCGGGCTGTGTTCATGCCGTCCGAGACGCCTGCAGAGCAGGTCCGGTGTTCTGCTCTGGAGGTCGCTCCCCTTAAGCGGGGAGTCCGCTCTTTCTCATCCGAAGAGGGCCCGTTGGGGCTGGGCGCAGGACGAAGCCAACGACGCGGGCCGGGACACGACGTGAGACCAGGCGACGCGCCGGCGCAGAGCGAAGCCAAACGCGCGGAGGGGGATGCCCGCTGCTCAGCGTCCGCCGGCGCAGGACGAACCCAACGTGCCTGCTCCGCAGTGAATGCGCTGAGCCGGAGCAGCCACGGCGCTCGACGGCGCTGCTCTCCGAACCCGGCAGGACTGCCGCACAGCCGTCTCATAACAGCGGATTCATCAAGTTCCGCACTCGGGATCCGGCGGGATGCCCTCGCCCGTCATGCACTGCCTGAAAATGTTGAAATCGTCGTCGTCGACGTCGGGGTCGGTATCGAATCGAGCGTTGAGGCACGCCGGATCCGTCTGGGCGGTGAACGGCCCGCTCAGGCAGGTCTGGAAATGCCCAAAATCGGCCTGATCGACGTCCCCGTCCATGTCAAAGTCCGCTTGGGGCAGGCAGGGTTGCTCGATGTTATCCAGATACACGGTCAGCGGCCCGGCGTCACCGACCTGCGTGAACGCAAGATGCTCCAGCACGCCCTTGTTGTTGGGCGCGCTCAGAATGCCGTCCCCCGTCATGGGCTGAATCAGCTCGCGTCGGGGCAGGAACGTGAGTGTCTGCCAGACCCCCGGCTGAGCACTCACGAGAACGCCCTGCGGCGCCCCCGACACGACGCCCGAGGCGCCCACCCACTCGATCGTCCCGTTCGTACCGCCGTCCGAACCGATCGGCACGTCCGCACCTGTTTCCCGGACCCCCAGGCACATCAGCAGAGACCCGCTGTCGAGTCGCAGGCGCAGCCGGACGCCCCGGCGCAGGTCAATCGCGGGGTTCGGCTGGTTCGGCGCGTTGGCGGTCGTCAGCCGCAGCCAGTTGCCGGGAGCGACATTCGCCCATTGCCACTGCACCTTGCAGACGGAGCTCCCGTCGAATGCGGGCACCTCGCTGCTCGTCACGGCGAGGTTGGGCGCGGCGGCCAGGAACCCCACCGTCGAACCGGAGTACCGCGGCTCCCGGAACAGCACCGACGTCCCGCTCGCATACCCCTCGAACCCCGCGATCCGCGCGGTCTGACACGCCTGTGGATTCGTCAGCATCCAACCGTTCAGGATCCGCGACATCACCTCGTTGCGCACGGCCGGCGACCCGATCGTTTCAAATGGGAAGCCCAGGAGCACCACCCGGTAGACGCCCGAATCGTACTGGATCCCCGCGCCTCCGCCGGTGCTGTAGTTAAGAATCGTCACGGCGCCCGCTCGCGGCGAAATGCGATCCGGCGAGAGTGCCCGGTACGGAGCCCCCGCGGATACGTCGAAACTGAACGAGCCGATTCCTGTCATGATCCCGCCGGCCGCGGTCACGCTGGACGCCCCCGCGTCGTCCGCGACGTAGTCGCCACCCAGCGTGTTCTCGAAGAAGGCGCGCCCCGCGTTCTGCCCGTCCAGTTCGTACGCCAGGTCAGTCCCGCTCGCAAAGAGTGTGCCGCCGCCGTTCAGGTACGTCGTGACCCGGCCCTGTTCGATGCTGTCGAACGTCCTGTCCTGCGTCGATTCGCGCCCCAGGATCCAGACCACCGCCTGGTATCCGCCGAGTTGCACCGCGCCGCTGCTGACCGCCTCGTTCGAGCACGAATCGAACGCCAAGCCTGAGGCTTCAACCGCCGCAGCGTGCTGCACGATGTAGTCGAACGAGTTCACCTGCCGCGGAATCGGGCGTTCCATCGGGCCCGCGGGGATCTGCTGGATCGGGTTCTGCTGGCGGCTCACGCGGTCGTAGCCGTTCACGATCAGAACGGGGGCAGGGCCGGCGACGGGCCGGCGCACGGCCAGCGTCTCCGACGGCATGGACTCCCCGCCGGCGTTGCGGGCGGCGATGCGCAGGTACGTCGTCTCACCCGCCGGAATGTCGGTCAGGGTGGCACTCAGGTTGTTACCGACGTCAACTCCCTGGCCGAAGCCGTAACCGTTGCTGGATCGGTAGATCTTATAGCTGGTGGCAAAATCTCCGCTCGCCGGGCTCGACGGGCGCGCCGGACCGGCCGACCACGCGATGAGGAAGTTGCCGTTCCCGTCGTTGGTCGCGCTGACGTTCACGGGAGGATCGGGCAGGTACAGGTCCGGCACCTGGGTCCCGGGAAACGTGCCGGACTGCGACAGGAACTTGACGATCGCCTGGTACGTCGAGCGGGCGACCGCGTCACGCACCTTCGCGTTGCGCAGGTTGGCCGCGTCCTCCGGATGGTCGTGGAACGCGACCTCCAGGATCGTCGCGTCGAACTCGTTCCCGTTGTTCGACTGGTTGATGGCGCCGTAGTTGATCGAGCCATTGTACGTGTTCGGGTTCCGGGCACCCCAGGAATACTCGAACCCGTCATCGAGCGCGAGCATGTCCGCTTCGACCTTCTCGCCGAGGATGGTTGCGTACTCGAGCTGGTTCGTGGTGTCCGAACCCGCGTCATTCCACAGCGCGACTGTACCCTTCGCGCCCCCGGAGGCATTCGAGTGGAACTCGATGTAGATGCGGCGCCACCGGTCGTTGTTCACGTTCGTGCGGTTCATTGCCCTCGCCCACCGCGCGGCCGCCCCCACATTGTCGTCGCTGTCCGTGCTGCAGCAGTTCCAGATGCTGGACGCAAGACCCTCCGCATTGATGCCGGCCTCGCTCTCGGCCCAGTAGCGCTGCCCTTCCTCTTCCCGCGGATAGCCGCTCACCCGCCCGGGACCGGCTCCGACGACGGTGCCCATCCCGTTGCCGAACCGGATCGCGTCGGCCACCACCGTGCTGGTGGTCGTCGCCTGGTTCGAGATCTCGACGTACCCGCCGGTGCCGCTCTCGAAGTAGTACGTGCCGAGCCAGATCCAGCCCTTGCCCACGAGCTGGTGATCGATCCGCACCTGCGCCGTGCCGCCGCTGTGGCGGATCCTGTACAGCTGCTTGACACGGTCGGTGTTGTCGCGCGTCCAGCAGTACACCGGATAGAAGCCGGGCGTCACGATGTTCGGCGTGTAGCGCGCGAGGGCCGTCTCCGTCACCGAGGAAGTCGTGTAGCGATAGCGCACGCCGCTGTTCGTCGCGCCGTTCTCGTACCACTCGGTTGCGGTCGTGCTGTTTGTCCAGCTCCCGGTGTACGTCACGCCGGGATCATCGTTGTCGAGCACGATCTCAATCGGCTGGTACCCGACCGGGCGGAACGGCACGACGGTTGCGCCTGCGTTATAGAGGTAGTGCACAAATGCATTGAGCTGCTCGAGGTTCCCGTAGTCCTCGACCATGTTGAGCAGCAGCGGCCGCTGCAGGACCCAACTCGAGCTGCCGGCCGTCCAGCCGTGCCCTGCCGCGCAGTAGACGATCACGCCGCTCAGCGCGCCCGTTGGCTGCCCGTCTGCGTTCGCCAGGGGCCCGCCCGAGGACTCGACCGCACCCCCTGTATGGAGTGCCCGCGGCCCGGCCGGGGACGGCACGTCTGGGGTGGAGGCCGGCTCCGGCACCGCGGTGGCGGGCGCGTCGACCAGCGACTCCAGCGACCGATAAGACCCCAGCCCGACCCGCACCTCGATACTCAGGCCCGCCGGCGGTCGAACCTGCCCGACGGCTCCGGAAACGAGCGCGTCGATCGACGCTGCATGCGATTCGGAGAGCGACTCGAACGCACTGCCCGCGGGCAGCGTGATCCGGACGTGAGCGACACCGGAGGCGTCAATCGTGGCGGAATCAACGACCGAGCCGTTCGGGAGCAGGGGCGAGCCGTCCATCCCGTCGGAAGGAGCCGTCGCCGCCGCCTGCAGAGCGGAAGCGACGCTGGCCGTCAGCGGGTCGGAATCGGTATCGGCCCGACTGATCCCGGCAAACACCCAGCACACAGCGAGAGCGCTGGATAGACGGCATAACCGGGAGCGGGTCATGACTACTCCTGTCTCGCATAACGGCATTGTTCCGCGACAAAATCATTTTACCGTATGCGAGACCGCTCCTCCAGCCGTCCGGCGGTTACACCGGCGGTTTTGCCAGCTTGTGCAGCGTCGAGAAGTACTTCTGGGCTTCGATGAAGTCCTGTGCCCGATAACGGAAGGTATCGACCGCGAGCCGCTCCACGCCGGGCACGGCCGCGCAGGCGTTCAGTCCTTCCCAGTGGCGGAACCGCAGTGTGATCGTGACGGGAAGCTGCGGGCGGAAGACCGGGAGCCTCTTCACGTCCTTGAGCGCGCGCTCGGCCGCTGCCCGAATGTCGCGCCGGACCTGCTCGATCGGACGCATACACGCACACTCGAATGCCCAGCCCGTCTTGGTCACGACTGTTTCGTACCCTTGCGGAAGCTCCTGCTGCAACTGTGCCATCAGCTTGTCATCGCCTGTCACCAGCCCCAGCGGCACGCCAAACTGTCCGGCGAATGCCGCCGCCCAGCCCGCCTCGCCGACCAGGGTGTCGTTGATCCGGAACTCCAGCAGGTTCCGGGACCAGGTGTGCGCGAGCGTGCCATCCACGGTCCCGCCGCGGGCGTGGTACCCGACCAGGAACAGCGCGTCGAAGTCCCGGCCGACCCCTTCCACCATGCTGTTGAGCGGCCCCCAGCCGCTGATCAGTTCCGCCGCCGGATGCAGCTTCTCCAGGTTGATGTTCGTCCCGTCGTTGTGGGCGTCTTTCACGACGATCCGCTCGGCTCCGGCGTCCAGCGCGCCCTGGATGGCCGCATTCACTTCCGCCGCCATCCATCCGCATGCCCGCTCGTAGTGCATGCCTTTGGGGTCCCAGTGCAGCGACCCCACGACTCCGCCGATGCCCTCGATGTCTGCCGAGATAAACACGTTCATAACACGCTCCTGTCCTGGAATCGCGGCATTGTAAGCAGGAGCCGTTCGCGCCGCGACGACCATGGGCGGCGGCGTCACCGTCGTATCAGCATCACGTCCGTCTGACGCGAACCTTTGCCCTCTGGCGCGGGTGCTGTAAGATTCTCGCCGGTGCTCTCGTGAAACATCGATCACGTTTTGTCTCACGTCTTGTCGCCGTGACCGCGATCGCACTCCATGCGGAGGCGCTCGCACAGACGAACCTCGTGTCAAACGGGGACTTCGAGGCCCCGCCCGGAAAGGACGCCCTGCCCCCCCACTGGTCGACGTACGTGCCCGAAGGGACGGCCACCATTCGCATCGATCAGCCGGGCCGCGACGGCGGCCGGTGCGTCCGCATCGAAACGCGCTCGGACCTGAAGGCTACCCTCGTGAGCGAGCCCATTCCCGTCGCACCCGGCGAGAAGCTGGCGCTCACTGCGTGGTGTCGCACGGAAGGCGTTCGCTCCGGCATGGCGGGCTCGCTCACGTTCAACGCCGCCTTTCTCGACAGGCGTCGACACTACATCCGGTGGCAGAAGGCGCAGCCAGCGCCCCCGCCGCCCGGGGATTGGCACCGGCTCGAACTCGAAGCGGTCGTTCCGCCGGGAGCGGCCTACGCCTCATTGCAGGTTGGCATGGCCGGCGTCACCGGACGCACGTGGTGGGACGATCTCGAACTGCGGGCACCCGGCGCGGTCGCGGCACGCCTGGATCTCGATGATCCCACGCTCGAACCCGGTCCGGTGCAGGTCCCGGTCGTGCTCATCAACCGCGACGCGCAACTGGCCGGTCGCGCGCTGCAACTCCGAATTGCACCGGGCGGCAGCGACGTGAGGCACGTCCTCAGTGCCGCGGCCGAACAACGCCTTCCGGTTCCCGCTCGTCTCAACACCCGCGGCAAGGTCAAGCTCCGTCTGGAAGCACGCGACCGGGACGCCGTCATCGCCGTCGCGAGTGCGGACGTCACCGTGCCGCCGCTGCTCGTCACTGAACCGCCCGTCCCGACGCACTGGTGCCTGGAGGACGGCCCTGCACGACTCGAGGGCCGGTTCTGGGTTCACGAGGATCGTGTCGCCCGCGAGAAGATCTCGGCCGCCATCACGCTCGGGCAACCCGGGAAGCAGATCGCGCAATGGACCTCCGACGCGCTGCCGCCGAACCCGGTCACGTTCACGCTCGCACCCGGCTCTGTCGAGGTCGGCGCGTACACGCTCACCTGCACCCTCTCTCGTGACGGCAAAACGATCGGGAGTTCCGCGGGCGACTGGCACGTCATCCGTCGAGCCGACGCCCGCGTGACGCTGAACGCGGCAGGCTATCCCGTCGTATCCGGTCGACCGATCTTCCCGATCGGCATGTTCAACGGCGGTCGCTTCGCCGAGCAGGCGTCAGCCGGCTTCAATGTCGCCCACAGCTACAACGCCGCCGCCACGGTGCCCGGACGCGTCCCGGACAACACGCGGCTGAAGCGGTTCCTGGACGAAACCCACACCGCGGGTATGAAAGCGCTCGTTCTTCTCACACACGGCTCCCACGCACGCCCGATTGACGATGAAGTCGCGCGACGCGCCCGCATGTTCCGCAATCACCCCGGGCTGCTCGCCTGGGACGAAGAAGAGGGCATCGCCCGCGGCGAGGCGCCGTTGACCCTGGTCCGGGACATCCACGCGATGATCCGTCGTAAAGACCCGAATCACCCGCTCATGATCGGCGACGCCCGCGATGTCATTTTCAAGATCAAGGACCGCAGCTCTCTCTTTCCCGCCGAGCACATGGATCTCGGCATGTGGTGGTGGTACCCGTTCCCGATCACGGCTGGCGCCGGCCCCGCCCTGCTGGAAGGCGAGGAGGTCACCGGCGGGACGCTCGAACTCGTTCCTCCGACCTTTCTCACGCGGGCCGAGACGAAGAAGCCGCTGTGGGTCGGCGTCCAGGCGTATCGCAAGCCGCAGCGCAGTGACGGACGTTTTCCGACGCCACTCGAGTACCGCGCGCAGGCTTACCTGGCGGTGATCCACGGCGCGAAGGGGCTGATGTACTACGTCGGCTCCGGCTCCGGGGGCAACGGCATCCTTAACAAGCCCGGCGAGGGCCACTGGGACGCACTCAAGACGCTGGTCACCGAGCTGCGCGGGATGCAGGACGTGTTCATGGCCCCGGATGCCGATCCGCAGCCGACATGCACGCCCGCCCTGATCAGCCTGCGCCTCAAATCGCTGAACGGCAGACGGATTCTGCTGGCTGTCAACCGCAGCGCGGCCCAAGAGTCGGTGAAGATGTCGATCCCCGCCACCGAAACGGGGGCCGTCCACGTGCGTTTCGAGAATCGCACGCTGCAACTCGACCGGGGCTGCATCGTCGACCGGTTTGATCCTTACGCCGTCCACGTGTACGACTTACCGCCAAGTTCCCAATGACTCTGGAACTCGCGAACCCCAGGAAGGATGCAAGTATGAATCGCGCGATCATCTTCATTCTGCTTCTGACTTCCCCCTTCTCGCTTCTCGCGTTTGCCGCCTCCCCCGCCCCGACGGAGTACTTCCGCATCCATGTCGTCGACTCACAGACGCGCCGCGGCATCCCGCTTGTGGAGCTCGAAACCACCAACTCCATTCGCTATTACACCGACAGCAATGGTCTCGTCGCCTTCTATGAGCCCGGCCTCATGGACCAGGAGGTCTTCTTCAGCCTCCGCAGCCATGGTTACGACTTCAAGAAGGACGGCTTCGGCATGGCGGGCAGCCGGCTGAAAACCACCCCCGGTGGCACCGCGACGCTGGA
>CAZJTF010000017.1:0-20623 GCA_964548565.1 uncultured Planctomycetales bacterium | reverse complement strand
CCGAACGCCTGTACCGGATTACGGGGGGCGGGATCTACCGCGACACTGTTCTCCTGGGGGACAAGCCGCCGATCCGTCGCCCGCTCCTGAACGGGCGTGTCTTCGGCCAGGACAGCACGCTCAACACGTTCTACAACGGCAGGCTGTACTGGTTCTGGGGCGACACCGGGTGGCCCGCGTATCCGCTGGGCAACTTCAATATGACAGGCGCGACGACCCTGCTGCCGAAGGACGGCGGCCTCGATCCCGATGTCGGCGTCGACCTCGAGTACATCCTCCGCGACGATGGTTTCACGCGCGAGATGGTGCCGATGGAAGGTCCGGGCCCTACCTGGGCGTTCGGGTTCGTCGTACTGAAGGACGCCGGGCGCGACCGGATGTTCGCGGGCTACGCGAAGATCAAAGGGGCCTCGATGGAGACCTACCGGCGCGGACTGGCGGTTTATAACGACGAAAAAGGGGTGTTCCAGCACGTGGCGGAATGGCCCCTCCGTCATCCAATCGTTCCCACCGGCCACGCCGACATCTGGAAAATGGACGGACGCGACTACGTCGTGTTCCAGATGCCGCTACCGATCATCCGCGTCCCAGCAGCGCGCGCGGATCTCTCGAACCTTTCAAAGTTTGAGGTTTTTACTTGCCTGAAAGAGGGCAGCACGGCGAAAGACCCGCAGATCGACCGCGGCCCCGACGGCAGGGTCCGCTACGCCTGGAAGCGGAACACCGCATACCTCGGTTCGCAGGACGAGGCCAACCTCGTGAAGTCCGGCAAGCTCAAGCCGGACGAGGTGCTCTTCCACCTGCGTGACGCGGACTCCGGCAAATCCATTATTGCCCACGCCGGCCACATCACCTGGAACGACTACCGCAAGCGATGGACGCTCATTGATTCCGAAATCTTCGGCACCTCGATGCTCGGCGAGGTCTGGTACGCCGAGGCAGACTCGCCGCTCGGCCCCTGGGTATACGCGCGCAAGGTCCTCACGCACGACAAATACAGCTTCTACAACCCGAAGCAGCACCCGTACTTTGCCAAAGAAGGCGGACGGATCATCTACTTTGAGGGTACTTACACCGAGTCGTTCTCCGGCGCACCCGTGAAGACGCCGCGTTACGACTACAACCAGATCATGTACAGGCTGGATCTCGCGGATGCGCGGCTCGTCCTGCCTGTACCCGTCTACGAATTGAGCGGCCCGGGCGGCGGCGGCGCCCTGGTGACAAAGACGCGCATCCCGCCGGGCATGGAGCCGGGGCCGATCGTTTTCTTCGCGCCGGATCGCCCCGGGCCGGGGTTGCTCCCCGTGTACGAAGTTTCCGCGGGGGCAGCCACGAAGCTTCAGATCGGCGACGAGGGCACGACGCCCCAGGCCGGGCCGCGGTTCTATGCCCTCCCGGCGGACACGAAGAATCCGCCCGCCACGACGCTGCCGCTCATCGAGACCATCGACCGCGACGGGCATCACCAGTACGCGACCACCGGTGAAGGCAAACCGGTCTGCCTCGTCTGGCGCTCACCCGTGGCCGCAAGCGCGATGGAAGACGGACGGTATACGTGGAAGGAATAGCGGCCGCGACGTGGATTCGACGCAGTGGATCGTCTGTCGTAACCTGCTCGTGGTCCGCTGCCACGGGCCCAAAGGACGCGCGACATGACAGAGACTCCGAGGCTGGCCACGGATCGTTTCCTCTCGCTCGACGTCTTCCGCGGCCTCACGATGGCCGGCATGATCCTGGTCAACAACCCCGGCGACTGGAAGCACGTCTACGGACCCCTGCTGCACGTCGAATGGAACGGCTGGACGCCGACGGACTTGGTCTTCCCCTTCTTCCTCTTCATCGTTGGCGTGGCCATCACCTTCTCCTTCGACAAGCGCCTCGCGCGCGGCGAGAGCCGAACCCAGCTTCTCGCGCAGATCGTCCGCCGCACGATCGTGATCTTCCTGCTGGGCCTGACGATCCCGAGCTTTCCGAACCCGATCCTGATGGCGCCGCAGGTTGCTGTCATCGTCGGACTGTACGTGCTCCCCTCGCCCGGCGCGGACCGCAGTGACCCCGCGCGCCGCAGGGTGCGGCAGATCATTGGCCTGTTGCTGCTTGTTGGGGGCGTCGCCTGGTTCTTCTTCCACTACGACTATTTCCAGCAGTCACATCCGCCGGTCGTCCGCGAAGGAACCGTCCTGCGCGTCCCCGGCGTGCTCCAGCGGATCGCCCTCTGCTACTTCGCCGCGTCCCTGATCGTGATGACCACCGGCGCGCGTGGGCGCGCGGCATGGACGGCCGCCCTTCTCATTGGATACTGGGTCATCGTGAAAACCGTCAGCGCTCCGGGAAGCTACGTCGCGGAAACGCCCGAGTTGCTGCGGCGCCCCGACGGCTGGCTGCATGACTGGATCGATTTGCAGATCTTCGGTCGGCACGTGTATGGGGAGCGCCCGGATCCTGAAGGGCTCCTCAGCACGATCCCCGCGATTGCCACCACACTGTGCGGGGTGCTTGCCGGAAACTGGCTCCACGGTCGACGCGACGGGCACGAGAAGGCCAGCGGACTGTTCTTTTTCGGCAGCCTCGCCCTGTTCGCCGGACTGTGTCTCGACTTCTGGTTCCCGATCAACAAGAAGATCTGGACCAGCTCGTACGTGCTCCTGACGGCCGGGCTCGCGCTCACCGTCCTGGCGATGTGCTACTGGCTGATCGACCTGAAGGGGTACCGCCGCTGGACCTGGCCGTTTCTGGTGTTCGGCACAAATGCCATCTTCGTCTACGTCGCCTCGGGCTTCGTCACGCGCATTCTGCTCTACACGCCCGCCGGCGGAACGAGCGTCCGAAGCTGGGTGTACCAACACTGGTTCACGCCGGCATTCCAGGATCCGAAGAATGCATCCCTGGCCTTCGCGATCGCGTACGTGCTGTTCTGGCTCATCGTCGCGACACCGCTGTACCTGCGCCGGATCTTCGTGAAGATCTGACCCGGCCGGCATCCCGGCTGCTTTCTGCGTTCGGCAGGCGCGCCGGTTTTTGGCTGCTCAGACACACACGACGGCTTCGCCGCTCCCAACGGTTACTCTGGCTTCGGGAGGGCCTGACGGAGCGGCCATGCAGAAGCAGTGCCTCGCTGGCTGCGCGACGGCACTTTGGCTGAGCGAGCCATTACAATATGCTGCGATCCGCCGGGAGCCACGATGGACGGCCGAAACGGAACGCTGCTGCGACTCGAGAACGTCAGCCGCATCTTCACGATGGGCGAGGTGCAGGTGCCCGCGCTGGTCGACGTTGATCTGCGCATCGGGACGTCCGAGCTGCTGATCATCCTCGGGCCGTCCGGCTCCGGGAAGAGCACGCTGCTCAATCTGATCGGAGGCATGGACCGACCGACCGCCGGCCACGTGTGGTACGGCAGCACGGACCTGGGGCAGCTCGACGACGACGGTCTCACCCGTTACCGGCGAGACCGGATTGGTTTCATTTTCCAGTTCTACAATCTCGTGCCGACGCTTACCGCCTACGAGAACGTCCAGGTGGCGACCGAGCTTTCGCCCAGGCCGCTCGATCCGGGTGAGGCCCTGCACATGGTCGGGCTCAGCGATCGCGCGGACCACTTTCCCGCGCAGCTCTCGGGAGGCGAGCAGCAGCGCGTCGCGATCGCACGGGCCCTCGCCAAGCGTCCGGACCTGCTGCTCGCTGACGAGCCGACCGGAGCGCTCGACCTTACCACCGCACGACACGTCCTGGGCATCCTGCAGGACCTCAATCGCACGCAGGGGCTCCCGGTCATCATCATCACGCATAACCCGGGCATTGCCGCCATCGGCCACCGCACGGTGCGGCTGGTCAGCGGGCGCATCGCTGAATCCCACGTGCACGAGCACCAGGTCCCCGCATCGGAGGTGAACTGGTGAGGATGCCATTGCTTCGGAAGCAGCGATGCCGGGCCGGAATGGGCGACTGTCGGTTGACTGTCGAGGATGCTGCGCCGCGGCGACGCCGCACATTCGGAGTCCCCAATCCTGCTGGTGCCCGATGCCCGTTCTGAACCGCAAACTCGCGCGCGACCTGCGCGGCAACGCCGGCGTCCTCGCAACGGTCGTCGCCATCATCGCCGTCGGGACGGGCAGCTTCATCTCGCTCAATTCCGCCCAGCGGATCCTGCTGGCCAGCCAGCACGACTACTACACGCGCCACCAGTTCGCCGACTTCTGGGTTGACGTGAAGAAGGCTCCGCTCACGGCGGTCGCGCCCATCGCGAACCTGCCGGGCGTGGCAGAGGTCGAGAGCCGCATCGTCTTCGACGTGATCCTGGACGTCCCGGGCGAGGTCCGTCCCCTCTCCGGCCGGCTGATTTCGACCCCCGAGCGCGACTTCAGTCGCACGATCAACGCCATCGCCATCGTCCGAGGCTCCGGCTTCTCGCCCGATCGCACGGAAGAGGCGATTCTCGGCGAGGCGTTCGCGAAGGCACACGGCCTCGGTCCGGGTGACCGCGTCAGCGTGATCCTGAACCGCAAGAAGCAGGCGTTCGTGATCGTCGGCACCGCAATGAGCCCGGAATACGTGTACGCCGTTCGCGGCCAGGGCGACTTCGCCCCCGACCCGGCGCACTTCGCTACGATCTACATCAAGGAGGGATTCGCGCGCGACGTCCTCGACTTCCAGGACGCCTGCAACCAGATCGTCGGACGCATGGTCCCCGGCCATCAGCAGGACGTCGACGTGCTCCTGGAACGGGCGGAGCGGATGCTGGACCCATATGGCGTCCTCGCCACAACACCGCGCGAGCGCCAGGCGTCGCACCGGTTCCTCTCGGACGAAATCAAAGGACTCGGCGTAAGCGCCCTGGTGATGCCGTCGATCTTCCTCGGCGTCGCGGCCCTTGTGCTGAATGTGCTCATGAGCCGGCTGGCCGAACGCCAGCGGACAGTGATCGGCACGCTCAAGGCACTGGGCTACTCGGACCGCCAGGTGCTCGGGCATTACCTCTCGTTCGGGGTGGCGGTGGGCGTTGCGGGCGGGCTGGCCGGCATTGGCCTCGGGCTCGGAATGACGGTCCTGTTCCTCCGCGTGTACCGGATGTTCTTCGAGTTCCCGGAGTTCCTGTGGAGGTTCAACTACGACCTGCTCGGCCTGGGCATGCTGATCAGCATCGCCTTCTCGATACTCGGCACGCTCAAGGGCGTGTGGCATGTCCTGCAACTCCATCCAGCCGAGGCCATGCGTCCACGCCCGCCGGAGCGCGGCGGATCGGTGTTCCTGGAACGCTTCCCGGTCCTGTGGCGGCGGCTCGGATTCCGCAGTCACATCGCCTTGCGGAGCCTCTCGCGCAACCGCGGGCGCACCCTGACGGGGGTCCTGTCGTCGGCCATGGCGACGTCGATCATTCTCGCCTCGCTCGTGATGCGCGACTCGATCTGGTTCCTGCTGGATTTCCAGTTTGAACACGTCACGCACAGCGACGCCGATCTCGGCATGCGCGACGAAAAGTCAGAAGCCGCCCTGCTCGAGGCCCGTGCACTGCCCGGCGTGGACGAGGCGGAGCCCATGCTCGCCCTTACCTGCGACATCCGGCACGGGCGGTTTTCGCGACGCCTCGGGATCACCGGCCTGGCCGCGGACCACCGCCTCACCACGCCGGTGGACGCCAACCTCCAGCCCATTGAGATCCCACCGGAGGGGATCGTCCTCTCGCGCAAGGTGGCCGAGATTCTCGACGCCCGCGCAGGTGACCGGCTGGAGATCACGCCGGTGCGCGGTCAGCGGCTCACGACAACCGCCCACGTCCAGACGATCGTGGAGAGCTACCTGGGGCTCGAGTGCTACGCGGACCTGCGCTACCTGTCGCGGATCGCAGGTGAATCTTTCGCAATGAACGCGGTCCAGACGCGGGTGAACCCCGCGCGGCGTGACGACCTCTATCGCACGCTCAAGGAGTTGCCGAACGCTCAGAACCTCGCGGTCCCGGCGACCACGATGGCGAATATCAAGGCCACTTTCATCAAGTCCATGAGCTTTTCGCTGACGGTGATGATCGGCTTTGCCGGCGTGATCGGCTTCGGCAGCATGCTGAACGCCTCGTTGATCGAAATCGCCGATCGGACGCGCGATATCGCCAGTTTCCGCGTGCTCGGGTACCGGCCGGTGCAGATCTCGGGCATCTTCTTCCGCCAGATGATGATCATTCACACCTTCGGTCTGATCGGCTCGCTTCCGATCACCGGATTCATCCTGTGGCTCTGGGCCGGAGCGTATGACACCGAGATGTTCCGCATCCCCATCACCGTCAGACCATTCACGGTGGTCCTGGCCGCGGCGGCCGCCACGGTGTTCGTGCTGCTCTCGCAGTGGTTCGCGTACCGCTCCATCCGCCAGCTCGACTGGCTCGAAGGCATCCAGGTAAAGGAGTAGGCTGATGCTCTCCCGGTGTGAGGCACGTGCATGAAACCCAGGTGGCTGCTCCTCATTCTGCTGATTCTGGCGGTCGTGGCGTTCTGGATCTGGAGTGCGACGCGCCCGGATGCCGTCGTGGACGTGATCCGCCCGCGCGTCGAGACAATCCGCGCGTTCGTGGAAGAGCAGGCGGTGACCCGGTTGCCGACTGACTTCCTGATCTCGATGCCGATCAACGGCTGGCTGGAACGCATCGACCTGCTCGAAGGGACGGAGGTGAAGAAGGACCAGGTCGTCGCGAATCTCGAGAAGGAGGACCTGATGGCGCAGGTCCGCCAGGTCGAGCAGCGCATTGCAGTGCTGGAAACGAATATCCAGGAGAATTCCGACAACCGGCTCGAGCTCAACATGCTCGTGCAGGCGAAGGCGATTGTGAAGGCGATCGACGAGACCGTCCAGGCCGCCGAGAAGCAGGTGGAAGCTTCGCAGGCGGTAGCTGATTTTGCGAAGTCCGAGCTCGAGCGCCTTCGCCGGGTCGAGGCGGCGGGCGCGGCGGCCGAACAGGAAATCCGCTCTGCCGAGACCAACTGGCGCCGCGCGACCGCCGAGATGCAGAGCGATGCACTCGAACTCGCCGCCCTCCGCACGCTCGCCGCCGTCAGCTACATCGGGCCCAAGTTCATCACCGATTACATTGACCGCAAGTCGTTCAAGCGGCAGTCGTACGAGCAGCAGATGGAGGAGGCCAGGGCCCAGCTCGAAATCGAGAAACGCAACCTCGCCCGCGCGGAGATCCGCAGCCCGATTGACGGCGTCGTGCTCGAGAGGCACGAGACGCGCCGCCAGTACCTTGCCGCCGGAACGCCGCTCCTGACCCTCGGGCGACTGCAGGAGCTCGAAATCCGCGCCGAGGTGCTGACGGAGCGTGCGATGCGCCTTTCACCCGGCGACCCGGTCGAAATCTTCGGGGAAGGCCTCCGCGAACCCATCGCCGGGAAGGTCGTGCGCATCGAACCCGCCGGGTTCAAGAAGATCAGTTCCCTCGGCGTCGAACAGCAGCGCGTGAACGTGATCATCAGCCTGGATCGCCGCCCGGAGCGGCTTGGCGTCGAATTCCGCGTGAATGTGCGCATCTTCTACGACGAAGCGAAGGACGCGCTGACGCTGCCGCGCACCGCGCTCTTCCGCGACAAGTCAGGGGGCTGGAGAGCCATGGCCGTCCGCGACGGTCGCACAGTTTCCGTGCCTGTCAGTGTCGGCCTGATGAACGATGAAGATGCGGCCATCACGTCCGGCCTGTCGCAGCAGGATGTGGTCGTTGCCATCCCCTCGCGCGAGATCACCGAAGGAATGCGCGTGGACTCCCGGGCGAAGTGAACGAACGCGGGCGCCCGTAAGGGCAGCGGTGGTACCCGGCGTGGAGTTCCACCCGCGACGAGCTATTGTCACGGGCCGACGCGTTTGCCGGCGATGTACACGTGCTCGATCTGCTGCGGGCTGATCGTGTACAGCAGCGCCGAGACCTGCTGGTCCGTCGGCAGGTCGGCAATCCACTTTTCCGGGCGCACAACGAGGCAGTCCGCCTGATAACCGGGCGCGATCGTACCGATGCGGTCGCCCATGCTGAGCGCCTCGGCCGCACCGCGCGTCAGCAGCCACCATGCCTCGGCGGGTGCCGGGACGCGATGCGAACCCCGCGGGATTGCGTGCACCTTGAGAGCCTTCGCCATCTGCAGGCATTCGACGGCCACCCGGGGCATGAACGGGTCGGGGCCGCCGGCAACGCTGCTGCCCAGCGCCATCCGGATGCCGGCCGACTGGTGCGCGTGGTAATCCATGATGCCGCTCTCGAGGAACAGGTTCGCCGTCGGGCAGTGCACGATTGCGGTGCGGGCCTCCGCCACCTGGTGGCGCTGCTGCTGGCTCAGAAACACGCCGTGCCCCAGGAGCGTCCGCGCGGTGAGCAGGCCCATCTCGGCGAAAACGTCGACGTCGTCGAGGCGGTCGGAGAACTTCTCACGAACAGCTTGCACCTCCGCCGCCGACTCCGCCACGTGCGTTTGGACATAGCAGCCGAGCATGTCGGCGAGTGCGGCCGCGCCGCGCATCATTTTTTCGCTGCAGGCCAGCGACATCCGCGGGCTGAATGCGTAGCTGAGCCGCCCGTCGGCGGCGTTGTGCCACCGGGCCGCCAGGGCGCGCGATTCGTCGAGAGCCTTGTCGGTAGACTGCATGAGGTCCGTGGGCACGTTCGCGTCGTTCAGTGTCATCCCGAAGATCGCCCGGAGGCCGCGCCGCTCAAACACTTCGAACGCGCGCTCGGTAGCGGGCGCGAAAGGGCTGCCAAACGCGGCCACTGTCGTTGTCCCGTTTGCGATACAACCAGTGGCAAAGGCGTCGGCCAGCGTTTCCGCACACGCGAGGTCGCGCAGGCGCGTCTCGGCGGGGTAAACAACCCGCTCATGCCAGTCGAAGAGGCCGCCGCCGTCGATGCCGCGCCGATCCCACTGCGGCACGTGCAGATGCGCGTCGATGAAGCCGGGCAGGATCCAGCAGCCTGCCTCACCCACTGCGTCCCGTCCCGCCGCCTGCCCCGCTGCGACGGACGCAACGCGCCCGTCTGCGGCGATTTCCACTGTCGTGCCGGGTGACACCGCGCATTCCGTCGACGATCTGGGCTGCAGCAGCGTTCCGTAGAGAGTCGTCATGATCGGCTCCTTGCCCGCGAGGTCCGCGCGCCTCCGGTTCGGCGCGGCTGACACTCTAGTCGTGGGCTGCGCCGCGTTCAAGACAGGTTGACGGATTCCGCTGCCCCCGCTATGTTTTCGCCCGCCGGAGAGGTGCGGTCGCAGCAAGTGATGAGGAATCACGCTTGAGCTACGATTGCATCGTATGCGTTAAACAGGTTCCGGATACCAGTAATATCACTGGCGAAGCCATGAAGGCCGACGGAACCGTGAACCGCGGCGCCCTGCCCGCGATCTTCAATCCCGAAGACCTGCACGCCCTCGAGGCGGCGCTGGCCCTGCGCGACTGCCGCGGCGGAAGCGTGACGGCGCTCACCATGGGGCCGCCGGCGGCGTGCGAAGTCCTTCGCGAGTGCCTCTACCGTGGTGCAGACCGTGCGATCCTGATCACCGATCGGCGTGCCGCCGCCAGCGACACGCTCGCCACGAGCTACATCCTCAGCCAGGCGGTCCGCACGATCGGGCGATACGACCTGGTCTTCTGCGGGCGGCAGGCGATCGACGGCGACACCGCCCAGGTCGGACCGCAGATGGCCGAAAAACTCGGCATCCCGCAGATCACCTACTTCGAGAGGTTCGTCGAGACGTCCGACGCGCCAAAGGCCGCGATCCGCATCCGCCGGAATGTCGGCAACGGTTGGGAGATCCTCGAGGCCCATCCCCCGCTGCTGATCACGGTGCTCGATTCGGCCAATGAGCCTCGCCCGTCGGCCGCCCGGCGTGTCATGCAGTACAAGCGGGCCAGGGCCGCCGCCGAGATCGACCGCGAGATCACGACCGCTGCTCCGGACATCACCCCGGAGAAGAAAGAGGTCGAGATCGGGCGCCGGTTGGAATCGCTGCGGGGCCGGGGTTTGCAGATCGAGCAGTGGGACCTGGACGACATCCGGGCCGATTTGAAGTGGTGCGGGCTCTCCGGCTCACCGACCAAGGTCCACCGCGTCCAGTCCATTGTCCTCACGAAGGAAGGCTACACGGAGATTCCCGCCACCGAAGAGGGCATCCGCAGGATGATCCACGAGCTGATCGTGGACAGGACGCTGGGGTAAGAGCTGTGAGCTGTGAGCTATGAGCTGTAAGCCAGAGAGCATCCCATGCAGGACTTCAGGAACCTCAAGGTCTGGCAGAAGGCGCATGAGCTGACGCTCGCGATCTATGCGGCGACGCGGTCCTTTCCGAAGGAGGAGATGTACGGTGTGACCGGCCAGATGCGCCGGGCGGCCGCTTCGGTTCCCTCCAACCTCGCTGAAGGATGCTGTCGTCAGGGAGACACGGAATTCGGCCGGTTCGCGCAGATTGCACTCGCGTCCTTGAGCGAACTGGAGTACTTCCTCCTTCTCGCACGCGATCTTCAACTGGTGGACGAGACGGTGTACGGACATACGAACGGGATGGCTGAAGAAGTCAGGCGCATGCTGATTGCGTTGATTCAGAAGCTGCGCCACACACGCAACTGAGGGTGTTTTTGTCCGGCTCAGAGCTCGAAGCTCACAGCTCAAAGCTTCTGGCTCCTGACCATCGAGAGCTTCACACATGATCGATCCCAACCCCCGCGGCGACATCTGGGTCTTTGCCGAGCAGGAAGACGAAAGTCTTTCCGACGTTTCGCTCGAGCTGTGCGGCAAGGCCCGCGAACTGGCCGACAAACTTGGCGTGAAAGTGGGTGCGGTGCTGGCGGGCTGGAACGTCCGCGAGCTCTCGTACCGTCTGATCGCGCACGGCGTAGACAAGGTCTACTACGTGCACGACACACGGCTCGAGTACTACCGCACGCTGCCCTACGCCCGCGTGATGTGCACGCTGATCACGAAGCACAAGCCGCAGATCGTGCTTTTCGGCGCGACGGCGCTCGGACGCGACCTGGCGCCACGCGTGGCATCCGAGATGCGGGCGGGCCTCACCGCCGACTGTACCGATCTCGAGATCGGGGACTACACGGACCCGAAAACAAAGCAGGTGCACAAGAACCTGCTCATGCAGATCCGCCCGGCGTTCGGCGGCAACATTATCGCGACAATCATCAACTACGACCGGTGGCCACAGATGGCGACCGTCCGGGAAGGCGTGATGCGCATGCTCGACGGCGACCCGCGACGCAGCGGGGAAATCGTCGAGGAGAAGGTTGAGCTCACCGAGAAGGAACTGGTCGTCCGCGTCGTCGAACGCCACCGCGAGAAGCGCCTGGTGAACCTGAAGGGCGCCCGCTCCATCGTGGCCGGCGGCGGCGGCGTCGGAAGCAAGGACAATTTCAAACTGATCCACGCCCTGGCGGGCGCCATCGGCGGCGCCGTCGGTGCTTCCCGCGCCGCAGTGGACAGCGGCTTCATCGGCAAAGAGCACCAGATCGGGCAGACCGGCACGACAGTTCGGCCGGCCCTCTACATCGCCTGCGGGATCAGCGGCGCCGTCCAGCACCGCGCCGGCATGGAAGAGAGCGCGAAGATCGTGGCCATCAACTGGGACAAGGAAGCCCCCATCTTCGGTGTCGCCCACTACGGCATCGTCGGAGACATGAACAAGGTGGTACCGATGATGATCAAGGCGATTAAGGAGCGGGCGTAAGGCGAAACCTGAATGTCGAAATCCGAATGACGAAAGAAGGACGAAATCCGAATGTGGAGCGGGCAGTCAAAGCCCCCGCCACTCTGTTTCGTGCTTCGACATTCCTTCGTCATTCTGATTTCGTCATTCGTCATTGCTCGTGAGAGACAATCATGCCGAACTTCTTTCTCGATAACGACGACATCCAGTTCCTCTTCTCCCACATCGATCTCGCCGAGATCGCCTCGGTCCAGGAGGACGGCTTCACGCAAATCGATGGGCCCGGCCGGGAGTATGCGCCTGTCGATGCTGCGGACGCGATCGACAACTACCGGCGCGTGTTGAAGATTGTCGGCGACGTGGCCGGCAACATCATCGCCCCGCGCGCGGAGAAGGTCGATGCCGAGGGCAACACGCTCAACGAGGACGGTACCGTCACGTTGAACGATAGCGTCCGGGAGAACCTCAAGGCGCTCGCGCAGGCCGATCTCATGGGCTTCACGCTGCCCCGCCAGTATGGCGGCATCAACTGCCCGAACCTGGTCTACACGATGGCCATCGAGATGGTCAGCCGTGCCGACGCCTCGCTGATGAACATCTTCGGCCTGCAGGGCATCGCCGAGACCATCAACGCCTTCGCGAATAACGAGATCAAGGACCACTACCTGCCGCAGTTCGCCGACGGCAAGGTCACCGGTGCCATGGTGCTCACCGAGCCTGACGCCGGCAGCGACCTCCAGGCCGTCAGCCTCCGCGCCTGGCAGGACAGCGACGGGCAGTGGCGGCTCACGGGCGTCAAGCGGTTTATCACCAACGGCTGCGGCGAAATTCTTCTGACGCTGGCCCGCAGCGAGCCGGACATCAAGGACGGGCGCGGCCTGAGCCTGTTCCTCTCCGAGCGCGGCCCCCGCATCCGCGTACGCCACCTCGAACACAAGCTCGGCATCCACGGCTCGCCTACCTGCGAACTCGTCTACGACGACGCCCCCGCGAAGCTGATTGGCGAGCGTCAGCGCGGCCTGATCACATACGTCTTCGCCTTGATGAACGGCGCCCGGGTAGGCATCGCCGCCCAGTCACTCGGCATCGCCGAGGCCGCCTGCCGAGTGGCCCGCAACTATGCTCATACCCGTAAGCAGTTCGGCGTCCCCATTGAGAAGCTGCCGGCTGTCGCCGAACTCGTCACCGACATGAAGGTCCAGATCGAGGCGGCCCGCGCGCTGACGTACGAGACAAGCCGCATCTGCGACTTCGAGAACAACAACCTCCGTGTGATGGAGTTCTCCCCGCCGAACGACCCGGAGGCGATGAAAAAGCGGAAGGCCGATTCGCGCACGTACAAGCGCCTGAACGGCATGCTCACCCCCATGAGTAAGTATTACGCCTCCGAGATGTGCATCCGCGTCGCGAACGATGCCATCCAGGTGCTCGGCGGCTCCGGCTACATGCAGGACTATCCGAGCGAGCGGTATCTGCGCGACGCCCGCATCACCACGATTTACGAAGGCACCAGCCAGCTCCAGGTCGTCGCGGCCGTCCGCGGTGTGTGCTCCGGCGCGTTCGAGGGCTGGGTCACGGACCACCTGCAGAAGCACGGCGCGACCCGCGGCCAGGCGGATGCATTCTTCACCGAGATGTCGGCGAAGCTCGATGAGGGCCGGCAGCTCGTGCTGAAAGGCATCGCGGCGGTCAAGCAGTTCGGCGGCGATTACATGGACTTGTACGGGCGCAAGCTCGTCGACTGCGCAATCGCGGTGATCTGCGGGAATCTTCTCCTCACCCAGGCGTCGGCCAGCGAGCGCAAGAAAGCCGTCGTGAAGCGCTTCCTCGGCACCGCCCTGCCGACGATCCGGCGCGACATCGAGCTGATCTGCAGCGGCGACAAAACTCCCATCGAGTGCTACGAAGCCATCGCCGGCCCGGCGTGAGCGGCTTCTGTCGCACAATCGGCCGCAACTACAATCTCCGTCCCGCACTCCGGGCAGCGCGCGCCGGAGATGCCCTGAAGGTTATAGAGGCAGCGGGGGCAGTACCGGCGCGGGTAATCGGAACCGTCCTCGGGCGGCGCTTGCAGCCCAAGCCGGCGCGTACAGTACGCAATCCAGAGCCAGGGGCCGCAATAGGCGATGACGTCCACCGCGAGCGTTTGCGTGACCTCGCGCGTCAACAGGAGCCACGGCCAGGGCATCGGGTTAACGAGCCGCTCTCTCGTGCCGGGGGCGCTGTACAGAACCGCTTCCGTCGTACGCGCCGCCATCCACAGGACGACGAACTCGTAGAGGACCTGCGGCGCCACGCCCACGATCGCCGTCACAAACGCGGCCAGCCGCGCCAAGGCCTGCCAGCGCAGCACCAGCGCCGTGGCGACCATCACCGGCAGATAAGTGATAGCCACAACCATCCAGTAATTGCGGGGCAGCCAGCCGCGGAAACCCCAGCCGATGATCGAGTAGCGTTCGAGGCCGTTGAAGAATGCCAGCAGCGGGCACACCAGACACCAGCCCGCCGCCGCGAAGGCCCACGCGGGGCAGGGAGCGATCTTCTTCGGCCATCGTATGCCAATCACGGCCATCACGCCCGGCGTGAGCCAGGGCACGCAGTCCCGGAGCGACTGGAACAGCCGAGGATGGATGGACAAGCCCTCATCTTCGGCCAGCGCGGCGATCAGCAGGAGACACTGCGTCACCGCGAGAGCTATCAGTAATCCCCTGACCCGCTCCTGTCGCAACAGGGACCGTGCCAGGAAGAAGAACAGCAACGACTGCGGGAGTGCGATCGAAGCCGCCAGTGCGGCATGCTTGTCGTGGGCAAAGTCGCGGGCACTGCTGATCCCGCCCCAGAGATCGAGGCCGGCCTGCACGAACTGGTAGTAGAACTGGAACAGGCACAGACCGGCCAGGAAGAGCCGCAGGTCACGCGCCGGCTGCTCGCGGTCTGTGATGAGGATCGGCTGAACGGGCATCGAAGCCTGCACGATCGAGGCGCCATGCCTCAACCGGACAGCATACCGCGCCTCGGTGTGGTGGAGCGCGGCAACGGGCGGGGTTATCCTGTGCGCCGCTGTCTTGAGTCAGGAGTTTTCCAATGACACGCCACGTATGCATTGTGCTCGTTGCGGGATGTTGCACGCTGCCCGCGCCCGAGATCGCGCGGGGGCAGGAACGATCAGGCCGGCGCCCGAACATTATCATCTTCTTCGCCGACGACCTGGGCATGGGCGACGTCGCCTGCTTTGGTGCGAAGGACATCAAAACGCCGAATATCGACCGTCTCGCCAGCGAAGGCATGCGACTGACCAACTACTACTGCGCGGCGCCGCTGTGCTCGCCGTCGCGGGTTGCCCTGCTGACGGGCCGCACGCCCGCCCGCTGCGGCCATTCCCTCAACAAGAATTACGGCTCCATGCCGGGCGACCCGGGTCTGCCGACCGAGGAGGTCACGTTTGCGGAGGTGGCCAAGACGGTGGGCTACGCGACCGCCCTCATGGGCAAGTGGCACCAGGGTGAAACTCCCGAATGCCTGCCAAACGCCCAGGGCTTTGACGAATTCGTCGGGTTCCGCGGCGCACTCGTCGATTTCTGGTCGCACATGTTCTACTTCCTTCCGACCGCGCCTTATCACCACGACCTGTGGCACAACGGAAAGGAGCTGCACCGGGAAGGCACACACATGACCGACCTGATCACCGAGGAGTCGATCCGCTTTATCGAGAAGAATGCCCGGCAGCCCTTCGTTCTCTACGCCGCCTACAACGCCCCGCACTACCCGACACAGGCGCAGCACAAGTTTCGTCCCGCCTACGCCCGCCTGCCCTGGCCGCGGAGCGAGTACGCCGCCATGGTTGCCGGCATGGACGACTCCATCGGTCAGATTCTTGGCAAAGTGAACGACCTCGGCCTCACGCGCGACACGTTCGTGTTTTTCGCCAGCGATAACGGGGCGGCCGACCCCTCTCCCCGGGGCGAAGGGGGCGGGAGCAACGCACCAGGCCGAGACTACAAGCGCAGCCTTTTCGAGGGCGGGATCCACATGCCAGCCGCCGTCCGGTGGCCCGGACGCATCCCCGCCGGCGGGGATTGTGACGCGCTCACCATCGCAATGGATATCCTCCCAACCATCGCCGAGATCGTCGGAGCGACCCTGCCCGAAAATCGCGTCCTGGACGGCCGGAGTTGGATGCCCCTCTTCCGTAACGCGGGCGCGGAGTTTCGCAAGGAGCTCTACTTCGAGTGGGATGACCAGATCGCAGTCCGCCGCGGTCCCTGGAAGCTCGTGATTAACGCGATCGTCCGCAGGGGAGAGACACGGGGTGCCCGGCTGACCGGCGACGACAGCGTGTTCCTTTCCAACCTCGAAACCGACCCGGGCGAGCAGCGGAATCTCCGCGCGTCGCACCCGGAGTTGGTCGCCGAGATGCGGTCGGCGTTCGACGCGTGGCGGCGCACCATCCCCGCTGTGGAGCAGGCGAAGTAGTCGCAGCTCACGGGGCGGGTTGTTGTTCGAGGTCTGTACCCGGATGGAGTCAATCCGATCCTGGGATCCGTGGCAACGCGCGTCTCGACTCATCCGCATACCGGCTCATATCTGTCAACCGTTTCTGACCTCGCGGCTCGTGTTGCCCGGTTGACGGCAGGCATCGGCCCGCCTATGTCCTTTCGGCGGCGCATAAAGCCGCAAACAGCCCCACCATCTCGTTTTAAAAGCACAGCGCGGCATTTCCGGCCAGGCTTTATGTGCTTTTTCTGTTGCCAGAGACAGGTAAGTTTCGTTAACATGAATCTGGTGGGCAGCGCTGTGGGAGAGCGCGGCGTCTGCCAAGGTCGCATTTCCAGAACCCATGTTTTTTGAACGGGAGGAGAAGCGTGAAGGGCCTTTTTTTACCGTGTGTTGTGTTATTCGGGGCGGGAATCGCCTCGGGTGCCGGTATCAACTACCACGAAAACTGGGACTCGTACGCGGCGGGTGAGACCGATCCGACCTATACGTCTATCTGGAACAACGACGACAACGTCAGCCCCTCCTACCCGGAAGTCTGGGTGACGAAGTCCTTCTCCGCTCCGAACAGTCTTGGTGTCCTGCAACAGAACCGCGGGATCGATAACTCGCTTGTCGATGGCATCGGACCGGGCGAGATGTCGGCCGGACAGACGGTCAACGGCCAGGGGCTGCCGACCGATGCCACGGGGCTCGATCTCGGGGTCTATATCCACAACAGCGCGGGCGGGTCGCGTCAGAACACCAGCCAGTACGTCGAGATCTCGCTGGGCGGTGTGCATGCACCGGATCCCTCAAATTTCGCCAGCTACGGTCTGGCAGGCGCGCTCGACCCGCTGCCCGCACCCATCCCTGTGCTCGCGATCGGTAAGCTGAACGGACTCTGGTCCACGGGAGATGGCACCACGACCGGCCAGCGAAACAC
This sequence comes from uncultured Planctomycetales bacterium, assembly GCA_964548565.1. Lineage (GTDB taxonomy): Bacteria > Planctomycetota > Phycisphaerae > UBA1845 > PWPN01 > CAYLLT01. Next base: position 3,535 of record CAZJTF010000017.1, on the reverse strand, counting down.
GATTTACTTCTTCAACGGCCAGCAGTGGATCAACACGTTCATGGCGATGGGTGCCGCAACCAACGGCTTCAACCGTGTGTGGGCCTATATCGGCGAAAGCCTCGTCGACTCGGAAGTGCAGGGCGCCGGGAGCGGCGCCAACGCCGGAATCGCCCGCGCGTACCTCGGCGGTTTCGATACCATCAGCTACCGGTACTTCAACGGCGGGCAGTCAATCTCGGGAACGGCGGCCACCGACGATCTCTGGTTGTCGGGCGGCGTGATCGTCCCTGAACCGGCAGCGTTGATCCTGCTTCTGACGACACCGCTGTTTCTGCGAAGTCGCAAGCGGGCGAGGTAATCGTCCGAATGAAGTTCTACCGTGCACCCGTGCGGGAGCAACGAGAGTTTCGCACATAAAGGATGATCAGAATTGATGTTAGCAACCGCAGTCCGGCCAACCCGGGCTGCGGTTGATTCATCGAAGAGTCGCGGAGTGCTCTGTCTATCTCGGGTTGTTCTTTGGCCCGTTCGCGGACGGGCAAAGGGGAGGACTATGGGAATGCGTCTTACGCTGTCTGTGTGTACCTGCCTGTCCGTGGCGTCGGTCACGCTCGGTGCACCGTGGTTCTCGGATCATTTTGACGCCTATCTCGCGGGTGAATGTGCGGACCCTTGCACCTGCTCCTTTGACCAGGCGGCGTTCCAGGCGAAGTGGCAGGCTGGCCCCGGTGCAACGGTCGGCACTGCGGAACAGAACGGCACCTGCCCCGGCAGCTTCCAGGGCTTCGACCTGCCGTTTGCGTGGATCGAGAAGAAAGGGCCGATCCAGGCCGTCCGCAGTTTCGTGCCGGAGATCCAGGCAGCATCCGGCAATCCGGCCAGCAACGCCGTGAACGGCACGGCCGACAACCCGCTCGTTTTCAGCTTCCACCTGTACATGAGGGACGGGAAGCAGGGATTCACGTCACTGTGGGCCCAGTTACTCGCCACTCCCGCCGACCACATGGTGGCTCCTATCCGAACGGAGGGGCTCAGCACGTGCACGAATAACGTCTGCGTCGGGGGACCACTCGCCGGCAAAGCGTGCTCGTCAGATGACTCGTGCACGGCCATGAAACTCGAATGGACCGGCACGACGTCCGAGTGCATTCTCCAGGACCACACACCCTCCGTGCCGCGGGCATCGGTCGCCTTCGGCGCGTGGGGCGGCTACAACGGGATTCTTCCCAAGCCGCCGTGCGCCAACATCACTGACAGGTCTTTCACCCGGGCCGTCCTGTTTGACGGCGACGCTTGGTGGGCGATGAAGGACGACAATGTACCTCCGGGCTCAACGGGGGGCGACTTCGGAACGCTGTTCGATCGTGACACCGCCATCGTGATGACGATTCGCGACACGACGATGGACGTGTCCATGACCTACCAGGATCGACGCGGATCGTGCGGAGCCGAAGGCGTCTGCGTCGGCGGTGCCGTTCCCGGCCAGCCCTGCACGACCACCTTCGAATGCCGTCCGTGGGTGACCAAGACGAAGACGGGGATCCAGCGCGAGTACACAGGTCCCTTCCAGGCGGTGGCAGTCGGGACGGGCCCGATCTTCGATGGAGCCAACGACGGCTATGATGCGGCGGGAACCGAGTCGTTCAACTACATTGACGCCATTGATCTGCAGGGCGGCGAATTCCTCGCGCTCCCGACCGGCGGCTGCTGCCTGCCCCAACAGGGTGTCTGCGTTGACAACGTCCTTCAAGCCGCCTGCGAGCAGAAAGGCGGCCAGTACGTTGGTGACGGCAGCACCTGCGCGAACGCCACCTGCATCACCGGCGCCTGCTGCGGTGCCGACGGGACCTGCAGCGAGACGGATCCGGCGGCTTGCACCGCATCGGGTGGAAGCTTCGCGGGCGCGAACACCTTGTGCAGCGATCCGAACGTCACCTGCTGCCCGACGCACTGGCCTGATAAGGATGCGGACGGCGACGTCGACATGGATGACTACGGCGCGTTCCAGGCCTGCTTGACCGGCCTGCCCCAGCCCAGCCTGGAGAAGCCTTGCCAGTGCTATGATCGCGACCACAACAACAGCGTCGACGAGCTTGATTTCAGCGCGTTCGTCAACTGCGTGACGGGGCCGAGCGTCCCCTACGACCCGCAGAACCTGCCGGCCGGCTGCCAGTAAGCCGCCCGGTCGCTCAGTCTGTTTGTGGGCCGGTTCCGCCATGGTGCGGGACCGGCCCTTCTCTTTGCGGACTGCGGCAAGTGCCCGGGGGATCGCTGCCGGGCGCCCACCGCCTGACCGTAACAATAGTGCGTCCTTCGATTTACAGCTTCGATCATGAATTCTCGCTGAGACGAACCTCGCGAAACAGAGCACCACCTCCGGCGCGAAGGATCAGATTGCGCCGATTTTCTCGCCCGGCTTGATGTATGAAACACGTTGACGGCGTCTAACAAGAGAGGCAGACTGCGGAGTTCGTCCATGCGCGGAGCCGGGCGGCAGACGCGCGGTCGAACTCGGCCGGCCACCCACCGGGCAGAGCCGTGACGACTGTCCACGCACCACCACCCGTTCGCCCTTCACCACCGGCCGCGATTCCCGAGGACGACCTGGCACCGGCGCTCGCGTCGCCGGAGACCCTGCCCGAAGGCCCTGCGACCAGCCGGCCGGAGCCCGAGCCTGCGTGGTCCCCCGCGAGGCGTTCCGGGCTCCGCCGTCGTGCCAGACAGGTGCTCATCGTCGCGATTGTGACCGGCGTACTCGTGGTCGCGGCATGGCAGGGCCTGAGGCAACTTCGTCCCGCGGCCGCGGACCCTGACGTTCAAGTGTTCACGGTGACGCGGCGGAGTTTTCCGGTCATCCTGCAGGAAAAAGGCGAACTGAAGGCTGCCAACCAGATCGATGTCCGATGCGAGCTCCAGGGTAAGGCGACGATCATCAAACTGGTCGAGGAGGGCAGAGCGGTCCGGAAGGGCGAGTTGCTGGTGGAACTGGCCAGCGACGAAATCGACGAGAAGGTCCGCGAGGCCGAAAGCAGGGAAATCCTGGCCCGCGCCGCGTACGATGCCGGCGAGAAAGAACTGCAGATCCTGAAGGAACGCAATCTCAATGAAATCCGGAAGGTGCAGGTCAAGCACTCGCTCGCTCAGCAGGCGCTCTCCCGTTACCGCGAGGGCGACTCCGTCCAGCTCCGGCAGGAGAAGCAATTAGCCCTCGAGGAGGCGAAGTATCTTCTCACGCGGTCGGAGGAGTCGCTGAAGGACTCGGAAGAGCTGTACCAGCAGGGCTTCGTCACGCGGATCGACCTGCAGAACGACCGCGCGACGGTTTATCAGAACCGGATCAAGCTTCGAAACGCCGAACTTGCCCTGCAGGTGCTCCAGCATTTCACCATCCCCATGGAGCTCCAGCAGAAGCAGAGCGACATCGATGACGCGATCGCGGAGCTCGAATGTAAGAAGAAGGAGGCGCAGGCGTCCGAGGCGAAGACGAAGTACTTGCGACCCTTGCCGAACACGGCCTGCACGGGTACCGCCAGCACGTCTTGCAGATCCGTGA
>CAZJTF010000016.1:0-38288 GCA_964548565.1 uncultured Planctomycetales bacterium | reverse complement strand
TGCACTGCGACATTTACAACGGCAGCACCTACGACGTGAAGGAGATTGTCGTACTCGTTACGATCCGCGACGACACTGATGCGGTCAAACTCAGAAGGGCGTACCAGATGGTTTATACCTTGGAGGGGGATAAGCCTCTTAGACCACTCACTTCGGGCAGCTTTGGCGCAGACCTTGGCTTCTCCCTTCAAGGAGACCACAAGTTTAGTTGGCGCATTCAGGATGCGAAGGGGGTCTGCAGCATTCGAATCCCTGATGTTCTGAGTGAAGAGGAGTTTCGGAAATTAATGGATTACACCCAATGAATGCCAATGTGAGGCCCACCACCCCCCAGCAGCTCGGCAGCCTGATCAAGTCCGCCCGCGACATCATGCGGAAGGACAAGGGGCTGAACGGCGACCTCGACCGCCTTCCGATGCTGACCTGGATCATGTTCCTCAAGTTCCTGGACGACATGGAGGAGATCGAGGCCTCGCGGGCGAAGCTTGCAGGCAAGAAGTACCGGCCCGCGATCGAGAGGCCGTACCGCTGGCGTGACTGGGCAGCGCAGGAGGACGGCATCACCGGCCCCGAGCTGATGGCGTTCATCAACCACGAGGAGGCGACCCGACCGGACGGCACGAAAGGCCCCGGCCTGTTCGCCTACCTGCGCGGCCTGCGGGGCGAAAACGGGGCGACCGGTCGGCGGCAGGTGATCGCCACCGTCTTCAACGGCGTCCTGAACCGGATGCAGTCCGGCTACCTGCTCCGCGACGTGATCAACAAGGTGAGCGGCATCCACTTCCTGGCGAAGGAGGAGCTGTTCACGCTCGGCTCGCTGTACGAGTCGATGCTCCGCGAGATGCGCGACGCCGCCGGTGACTCGGGCGAGTTCTACACCCCGCGTGCCGTCGTGCGGTTCATGGTGACGGTCACCGACCCCCAGCTCGGCGAAGTAGTGCTCGACCCGGCGTGCGGGACCGGCGGCTTCCTGGTCGAATCGTTCGTCCACCTCGAAAAGCAGTGCAGGACGGTGCAGGACCGCCGCAGGCTGCAGGAGACCAGCATCGTCGGCGGCGAGGCCAAGCCCCTGCCGTACCTGCTCGCCCAGATGAACCTGCTGCTGCACGGGCTGGAAGCCCCGCGCATCGACCCCGGCAACAGCCTGGCCGTCAAGATCACCGAGATCGGCGACAAGGATCGGGTGGACGTGATCGTCACGAACCCGCCCTTCGGCGGCGAGGAGGAGCGCGGCATCCTCTCGAACTTCCCCGACGACAAGCAGACTGCCGAGACGGCCCTGCTCTTCCTGCAACTCATAATGCGCAAGCTGCGGCGGCAGCCGCGGCCCGGGCGCGCCGCCGTCGTCGTGCCCAACGGCACGCTCTTCGGCGACGGCGTCTGTGCCCGGATCAAGGAGGAGCTGCTCCGCGAGTTCAACCTGCACACGATCGTCCGCCTGCCCAACGGCGTGTTCGCGCCGTATACACCCATCCCCACGAACCTGTTGTTCTTCGATCGCAGCGGCCCGACGAAGGACATCTGGTACTACGAGCAACCGCCGCCCGAGGGCCGGAAGAACTACACGAAGACGGCCCCCATCCAGTACGAGGAGTTCGCCGACTGCCTGGCGTGGTGGAAAAAACGCAAGGAGACCGACCGGGCGTGGAAGGCAAAGGCGGCCGACGTGCTCGCGCGCGGCTGCAACCTGGACATCAAGAACCCGAACGCCGCCGAGGACCTGGAGCACCAGCCGCCGGAGAAGCTGGTCGAGGACATCCTGGCCAAAGAGCAGCGGATCATTGAGATCGTGCGGGAGCTTCAACTGACTCTGGAGGCGCATCACTAAGGAGAGCGCCCGTGTCACGTAGGCAGATCGTACTACGGCCGTTTCATGGCTCCGAGAGGTTTCATCTTGCATGGTGGGATCCCGACGGGAATGCGGCAATCACATTCTGTGGGTTAACCGTATACGAGTATGAACTGGTCCAAAGCGCTAACGAGTGGCGAAACCACCCAGAATGGCAATGCATGAAATGTCGCGGGATTGTCCGTTCCGATCTCCTGGATAAGGCATTGTCCGAGATGCCGCAATAGTTGATCGTGCCCCAAGGTTTTTCGCACGACGTGAGGGAGCTGTATGCAGCAGGGCTGTGGCTGGCCGCTGGTGCCGCTGGGCGAAGTACTTGATCTTCGGCGGAGGTGGATCAAACCTGAGCCGACGACCGAGTATGTCGAGATCGGCGTTCGCTCCTTTGGACGGGGCGTTTTTCACAAGCCCCCCGTGCTAGGGGCATCGCTCGGCAACAAGCGCGTTCTGCGGATCTGTCCCGAGGATCTGGTCTTCATGAACGTCTTCGCCTGGGAAGGCGCCGTTGCCGTGGCCGGATCGCGCGAGGACGGGACGATCGGATCGCACCGATTCGCCACCTACACTGTACGGCCGGACAGGAGCTTTCCTCGGTATCTCCACTGGTTCTTTCGGACTTCTCACGGACGTGACCTTCTGGGCCGGTGCTCTCCTGGGTCCGCCGGTCGCAACCGGACGATGAACCTTGATCTGTTGCCGCGCTAAGTTGTCCCCCTGCCCCCGCTCCCGGAGCAGCGACGGATCGTGGCGAAGATCGACCAGCTCGCGGCCCGAATCGAGGAGGCACGGGGGCTGCGAGGGTTGACGACGGCCCCAACAGATTTCGTGATTGAAAGGATTACAGGCACTCTGCTCGACAACGGCGGCTGGGCCGAATCACCGCTCGGCGAGATCCTTCTTGAAGGCTCGCGCAACGGACTTGGCGCTCGCCCATCGGATTCACCTCCAGGGCTGCCGATTCTGAGAATCAGCGCCGGTACGTCACGCGCCGACGCGATAGTTGACGAGTCTGACCACAAGTATCTCCAGGTAAGCAGTCGAGAGGCTGCCCTCTATCGGCTTGAACCGGGTGATCTCCTGGCCTGTAGGTTCAACGGGAATCTCCGTTTCGTTGGTCGCTTCAGTCTCTTCAGCGGGTACACCGGGGAGACGCGGCTGTACCCCGACAAACTAATCCGCTTCCGGATCGACAGGGCTCGTGCCGAGCCCGCTTTCGTGCGGTACGCCATGAACAGTCCGAAGCGCAGGGCCTCCATCGAAGCATTCTGCGCGACCACCGCCGGGAACATCGGGATTAGCGCAAGCAACCTGAAGACAATACCGATGCCGGTGCCGCCGCTTTCCGAGCAGCGTCGCATCCTCGAGTACCTCGACAACCTCCAGGCGAAGGTGGACGCGCTGAAGGCATTGCAGGCCCAGGCCGCCGCCGAACTCGACGCCCTCGTGCCTTCCATCCTCGACAAGGCGTTCAAGGGGGAACTGTGACAGTGCCTCACCTTCCATTAACCCCACACGCTATTGTCGCCCTCGCGGATCTCGTAACCGGGGGGTCAGGTTCCGGGGCAACAGAGCGAGAACTCGCCGTCTACCGGAGTGGGACCAAGTTGGAGACCTTCTTCGCGAATTGCGATGTCGATTTTCAGCTCGCCGGTCGGTCGCGAGTCACCGCAGTGCGCGAGTTGCTTACCGCCTTGAACAGGAAGCCCGATAGTCTTCACTGCTTTGCGCGCATCATCGAGGCTGCGTTGGACCCAAGCATCTATCCTGATGCTGCCACTCACAGTGATACTCTCCAATGGTTCAACGAAAGACTTCGGTCCAGTGGCCTCGAAGTGCGCGAATCCGGCGGAAGCTATAGGCTGCTACAAATCGGCACGTGCGCGCCGGTTGCTGCCGCCGTTGGCCGAGAGGCGGTGGAGCTGGATTTCGACTCAGTGAAACGCGACATGGATCGTGCTCTTGGGCAGGCGCAGTCGGACCCGGAAGGGGCGCTGACAGCTGCGTGTTCAATGGTCGAGAGTGTATGCAGGTGTCTTCTGCAGAAGATGGGCAAACCGCTGCCTACTGTCGTGGACATTTCACATCTCGTCAAGGAAGTGCAGAAGCATTTGCGGCTTTCGCCTGAACGCGACGACATCGCACCAGACATCAAGCAGATCCTCGGTGGTTTGGCGAACGTGGCGAATGGCATCGGCGCCTTGCGGACACATGCGGGAGACGCGCACGGGCGCGATCGTCGTATCGCGAGGGTAGATACGCGAATTGCCAAACTCGCCATCCATGCCGCGAGTACGATCACGCTGTTCTTCATCGAAACGTGGAAGCTGCATCACGCGCGATCGAGATCAACAGCGGCGAGCAGCGATGCCAAGTGAGAACGTTGGATGGCAAACGTGAACACCCGTGCCCATGTGCTCGTCCGCGACGGCTTCCGTTGCAGGTGGTGCAGGTGCGCAATCATTCTGTCGCCCGCGGTCAAGGTGCTGGACTGGCACGTGCCCGGGCTCGACCTGTATGACGCTCATGGACGCCGCGAGCCGCTCCGGTCCCGGTGGGCAACGGTCGACCACGTCATCCCGCAGGAGCGCGGCGGGCTGGACACCCTCGACAACCTGGCAGCCTGCTGTGTCACGTGCAACTCCCGCAAGGGCAACACCATCGTCCCGGCGCGCCCGGTGACGCCGGAGTCCGCGCCGTGGGACGGTCTCGGCCACGTGTTCAAGACGCTCGCACCTGCCTACGCCGACCGCCTGAGCGTGGAAGACAAGAAGTGGCTGGCCGCCGTCTGCCGCGAGCCGTTGCCGCCGCCGTCAGCTTCGCTGGACCGGGTCGTCGAGGTGCTCAAGCTCGCAAAAAGCGTCGGCCCGTCCGCGTTGGATGAACTGGCGCCTGCCGCTCCGCAGGAGGATTGTGATGCGCGTTCCCACGGCGCGTGAATTCAGGCGGGCAATCCTCGCGATCGAGGCCAGCCTGGCGCATCGATGACGATCTCCGCGCCGAGCTGCCGCTCAAGCGGATCTGGACGCTCGCCCTGCAGGATGAAACGGAGTGATCGTCGGATGGCGGGCGAGACCCGGCCACCGGCGCGCGCTGGCCCCTTACCCCGCCTCCCCCGCGTCGATCGAGACCGGCCCCGACGGCACGATGCGCGACAGATCCTCCAGGCAGACGCGCCCGCGGATGACGCCCGGCAGCAGGTCGCGGTCGACGAGCCCGCAGCCGACGCTGGCGGCGAGCTGGCGCCCGCCCTCGGTGAAGTAGCTGTTCGTGATCACCGCACAGCGGTGGCAGCCGTGGTGGACCATCCCCGCGTAGACCTGCTGGACGGCCGCGTTATTCACGGCGCCCCGGTAGCACTTCGCCTGGACGGCGATCCGGACGCCATTCTGTTCGAGCACGAGGTCGACACCCTGGTCGCCGCTGTGGCCGGTGTGCTGGACGTGGTATCCGAGGTTCCGGAACACCTCGATCAGGTAACGCTCGAACTCGTCGCCGGTGAGCGCGTCCCAGGCGGCGTGGAGCAGCCGGTTGAGGGCGGATGTCTCCGCCCGCACGATCGCGTGGTGCAGCCGGTGGGCCTCGTCATGGCGCCTGCGTTCGTGGTCGAACTGTTTGGTGGCTACGGGATAAGGATTCACGTGCGAGCTGCAGCAGGCGAAGGCAATCTGCCACCGCCGTCGAGCCGTCCTCCCCCGCACGGGGCGTGAACGCCCGGAGCAGCAGCGCGCCTGCGCCGAGGAAGACGGCGGTGATGCTGGCGAAGATCATGACCGGCCCGGGCCGCAGCAGCATTAGAACCGGCGCGGCCAGGAAGATGGCGGCGGTCGCTCCGAAGAGCGCGAGGACCTCCCGGCCGAGGCCGCTCCGCTCGCAGAGCAGCGGGAGCCGCCGCTGGAACCAGACCAGCCGTGCCCAGAGCAGCAGAAGGCGCTGATACGCCGCGTGCAGCCGGTTTCGGGCAAACTCGCGGCGTGCCGCCCGCAGCGCCGTCTCCGCATCCTGCAGTCGGCGACGGGATTCCGCCGCGCCCCGCACCTCGTTCTGGCCGGTCATCTGGAGGAGGACTTCGGGATCGATCTGGCGTACCATGTATCACCTCCCGAAGGTGCATCAGAACAGGCTTCCACCTTCATCAGGAGGTGAGTCTACCTGAAACGACACCGGCGTTCACCCCGGGCGGCCCGTGACGCGACGGTGAGTGGGTCTTGGATGCTTGTCGGGAAGGAGCAGGATCAGCGGGTCCGTCAGGCCCCCGTCACTGCATCTCGGCCAACGCGCGGCGGAAGCCTTTCAGCGGATCGACGCCGCAGGCGCGGCACCACTGCACGTACTCCGCGATGTCCATGCGCCGGTTTGCCGTCTCGCAGTTGTGGATCCAGGATTGCGGTTTATTGAGACGTTCCCCCAGCTCGCGCTGCGTGAGCCGCGCCTCCTCCCGGAACTGCCGCAGGAGCGGCGGGATCGGGCGATAGTGGATGCCATGCTGCGCTTTTGACGGCATGGCCAGAAGTATGCCGGGCGTGCGGCTTGACACGTTTTCCGTGTCAGGACATAATGCGGTTCATCAGCGGCACCGAGAGGTGCCGACAGCATGTAACTGCCGGGGGGCGACACTTCAGGGAGAAGCAGCCATGGCGCACCAGATCTGCATCCAGGGCGGCAAGGTCCACATGATGTACTGCGGCGAAGTGCCCTGGCACGGGCTCGGGACCCCGCTGACGGACCCCGGAACGTCCGCCGAGGCCATGGAAGCCGCCCACTTGGACTGGAAGGTGAAGAAAGTGGCCCTCTGGGCCGCGGAATTCGGGATCCGGCGTCCAGTCCCCAAGACCCATGCTTTGGTGCGGGCGGATCTCTGGGATGCGGAAGGCGAGAAGTGCCCGATCTTCGGGATCGTGAGCGACGCGTACACACCGGTCCAGAACGCCGACGCCTTCGCCTTTCTCGACTCGATCGTCGGCGAGGGCTCCGCCGCCTATCACACCGCAGGCGCCCTCGGCAACGGGGAACGCGTGTGGATGCTGGTCAAGCTTCCGCACGGGCTGCGCGTGAAGCGAGACGACATCACCGACAAGTACCTGCTGCTCGCCAACGACCATCGCGGGACGGGCACCGTGCAGGTGAAGTTCACGCCGGTCCGTGTGGTGTGCAACAACACCCTCACCCTCGCGCTGTCGACGGGCTCGCTGATCCGTGTCCCCCACTGGCGGAATGCGAAGGAAAGACTGATTGCAGCCGGGGAGAAGCTCGGCATCATTGACAGGCAGTTCCAGGACCTCGGCAAAAGGTTCTGCAACATGGCGAACATCCAGCTCAAGCGAGACGGGGTCGCGAAGTACCTGGCCGCCGTCTTCCCCATGCCCGAGAAGGCTAATGAGCGGGCCCGTAAGCAGGTCGAGGATAATCGGGCGTTGGCCGAGCATCTATTCGACCAGGGGCGCGGGAACAGAATGCCGGGCATCAACGGCTCGTTGTGGGCCGCCCTCAATGGCGTGACCGAGCTGATCGATCATCGCGTCAGCAAGACCCTCAGCAGCGAGCGACGGCTGAACTCGATCTGGTTCGGTACCGGTGCGTCGGTGAAGCAGCGGGCGTATGAGTATGCGATGAACCTGACTGACGGCAAGGACCTGCCGGATGGGGTCGCCCGCCCGCAAGGCGTGGCACGTCGCGAGCGTCGGGGTTTTTTCCGCTGGCTGGGCGGCCAGAACAACTGATAGTCGCGGCGCAACCGGAGGGCAAAGTGAGTTCGCAACCTGCTGGCATTCATATGGATGTGCACCGGCGAAGCCGTGGGCGAGCGGCGTGAGCCCGTGCCGGTGTTGCCGGTGCAACTCACCCGTCCAGCGGAGGTATCAGCCGTGCCCGAAGAAGAACCACTTGTCGCCATGGACTCGTCGACCGGCAGAGTGTTCGTGCTCTCCCCGACCATCTCCGCCGTCTGGGACGGCAGGGAGTGGCGCGAGGGCTCCATCTCCGCCGACGATCTCAACGAGAACTTCGAGCCCATCATGGACAGCAGCGAGGCTTCCGCTTTCGCCCAGCTCGCACGGACCGCGCTTTCGTCCAGCCCCAGGCGCTGAAGCGCCTTCTCCCAGGCTTCCGGGGGGCGTGCGGCAGGTTCACTGGCCCCCTCCAGAATCTCGTCCACAGTGTGGACAGGCCAAGGCGCATACCCTGCAACTCTCGTGCATGTAATTAGTTACTAACATCGCTTTTTTGTGGATAACCCCGATTCCCGCAGGCAATCCATGTCGTTGGTTTTCATTGTTGAAACGGAGGCGGTAGGCTGAAGCGACGAAGTCGCGGAGGCTCGGTCGTTCGAGCAGAGCGCCGAACCCGTCCTGACAGTCAAGCAGAACGGCTGCTGTGGCCGCTGGGGACCCCGCGCGCTCGCCGTTGCTCATGGAGGAGCTTCATGTCGATCTCGATCAGTGACCGTGTCATCGCCGCCCCATTCAATGCCGATCAGCTTGCCAGCATGCGCGCCTGTTTTGCGGCGGGGTGGGTCGACACATTGTGCGACTCGCCCCGGAACTACGAAGGCGTCGTCCAGTCGGACGCCATCAAAGAGTGCTTTGCGGAGGCTATATGTACCTTAGAAAATCTCCTCGAGCATCCGGCACTGGGCGCCGCGCGAGCCCGGTATCATCGGCCGGACCTCTCCGACCGTGCGGCTGTGGCGATCCTGCCGGTGATTCAAGACTCAGTGCCCGCACTCAAGGGGTGGGACGCCGGGCAATTGACCGAAGTGGAGCGGGCGATCGTTCTGAAGCCGTTGAAAACTCTCGTAAAGAAATGCTGTAATGCCATCTCGCTGGTATGCCGAGCGCCGTCGCCGGTATTGAACCCGGAGTTTGGCGAGGCGGGGCGCGCACTTCAGATGCTCCAGGTTTACTGGAGGGTGGTGCTGCAGCTCGTCGGGCTGGTTGAGGGCGTGCCCATCTGGTCCAGCCCCTATCCGGTGGCTGCTCTGGTAGTGAATCTGAAGGATCGCGTGCGACTCTGCACGGATATTCTGGGTGAGCACGCCGGTTCCGTCGCAGCAGAAATGCAGTCCCTGCTCGGGATGCTCGCCACCGGCGACGCGGAGGGGTTCGCGGCCTGCAAGGAGTTCACGCGCGAGATCGTCAATTCGATCGAGAACCAGCTCCAGCCGGTGGCCATGCAGCTGTCCCCGCATGCGTATGAGCAGACGGCCGAAGAGGAGATCTTTCTGCAATGGGCATCACAGCAGATCGAAGGTTTCCGAAAGATAAGCTGCAGTGCTTTCAGTGCCCTGCAGGATCGGTACAAGCAGATCGTGCGTTCCAGTCCAGAACAACCAGCCCACCACACGGGCGTTTCAGGTCGGAAGCCACGGATGAAGGCGAAAGCCGCCGAACCCTTCATTATGCGGCGACTTCTCACCCACCCGCACGATACGGCGGTCGAGGTCGCAAAGCACGTCGGGTGCAGTACAGGGCTGGTCGCCGAATCCAACGCGTGGCGTCTTAATCGGGAACGGCTGAGCATTGCCGAGCGGGAAGGCATCGATCCGAGGGCCGTGAAGCTTACTGTCGCGGCGATAACCGAGGCAGGTGGCAGCTCCCGACGCCAGGCGCATGCCTCTAAGGTCACGGCCGACGACCTCGACGAATCCCTCGATCGCCAGGACGACGAGCTGATGCGTCTCATCGGCGAGCGCCGCAAGGCCCATCCCAAGGAGTCATTGCAGGCCGCGGCTTCAGCGGTCGGGTGCGAACCTGCCGACGTGAAGCGGTACGACGAAGCACTGAAGCGACTAATGGCCGAGCAGGAGGCGAGCGCTGCCGAGGACTCCGTGATTCCCGGCCCCGATGGGGTCCGGCCACGGCAGAAATGGATCCCGAGGACGCTCTGACGCATCCCCGTGAACGTTCATGAATGCAGAATCCTGGTTTTTGGGCCCGGGTTTTTAGGCCGTTCATGTGAACCCCGCGACGTGGTTGAAGGGCAATGGTTGCCCCTCAAAACGTGAAAGGGAATCACATGAGACCGATCCCGCCAAGGCTCGCAACCGTGGGTGTCATCGCGGACGAGCTGAACGAGTCAGTCGCACGGATCTGCAGGCTGCTGAGGGCTCGCCCGCACATCCAACCGTCAGCGTACGCCGGGAACACGCGCCTTTTCGACTCCGCAAGCGTGGCCGAGATCGAACGCGAACTCGTCGCGATGAACCGCAGGCAGTCAGTCCGGAAAGGGGGGCAACATGCGAAGTGATGCCCCCATGGCAGAAGATCGAAATGTGCCTTGCCCGGACCCTGTCGAACCGCCGGTTGTCCAGCCGCTGGCGCTGCGGGCGGAGGAAGCCGCGAAGGCCTTGGGGATCGGAAAAACGACGCTGTGGTCGATGACGAACCGCGGGGAAATCCCCGTGGTGCGGATCGGCCGAAGGGTACTTTACCCCATCGCTGCACTGCAGGAATACCTGGCCCGCCGGGCGAAGGGGGGCCGGTCATGACTAATCCGAAAGCAATAGCCGAGGCACTGCGGGTGATCCTCGAGCCGGGACAGGTGACCGAGCTGCGTGCACTCAACGCGGTGACGCGCGGCGACCGCCGCCCGCACGTCGAATCCGGCTACTTCGATGCCCCTGACAAACTGGCCGAGGCGGCGGCCGAGATCGTTGAGGCGAGCGGCATCTACTTTCTCCCGAACCCGGTGAGCCACGCCCTCCTTGCCCGGGCGGTGAACCGCACGCGGAACCCCGGCAGGAATCCAACAACGGCCGACCACGATGTGACTGCCCGGCGCTGGCTGCTATTGACTGTGATCCGGTGCGCCCGGCCGGTATTTCGTCCTCCGACAGCGAACACGCCGCTGCGATCCAGCGGGCAGAGATGATAAGTACAGAACTGCACGGCTGCGGCTTCCCCTGGCCGATCCTGGCCGACAGCGGAAACGGCGCGCACCTACTGTACCGGGTGGATCTGCCCGCCGATGACGGCGGCCTGAGCGAACGTTGTCTATTGGCTCTGGCGGCGAAGTATGACGACACTGCGGTGAAAGTTGACCGGGCCGTGTCTAATCCCGCTCGGATTTGGAAGCTGTACGGAACCAAGGCCTGCAAGGGCGACAACACGCCCGACCGCCCGCACCGCATTGCCAAGATCTTGAACGTGCCAAAGCCCTTGCTGGTGGTGCCGCGCGAAGTGATGGAAGGCCTGGCGGGATCCGCTCCGGCGCCGCAGGCGCGCAGCACGAGCACCGCGACCACAATCAGAGGTGGGATCAACGAGAGTCCTGAAACTCTGAAAGCCTACCTCGAAGCCCACGGCCAGAACGTCAAAGCCGTTGAGGATCGTCGCGGCGGCGGGCATGTTCTGATTCTCGACGGCTGCCCGATGAATGGCGACCACGGCAGAGCGGGGGATACGGCGGTGGTGCTGCTGCCCGATGGCATGATCGGCTTCGAATGCAAACACAACGGGTGCCAATCCTACCAGTGGTCCGACGTTCGGGCCGCGATTGACCCCGACCGAGAGAAGCCGAAGGCACCGAACCCGCAAAGGCCGACCGGAGCGAACACCAAACCGCCGAAGAAACCGGCCCCCAGCCGACCGTTCACGCCGTTTCCACTGACGGCGCTCCCCGAGCCCGCCCGCAGCTTCGTGAAACGTGGCGCGCAGGCGATCGGCTGCGACCCGTCGTTCATCGCGCTGCCGCTGCTGGCGGGACTGGCATCAGCTATCGGCAACTCTCGGCGAATCCAATTGAAACGCACGTGGGAGGAACCGGCGATCGTATGGGGGGTAATCGTTGGCGACAGCGGCACGCTGAAAAGCCCGCAATGGAGCTGCCCTTGCGGCCGGTGCGGAGGCGTCAGCACGAAGCGATGAAACAGTACGCCCAGGAGCTTCAGGAGTATCACACAGCTTTGGCCCACTACGAACGGGCACTGAAGGAATGGGGCCACGGCAAAAGCGACGGTGACCCGCCGGAGCGACCCCTCGAGCCGGTGGCGGCCCGCTGCTGGTGCGACGACGCGACCGTGGAGGCCTTAGCCGTACTGCTGCGGAACAACTGGCGGGGGCTGTTGCTGGTGCGCGATGAGCTGGCCGGTTGGCTGGGTGGATTCGACCGGTACGCACAAAGCAAAGGCAGTGACGCGCCGAAGTGGCTGGAAATGCATGGCGGGCGGCCGATGGTGGTGGACCGGCGAAGCGGCACTCCGCCGATGCTATACATCGACCGGGCGTCGGTGAGTATTGCGGGCGGCATCCAACCGGAGACATTGCGGCGGGCGCTGGGTGTCCAGCACCGTAAAGACGGACTGTTGGCCCGGCTGCTGCTAGCGTACCCGCCGCGGCGCGTGAAGCGCTGGACCGAAGCGGACATATCCCCGGAGGCTGAGGCGGAACTCGAGGCTCTCTACGATCGCCTGTACGCGCTCGAGCCGAACACGAATGAGTCGGGTGACCCTGTGCCGGTGCTGGTGCCGTTGACTCTGGAAGGCAAGAAGGCATGGATTGATTTCTTTGACGCGCACGCGGCCGAGCACGCGGACTTGGTCGGCGATCTGTCGGCGGCGTGGTCGAAGCTCGAAGGTTACGCGGCCCGGCTGGCACTGGTGGTGCATTTCATCCGTTGGGCAGCGGATGACCCCACGTTGCGGAGTTCCGACGCGGTGGATGCCGAGAGCGTCGGCGCCGGGGTCGAGCTGTCCCGCTGGTTCGGCGGTGAGGCCGAACGCGTGTACGGAGTCCTCGAGGAAGATGACGACGCCCGGGAGCAACGGCACCTGCTGGAACGCATTGCCCGCCTCGGCGGCACCGTGACCGCGCGGGAGCTGATGCGGCGGAGCCGGGCGTTCGCAAGAGCCGACGAAGCCGATGCCGCCCTGGCCGAACTGGTGAAAGCCGGGTTGGGACGGTGGGAGTTCGACGCTCACGGCGGTGGCCCTGGCCGACCGGCCCGGCGTTTCCGGCTTGTTGACACTGCCGAGGTTGACACAAACCCCGAGAACCCGCAGGAAACTGGCAATTGTGTCAAGGTCAACGCTGTCGGCGCCCCTGCGGGCGGGAACGGCGAAGGGGGTTGACCGCGTCAGGCGTTGGCGCAATGGGCTGGCAGGCAGCCGGATCCTGCCGGGTATTTTGGATGACAAAGACCAGCGCTGACAGTTGACATACATTCTGTCGTGATGTATGTTCAAGACATGGGCAAGAGGACAATGACGATGACAGAGGTTCTCCAAAAAGCCGCGAAGGACAGCGGCCAGACCGCATACGCTCTGGCCAAAGGCTCAGGCGTGGACCGGGCAGCCGTGGTGCGATTCCTGAATGGGGACCGTGGGCTCAATCTGGATTCGGCTGGAAAGCTGGCGACGTATCTCGGGCTGGAGTTGCGGCCCGTCCGGAAGGCGGGAGAGTGATGGCGCGCACGAAGAAAAAAAGCAGGCGCCCAGCCAACACGGGTTGTCTGTTCAAGCGTCGGGAGGGCGGCCCGTGGATCGCCCGGTGGTTCGACCACACTGGACGTCGGCGCGAACAGACCACCAGCACCACGGACCGTGCAGCGGCCGAACGCATCCTGGCAAAGCGGATCGCCGCGGCGGCCGAACGCAAGCACGGCGTTGTTGACCCCCGGATCGACCGCTATGCGGACGCTGCACGCAAGCCGCTGAGTGAGCATTTGACTGATTTCCTGGCGGACGTGCGGGCGCGGGGCGGGACCGCTCAGCACGTTCAGCAACTCGAGACGCGCATCAAACGGACGCTGGCCCTGGCCCGGGCGGAGTGGACGGCGGACCTGAACGGGCACGCGGTGCAGATGGCGATTGCCGACATCCGCAACGGCGACAACGAACACCGTTCAGCATCCATCCAGACTGCGGTGCACTACCTGCGGAACGTGAAGCAATTCTCCCGATGGTTGAAACGTGACGGCCGCATCGCGATGGACCCGCTGGCCGAGTTGGAATCTGCCGGGAATCCTGAGACCGACCGCAAGCGGGAACGGCGGCCGCTGACGGACGACGAGCTGGCCCTGGTGATCAAAGCAGCCGAGCACGGCGGCAAGGTCCGCAGGATGCTCGGTGTGGACCGAGCGATGATGTACCGGCTGGCCATCGGCACCGGATACCGCGCGGGCGAGTTGCGAAGCCTGACGCCGGAATCATTCAACCTGCAGGCCGAGCCGCCAACGGTGACCGTCGAAGCGGCTTACAGCAAGCACCGACGGGTCGACGTGCAGCCGATCCGTCCCGAGCTGGCCGAACTCCTGCGGAAGTGGCTGGACGGCAAGCCCGCCCGAGTGCCGGTGTTCCGGCTGCGAGGCAAGGTGGTGAACATCCTGAAGGCGGATCTGAAGGCGGCGCGTGCCGCTTGGCTGGCGGAAGCCCCGACCGGTGCCGACCGCGCAGAGCGCCAGGCATCGTCGTTCCTGTGCTACGTTGATCACGCTGGTCGCTACGCTGATTTCCACGCCCTCCGCCACGGCTACATCAGCCGATTGGTGGCAGGCGGGGCATCCGTGAAAACATCCCAGGAGCTGGCCCGGCACAGCAACCCCATGCTGACGATCGGCCGGTACGCGCATGCCCGCCTGAATGACCTGACAGCGGCACTGGACGTGCTGCCTTGCCCGCCCTCGACAATCGCGAGCCCCGAACAACAGGAGCAGACTGCCGGAGGTGCTTTGCAGGCAACGGGAACTGACGATTACACCCCCGACAATAGTGCCCGACAATCAGCACGAGAAATGGCGGTTTCTGGTGATACGCCGCGAAGCGCAAACCTTGTTTTCGGTGGCAAAAACGCCGTTTTTGGCTCAGGAAGTAAAAAAAGCCCCGGTAGGGGGGACCGGGGCCATTGGCGAGCCATTCGTGGGTGACCAGCGCGTCCTGGCCGGGGTAAACCAGGACAGATAGAGGTAGGTTGCCGGTCCTCCACGATAGCCATCGTTCGCCCCGCCCTCGAAGGGTGGGACGACACCAAAGGGGGAAGCAACGCCCGCCATTTTACCCGAATTGGTCTTGATTGAAAGAAGAAACCGCCGAAAAACCGGCCATTTCGGCACATTCAGCCACACAGCATGAGCTTCACTGTCGGTGATCGCCCGAGGCGAGTACCGACGTCCGCGCGTCACTTCTAAGTGATTGATGAGGCGAATCTTGAAGCTGTCGGTCTCTCGGCGGAACGCGATCGCGCGATCATCAACGCCCAGGCATCCCGCTCAACAACTCACATCCAAAATCGCGCGGAATCCCGCTGCCGTTTTCACCTGCGGTACTGCCGGAGAAGCTGGATCAGCCGGGCCAGTTCCGCCGGCGGCGGCGCTTCCAGCTCCATGGTTTTCTCCGTGATGGGATGTGCAAACTGGATCCGGTATGCATGCAGCGCCTGTTGCGAGGTGAGCGGTGCGTCGCTGCCCTGCCCCGTCAGGTGAAACTCCGAGACGTGGTGGCCGCCGTAGAAGGTGTCGCCCGCCATCGGGTGCCCGATGTACGACATGTGGACGCGCAGCTGGTGCGTTCGCCCCGTCTTCGGGTGCAGGTGCACGAGCGAGTACCCGCGGTAGCGCTCCACGACCTCGTACTCGGTGATCGCTTCCTTGCTCAGGCGGTTCGTCACGTGTTGCTGGCAGCCCGGCACGATGTAGCGGTCCTTGATTGTCGAATGGCTCGCCAGCGGCGCGTTGATCACATCGCTGTCGAGTTCAGGACCGCCCTCGACCACGCCCAGGTACGTCTTGCGGACCGTCCGGCGTTCGAACTGGAGCGACAGCCGCCAGTGGGCTTCGTCGGTCTTGGCCACCAGCATGATGCCCGTCGTGTTCTTGTCCAACCGGTGCACGATGCCCGGTCGGAACGGGTCCTCGCCGTGGCTCAGAGAGTTGGCGTAAAACGCCAGGCCGTTGGCGATCGTGCCCTTCTGCGTCCCCTTCGACGGATGGACGATGATCCCCTTGCTCTTGTTGATCGCGAGGATGTGATCATCCTCGTAGATGATGTCGAGCGGGATGTCCTCGGGGATGACGTCGTACGGCTCCGGCGGCGGGATCACCAGGTCGATCCGGTCGCCCGTGTCCGGCTCATAGCTCGCCTTGGTCGGCCGCTTGTTGACCGTGACGATGCCCTGCTTGATCAGTCGCTGGATCAGTGTCCGCGAGAGCCGGGGAAACCGGCTGTGCAGGTACTTGTCGAGCCGTCGCCCGGGGAGGCGCCGCCGGATGCGCAGACTGACCGCCTCGGCCTCATCGCTGGCGGTATCGAGAGGCCGCTCGATCAGGTCCTCGCTCAGTTGTACATCATCCTCTGGACATTCAGCCATGTTTCCGGCCGGCTCCCTGCAGAGACGCAGAAGCCCGCGGCACCAGAGGCCCGCGGGCATCAACATGGATAGTCTAGGAGGTCCAGAGGATCCGTGCCAGTTCAGCGGGCCACCGTGGCACCGACCAGTCGGTGGGCGAGTTCCACCGCCGTGGCGGCGTCCGTCGCGTACCCGTCCGCGCCGATATCGTTCGCGAACCGCTGCGTGAGCGGAGCGCCCCCGACCATGACTTTCACGTCCGCCAGGCCCGCCTCCTTGACCGCCTGGATCACCTTGGCCATGTAGGGCATCGTCGTCGTGAGCAGGGCGCTCATCCCGATCAGCCGGACGTCGTGCTCGTTGATCGCGGCGATGAACCGCTCGGCCGAGACGTCCGTGCCCAGATCGATGATCTCGAAGCCGCCGCCCTGCAGCATCATGCCGACCAGGTTCTTGCCGATGTCGTGCAGATCTCCCTTGACGGTGCCGAGGATCACCTTGGCGACCGGCTCGACACCCGACGCCGTCAGCAGCGGTTCGAGAATGGCCATCCCCGCCTTCATCGCGCGGGCGGCGATGAGCACCTCCGGCACGTACACCAGATTGCGCCGGAAGCGTTCGCCGACGACGGACATTCCGGCGATCAGCCCCTGGTTCAGGATCGTCTCCGGGTCGAGCCCCTCCGCGACGGCCTCGTTCACTTTGGCTGTCACCTCATCGCGCTTGCCGCGAATGAGCGAAATGGCCATGCCTTCAAGGTCTGCCATGAGGCTGCTCTCCGACCGAGCCCTGGAATCGCGAGTCCGAACCGCTGCAACGTCCGTCCCCGCTGGAGCCTAGCGGGCGCGCCGGGGCGAGTCAAACCGGCCGTCGCACTCAGGAACTTCCGTGGCGATTCCCGAGGTCATCCCGTGGGCGCGGCATAGCAGTGCGCTCGCCGTTTTGCTACAATCAGTCTGAATCGTCAGAGGTGGCCGATGCAAATCCGTGGGACTGTCAAGAATGGGGTGGTTGTCCTGGACTCGCCCGGACAGGTTGCGGAAACCCGGGTCCGGATCGAGATTGCCTCTGAAAGCGACCCCGGGAAGTGGATCGACGACTTCGCCGGGTGCGTCGCTGACGCCCCAGAAGACGCTTCGCTGAACTACCATTACACGCTGTACGGCACGCGCGAGCGATGACCCTGAGGCTGGCTGATACCGCACTCCTCATTGCGATTCTCAACCCCACGAGACCGTTTTCACGCTTGGGCGCGCGACTACTTCCGCAGAACGGACGATCGTCTTGTGGTTCCCGTGCCGGTGCTGCTCGAAGTCGGCAATTACTTTGGGGAGAGTGCGCTTCGGCCGCAGGTGATGGCCTTCCTCAGAGGGCTGCAGGAGGACCCACGGGTCGAGTGCGTTCAACTGGACGGTGTGCTGCTGCGGGAAGCCATGGACTTTTACGCCGCACGTGCCGACCAGGAATGGGGCCTGACCGATCGCATCTCGTTTCTGCTCATGCAGAAATCAGGCATCGTGGAGGCGCTCTCGACTGACCACCACTTTGAACAGGCGGGCTCTCGCATCCTGATGAAGTCCTGATCCCGTGCCACGTGGAGCCGCCCCGGGGTTCGGCAGATGAACCATCTCGACTCCGCCATCGTCGCCCTCTACTTCGTCGCGATCCTCGTCGCTGGATACGTCGTCAGCCGCCGCCACCGCAACCGCCCGGCCGAGGAGTTCATTACCGGCGGCCGCACCCAGACCTGGTACCAGACCGGCCTGGCCCTCCTCGGCATGGCGGTGGACCCGGGCTACATGAGCATCGCCGCTCTCGCCTTCATCCACGGCCTGTACGTGACCCAGTGGACAGGCGTGCATGTCTGGTTTACGACCTGGTTCGCGGCCATGTTCTTCCTGCCGATCTACTGGCGCAGCCGGATCGTTACCACTCCGGAGTTCCTTGAGAAGCGCTTTAACGTGCAGTGCCGTGTGGTGTTCTCACTCCTCATGATCGTCATTCTGGTGACGACGCTCGGGCTGGGGCTAGACCTCGGCGGACTGCTGCTGGCCGAGTTGATCGGTTGGGAACTCTGGGGCGGCGTTGCCTTCATTGCCGGGGTCGCCGGCTTCTACGTCATTCTCGGCGGCATGCGAACCGTCCTCGCGCTGGACGTCTGGCAGGCGGTGTTCCTGTTCGTCACCCTGGTCGCGGCAGCTGCAATGGCCGTCCACCATGTCGGCGGCCCGGCGGGTGTGGCTTCCATCCAGGCCGCCGGCCAGGCGGGGGGGCGGCTGCCGAGTGTCGTCCCACCCTCCGATTGGCGCTTGACCACAAACACCTTCTTCCCGGTGCAGGGCATCGCCGTGTGGGCGACCATTGCCGGGCTCTCCTGGATCGCGTGCAACTTCGGGATGGCGCAGCGCATCCTCGCCGCCCGCACCGAGCGCGATGCGCAGAAAAGTCTCTTGCTCCTCGGCGTGCTTGCCGCGATCGTCCCCACCTGCTCGTTCCTTGTGGGGGTTGCCATGCGGCAGGCGGACCCCTCCGTCCTGCCGGACAGGGCCTTCCTCACCGTGATGCTGAACTGGTTTCCAGACGGCGTGCGAGGCCTGCTGGCGGCCGGCATGATGGCGGCCTTGCTCTCGACCGCCGACGGTCTCCTGACCGGCTCCGGGGCGCTGCTGCTCGAAGACATCTATGTCAGATTCGTGCGGCCCCACGCCGGCGAAGGGCAGCGCAGGCAATTCGCGCGCATCGTCGAGTTCATTGCCCTGTTGACCGGCATCGCCCTGGTATACGTGTTCCAGAGAGAGCAGTCGGCCATGGCCCGGCTGCAGGCCATCTATGCGGACGTCCTCGGTGTGATCGTGGCGATTTACATCCTGGGGATGTTCTCGAAACGCGCGACCGCGCGTGCGGCGCTGGCCGGGATGATCGGCGGCATCGCGCTGGCGATTGGGTTCGAACTCGTTCCCCTGTGGCGGGCCGGCTGCGCACTCAATTTTGCGTACGTCGGGTTCTTTTCCTTCCTTGCCACCCTGATCACAGCGCTGGTGTTGAGCCGATTCGAGCCGCCGATTCCCGTGGACCGGCTGACGAATCTGACAATTCACACCCTGGAGGACGTGAAGGGACCCTGGGTCGGCCTGAAAGCCTGGCCCGCCCTCTGGAAGTGGGCCCTCCTGATGGCCGCCTGCTGGTTCGGCGCCAGCGCCGCCTGGGAATGGTATGTGCGTACGCGGTGACACAGGAGCTGCCCGTTCGTGCGAGAATCCCTTCCCGCTCGTGCGAGAATCCGCTCGTGCCGCTCGTGCGAGAATCCCTTCTCGCACGCACCGGTGCGGAATTCCGCTCGTGCGAGAATCCCTTCTCGCACGCACCGCTGCGGAATTGAGTTCCCCCATTCGTTGAGGAGAAATGCAGATGAAAAGCCAACAGCACATCGTCGCCATCGGCGGCCACATCGGCGACGCCGAGATCACCGCCGGCCTGCTGATCACCAAGTACGCGGCCGCGGGTCACCGCGCGACGATCATCCACATGACCGCCGGCGAAAAGGGCAACCCGAAGATGGACCACCTGGAGTACCGGGGACAGCGGATCCGCGAGGCCGAGGCCGCCGCCGCGAAGATGGGCGCCGCCGAGTGCATCGTCCTTGACCACCCGGACGGCGAACTCCACGCCGACGAGAGTACCATCCACGAGATGTGCGACCTCGTGCGCCGGCTCAAGCCCGACATCGTCCTGACGCACTGGCGCGGCTCCTTCCACCGCGACCACCGCGCGACCTACGACATCGTCATGGAAGGCGGCTTCCTGGCCGCGCTCGCCGGCATCCGCCGCAAGGATCCCGCCCACCTGATCCGCGGCCTCTACTACCTCGAGAACTGGGAGGACATGGAAGATTACCACCCCGACCTCTGGGTCGATGTCACCGACGTCTTCGACCGCTGGGTCGAGGCCTGCCGCGAACATCAGCTCCTGCGCGGCGAAATCTCATTCAACTACCTGCACTACTACACCGGGCTGGCCGCCAAGCGCGGCGCCGAGGTGGGAGTCAAGTACGCCGTCACCGCCAGTCTCCCGCCGATCTCGCGCAAGCGCAAGGTTGACTTCTTCCCGATCGACAGTGAGCCTGTGCTGATCTTTTGAGGATCCAGCAGACATCGGGTCTTGATCCCGCCACACCCGCCCGTATTCTTCTGACGGCTTCGTCGCTCGTCAGCCGACGACCGCAGCGACCCAAGCCGGGAGGTCACCCCATGCCCGCGTCTCAGGCCAGGAAACGCAAAGCGCCTCGCTTATCCCGCACACACCGCCCGGCGCATCTGAGCGTTCGGGAATGGCAGCTGGGTTTGCGCCGGCAGTACGCGCGCGAGCAGCCGCTCAAAATCCGGAAACTCGGTCGTGAGCCGGTCTTCTCCGAGTTTTCTGTGACGAACCCCCAGACGAAGCGCACCTATCGCGTCGTGATTCGCGGCGACAGCCCCGGTGTCAACTACTGTTCGTGCCCGGACTACGCCGTGAACACCCTGGGCTTGTGCAAGCACATTGAGGTCGTCCTCCTCCGGCTGCGCCGCGGACATCGCCAGCTGCTGCAGCAGGGATATCAACCCGAGTTCCCCGAGGTCTATGTTCGTTACGGGTCGCGCCGCGAAATTGTGCTCTCCCCCGGCCGTTCGAACGCGCCCGCATTGCGGAAGCTCGCCCGCCACTACTTCGAGGATGATGGCACGTTGCGAGCGGACGCGCCGGCACGATTCGACCAGTTCATCCGCGATGCCGCCCGGCTGAAGCTTGATGTCCGCGTGTATGACGATGCCCTCGAGATGATCGCCGAGATACGTGATACGGCGGTCCGTTCAGACCGCCTGCGTGCCCGCTACGGCGACCTGAAGAGCCCGGCCTGGCGGCACCTGCTGAAGGTACCCCTCTATCCATACCAGCGGAAGGGCGCTCTCTTCGGGGCTGTCGCGGGAAGGGCCGTCATCGCCGACGACATGGGCCTTGGCAAGACAATCCAGGCGATCGCCGCCGCCGAGATCCTGGCCCGCGAATGCGGCCTCGAACGCGTTCTGATCGTCTGCCCGACATCACTCAAGAGCCAGTGGCAGCACGAGATCGGTCAGTTTTCCGGCCGAAAAGCGACGATCATCGAGGGGCTCACGCACAACCGCCGACTGCTGTACGAACGCGATGACGCATTCTTCAAGATCGTCAATTACGACGTGGTGCATCGCGATCTCGAAGGCATCGCGGCCTGGGCGCCGGATCTCGTCATCCTGGACGAGGCACAGAGGATCAAGAACTGGCAGACCCGTGCGGCGAAGACCGTCAAACGGATCGGTTCCCGTCACGCGCTCGTTCTCACCGGCACGCCCCTTGAAAACCGGCTGGACGAGCTCCACTCGATTGTCGAGTTCGTGGACCGGCATCGCCTCGGACCGCTGTTCGCATTCAAGGCCGCTCACGAAATCTGCGAAGAAGGATCCTCACGCGTGGTCGGTTACCAGGGTTTGAAGCAGATCGGGACCACGCTGGCGCCCATCCTGATCCGTCGCACGAAACAGGAAGTGCTCAAGCAGCTTCCGCCGCGGATGGACAAGAACTTTTTCGTCCCGATGACTGGGCAGCAACTGGTCCATCATGATGAAAACCGGGAAATCGTCGCTCGCCTGGTCGCCAAGTGGAGGCGTTACAAGTTCCTCACCGAGTCGGACCAGATCCGGTTGAGAGTGGCGCTGCAGCGCATGCGGATGTCCTGCGACAGCACCTACCTGGTTGATCACGCCAGCCGCCATCACACGAAGCTGGGCGAGCTTGCGACACTGCTGGCCGAGATCTTTGAGGATCCTGCGGCGAAGGTCGTCATCTTCAGCCAGTGGCTGCGAATGACCGAACTCGTTGAGGAACTGCTCCAGCAGCGCCGCTGGGGTTATGTGCACCTCCACGGTGGCGTCCCCGGGCGGGAGCGCAAGGAACTGACCCGGGCACTGCGGGAGGAGCGTGCATGCCGCGTATTCCTCTCGACCGATGCCGGCGGTGTGGGGCTGAACCTCCAGTCCGCCTCCGCCGTGATCAACATGGACCTGCCCTGGAACCCGGCGGTGCTCGAACAGCGCATCGGGCGCGTCCATCGCCTCGGCCAGAGCCGGCCGGTGCGGGTCGTGAACTTCGTATCCGAGGGGACCATCGAGCACGGCATGCTGTCGCTGCTTGCGTTCAAGCAGTCGATGTTTGCCGGGGTTCTCGATGGGGAGTCCGACCGCGTCTTCATGGGGGAGGGCGCGATGGCGCGGTTCATGAAGACGGTCGAAACCGCGACGTCCTCGATTCCGCAGGTAACGCCGACCCCCCTCGAGCCCGAGCCGACGCCTGCGGCCGCCGAAGAGGGGCGGCACGATCGCGCCGACGAGTCTGGTCAGCCGGCCCTGGACGTCGTCGCCCTCGGCGAGGTTCTGACCCGTGGGGCCTCCTTGTTGCAGGAACTGGGCCGCTCGCTGGCGGCCGGCCAGGCGTCGCAGCGGGGCGGAGGCCTGCCGCTTCTCGCACAAGGTACCGACGGGCGGCCCGAACTCCGCATTCCCCTCCCGAATTCCGAGGTTTTGGCCGAGTGGGCCTCTGCCGCCGGGCGTCTCGTGCAGCTCCTGATGCCGCAGCCGCCGCGCCTCTGACAGAAGGTCGAGTTCCACAGAGGACTGTGAACAGCGCGCGAATGGCCAACAGCCAAGAGCTCCGATTCAGCTCGCCGGCTTCGACGTTGCGGTCAGTGTCCGCCGGATGACCTCGTCCACCTCGCGGAGGCGCGATTTGCGGAGCTCATTCACTTCTGGAGAGAGGTCCGTCTCTCTCAGGAAGAGGGAGACCGACGTGCCGTCGGCGTTGGGGATGGTGATCTGCCCGACAATCGAATTGCTGCGCAGTTTGTCGTAGGTCGCTTGTGCGGTCTTTTCCGCATCGCTGGCGCTGGTGCTGCTCGCCGGCATCGTCGCCGCCGTGATCCGGATCCCGTTCGGCTCAATGAAGTAGCCCAGGCCCGTCTCGCCCGTGATCACTTCGAGCGCCTGCTGGACGGTCGCATTTTCCATGCTGAGCGAGATCCGCTCGACGCTCTGCGCCGGCAACGCTGCAAGCACGCCCGGGTCCAGGCGCAGCAGCACGCCCGCCCAGTTGGCCAGATCGAGCAGCACGTCCCTCACGCCTGCCTGCACATACTTGACCTTGACAGGACGCTGTAACTGCCGCTCCACCTGGTGCGTCTTGCTGAGAATGACGATGCCTTCGCCCGACGGAAACCACGTCCAGCCGTACTGGTCGGTGGCGTGTTCCAGCACCTCGGCCGCCGTGCCCGCACCGACCGCGCTCGCGAGCTTCCACAGCGTCTGTCGGTTCACGTTCAGATCGTCCGCGGTCGAATCCTGGAACTGGATCTTCAGCGAGTCGAACAGCTCTTTGCTCCACGGTGGCGTGGAGAGCATCTCGAGAGTCGCCAGTTCCTGCCAGGTCGCCCGGCGCGCCAGTCGCCGCAACGCCGGCGTCGGTCGGACGGTAACACGCTCCCGCTCCGGCACGAAGTCCAGGCCCAGCGGTCGCAGCACGGCCGTCAGACTCTCCCGCAGCGGGCGATCATGGATGGTCGCGGTCAGCAACGTCTGCGACCCGTACGGCAGTAGCCAGACGGTGTGCATCTCCATCTCGATGGGAATGCCTGTCTCTTTCGAGAGCTTCTGCAGGGCCTCGCGGATCGGCATGTTCTTGACTTCGAGATCCGTCTTTTCATCGAGCGCCTGGGCGATCAGGGCCTCGATCTCTTTCTCCGCGCCGGCTTTCTGTTTGCCTTCGCGAGCGGAGGGATTCACCGGAACGGGTGCGACAGGAGTGACCGGTTTCTTCTCGGGGACGGCCGCGGCGGATGCCATCGCGGCCAGAGCGGCAAGCCAGAGGACAGTCCAGACGCGAAAGCGGCGAACGTTGGCGGAAATCATGTGAACCTCAGGGGGCGTCGGTGCCCCGTGTCTCGATCTCAGAGCGGCGCGTCAAACAGCCCGTCTCGCGACACCGGCTGCGGAGTGCGCTGGGCAACATACATGTGGAACGTGGGCCGGCTGCGCCGCTCGGTGTCACGCTCCTTCATGGCCTGCGCGAGTTCGTTCGAGCGGGCATAGCTCACGCGGATCGTACCATCGGTCGTCGCGGAGGGGCGGTTGTACTGTACCGCCAGCTGGATCGGCCGGACCGGTGTCACGCTCTCGGGCGTGGCCTGCGGGATCTCCTCGTGTTTCGCGATCGGAGCACCGCCGCCGGGCTGCTGGCCTGTCGAGGCAGGGCGGTACACCGCGACCAGCACGGCAATCGCGGCCGCTGCGGCAAGCGGTACGGCCACCCGCAGGAACCGCACGATCGAGAGCCGTGCCGGCCGGGTCGCCCGCTCGGACGCCACCTGCGCCATCACACTGCGGTGGAAATCGGCGAAGTCCACCGAGCCTGTCATCGATTGTCGCCCGCGGAGCAGGTCCTCCAGGCGCGACATCGCGTCGTAGGCCCGGCGCAAATCCGGCTCCTGGAGGAGCCGCCTGCGCAGTGCGTCCGCCTCCTCGGCGTCCAGATCGCCGTCGAGGAGTCGGCTGAGGAGGAATTCGTCCTGTTCGCTGATCACTTCCCGCATGAGCTCATTCCTCGAGCATCTCGCCGAGGTACTCCCGTAAACGCTTACGGGCCTGGAAGACGTTCCACTTCACCGTCTCCAGGCTGCATTCGAGCACTTCCGCAATGTCCTTCTGCGCCCATCCCTCGATCGTGAAGAGCGTCAGCGCCAAGCGTTGCTTTTCGGGCAGCTTCGCCAATGCCGCGTCGATCGCCTCCTGCAGTTCCCGACTCTCCACGTGCCGGTCAGGGCTGAAGGAGCTGACCACCGGCTTGCCGCCCGCAGTCGCCCCTTCCGTGCCGCGCTGCTCGTCGAGTGGAACCGTCGAGCCGGTCCGGCGTGAGCGGCGGGCGTTCAGAGACAGGTTACTCACGATCCGCAGCAGCCACGGACCGAACCGGGTCGGCTCCTTGAGCCGGTCCAGCGATCGGTACGCCCGGAGGAATGCGTCCTGAGAAACATCCCTGGCCTCGTCGCTGTTGCCGAGCAGACGGTACGCCGTCGCTATTGCCGGTCGCTCGTATGCCGCCACGAGCCGCCCGAACGCATCCGGGTCGCCGGCCAGCGTGGCCTCAACCCAGCCGGCATCCCGCCGGCCCGTTTCCTCCGTGAACAGCGGCTGCTTCGATTCCGTCATAGCTATAGACACCGCTGTTCAAAAACGGTTAGATGCGGGGGAGTTAGGACGCGGCCAGCCCATTATCGAACCCGCCCGGGACGTGTCAACGCCTCCACCTGCCGGGTCCTGAAACCGATCGGCCGCAGGCGCCTGCCCGGACAATAGTACGCAGGTTCTTTCAAATGCGGAAGTTAGAGACAATTCGGGATCTTCGCCCGTGCCTCGCCGAGTTCCGGCGCGCGGGTCTGCGCATCGGGTTTGTCCCCACGATGGGCGCCCTCCACGAGGGGCACCGGTCGCTCATCCGCTCCGCTCGCGCCTCCTGTGACCGGGTCGTCGTCTCAGTTTTCGTCAACCCGACGCAGTTCGGCCCGGGGGAGGACTTCGACCGCTACCCGCGTCCTGTGGAGGCCGACCTGGCCGCCTGTGCCGAGGAAGGTGTGGACGTGGTTTTCCTGCCGCAGGTCTCCGAGATGTACCCGCCCGGTGATGCAACCACGGTCCGGGTCGCCCGTCTCACCGAGGGGCTGTGCGGAGCCCACCGCCCCGGGCACTTCGACGGCGTCACCACGGTGGTCTCCAAGCTGTTCAATGCGGTCCAGCCGGATGTCGCCTTCTTCGGGCAGAAGGACGCTCAGCAGGCCGCCGTGATCCGCAGGATGGTCCGCGACATGCTGTTCCCGCTGGAAATCGTCGTCTGTCCGACGGTCCGCGAGCCCGATGGCCTGGCACTGTCCAGCCGCAACGCCTATCTCTCCGCGGCCGAGCGCAAGCAGGCCCTCTCCCTCAGCGCTGCCCTCCGATGGGCGGCGGAAACCGTCCGCGCCGGGCGGACCGAGGCGGCCGGTCTCGTTCGCGAGATGCGCTCCCGGATCGAGGCGTCCGGACCGTGTGAAATCGACTACATCGAGATCGTGGACGCCGACTCGCTCGAGCCCCGGTCACGCGTGGAAGGCGCCTGCCTGATCGCCCTGGCCGTTCGGATCGGCAAGACACGCCTCATCGATAATGTCATTGTGGACGCAGCCCCGGCGAACCGCTAAAGTCCGGACCGCCGCCCTCCGGCCCGGGGTTGAAGCCGGCGCGGCGCAGACAGGAGCCCTGGCGCAGAGCATGTGGCCGACCCTCTTCGATATTCCGTTCTTTAACATCCCCGTCCGTGGTTACGGCTTCATGCTCATGATCGCGTTCCTCGGTGGAACCTGGTGGGCCGCCCGCCGAGCCCTCCGCGTGAAGGCCGATCCCGACCTCGTCGTGAACATGGGGTTCGTCGCGCTGCTTTCGAGCGTGGTTGGCGCCCGCATCTTCTACGTCGTTCACTACTGGGACGAGCATTTCGCGGGGCGCGGGCTGTGGTCGATCGTCAACGTGACGGCCGGGGGGCTCGAGTTTTACGGCGGCTTCATCGGCGCCTTCCTGGCAACCGTGGCGTATCTCCTCATCCGGCGGGCATCCGTGCGGCTGTATGCCGATATTGTCGCCCCCTCGCTCATGTTCGGCATGGGCATGGCCCGGATCGGCTGCTTCCTGAACGGTTGCTGCTGGGGCGCTCCCTGCCCGGCTGAAATCCCCTGGTCGGTGCGGTTTCCCTACTACAGCCCGGCGTTTCACCGCGAGTGGGAGGAGCGGCACGTCGCCATTCCCGCGGAGCTCATCGTCGTGAACTCCATCGGCCAGAGCTCGCCCCTTTCGCCCGAATCCATCCAGCGCGCGATCGCAGATCCGGCGGAAACCACAACCGCGTCAATCCTGGCGAATGACTTTCGCACCACGCCCGCCGAGCTCAAGCGTCTGGCGGACTCATTCGAATACCGCTCGCTGCACCTCCACCCGGCGCAGCTTTACGCGTCCATCGACGGCCTGCTCCTGGCGGTGCTGTTGAACACGCTGTTCTACCGGCGCAAGCGTCACGGCGTGGTGTTTGCGCTCATGCTGATGCTCTACGCAGTCCAGCGCTTCATCGAGGAGTCCATCCGCATCGACAACCCGCACGACACGGCGTACCTGACGATCTCGCAGTTCGTCAGCATTCTGATCTTCGCCGGAGGTGTCGCCTGGTATGTCATCGTGCGCCGACTGCCCCTCCGCTCGCCGCGGGCGATCCCGTGGGAACCGCCCTGGCAGGCGCAGCCGGCACCGGCGACCGGCAAGGCTGCGACCCCAAAAAAGGCGTCAACACCCCGCAAGTAGCCGTTGGGCGTGGCTAACCGCTGCCGCTTTGTCAGCAGCCGGTTGTGGATTGTCTTGCCCGCCGGAAGGGACCGCCGCCCCGCGTGGGGTCAGTCCTTCGACCCGAGATCCCGGGTGAAGACGATGCTCACGATCAGGTTCTCGTCCTGTTCGTGGCGGTCGATTGCGGTCAGCAGGTTGTGGATCCGCACGCAGCAGTCCTGGATCAGCAGCTGATCCTCCGGTGAGACGTGCTGCACGCATCCGTGAATCGAATCGATAATCCGCGTGAGCTCCTGGTGCTCGTGCTTGAGCCGCTCCACCTCGCCTGAGGTCGTCGGCTGCCGCTCGAGAACCGCCTCGAGATAGCCGTCGTCCTCTTCCAGCGTGATATGCCGGCAGAAGTGAGCACGGAACTGCTCGAAATGGTGCTGGACGTCGGCCAGCCATTTCGAGCGGGGGCCGCTGTTCCGTGTGGCGAGGCTCGTGCGCAGCTTCGCCGCAAGATCCTCGACTTGGTGGTGTTCATCGCGCATCCAGCGGGCCAGTTCCCGGGGGTCCATGCTGCTGCTCCCTGTTGTGTGTACCCAGGACTCCCTGTGGGGCGACAGGCACGCGGACCAGGGGGAGAACGGGCAGTCGCTCGAGATTCGTGCGCGCCATCCTACCGCGCCCGGGCCCGGGCGTCAGCAGGACGCGTCGCGTTCGGCGCGTGGGTCACGCCTTTCTGCCCGCGAGATCGCTCCCGCACGTCATTCCGAGCCCCGCCAGGATCAGCCCGACCACCTGCTCCGGCTTGAGACGCGCGGTGTTGATCGTCAGGTCATACCGCTCCGGCGCGTCGGCTTCGATGTGGAAGTGGTTTCGCAGCCACGTGACGCGCTCCCGCTCGGTGTGGTCCCACTGCCGCCGGGCATGGTGCAGGTCCAGGCCCTTGTCGTGCGCGTACGCCGCGATGCAGACATCCCGCGGGGCGATCAGCCGCACTCTAAGCCCGTGGTCCCGTGGAAGGATGAGGTCGGCGCCGCGTCCGACCAGGATTGCCGGTCCGCGCAGGACGATGCGACGCACCGCGCTGCGCAGGCGCTGGAAGTAGTCGTTCCGGTGGAACTCGGCATCGAGCAACGACCGGCACGCCTCCTCCAGCAGCCCGGGATCGCGCTCGTCCAGCGCGCGGTACACGCAGGAGCGCACCGGATCCTGGCCGGCCATCTCCTCGAGAATCTGGCGGTCGTACACGGGCCACCCGAGCCGCTTGCCGACTTCGGCCGCGATCTCCTCGCTGCCGCAGCCGGGACAGCGCGAAATCGTGACGAACGGGTGAAACCGCCGCGTGTGCCCGACCGTCGTGTCCGGCTGCTGCGTTCGGGAGAATTCCCAGTTCCGCATCTGCTTCTCAAAAGCACGGCCGGCATCGCGTGTGATGGAGGTCTTTTCAGACATGCCGCACCTCCGCTGTGATGAGCTCGGAGAGGTCATCCGCGCGGCGCGGAGCCGTGACGTGGAGGCTCGGGGTATGGGCGCCGGAGCGGAGCACGTCTCCACTCTCAGTATATCACAGTCTCGAGGGGCGCGAGTGGAAATCCTCAGCGATATCGCATCGCCTCTTCGGCATCGATGCGTTCCCCGGGCAGCGGCTCCATCGGGAGCACGATCCACAGCACGATGTACACCAGGATCCCCGGGAAAGCGGCCGAGAGTACCGAGACGAGGAAGTAGATGAGCCGCACGCCGGTCGGAGTGAGTCCGAAGTAGTCCGCCAGTCCGCCGCACACGCCGGCGATCATCCGGTGACGACGCGAACGATAGATCCGGTTCCGAACGTCCATGGAGCAGCCCTCCCACAGCCTGCCCGGCGCAGACACCTGATTGTAGACGAATTCTTCCCCGCTTTGTTGCACGACTTTCCGTCGCGATTACCGGACGCTGCCCAGTGCCGCCTGTCCACTGTCTCGGGCCCCGCCTCTGCCATCGTGCCGTTGACCTTCTGACGGTCAGCGTGAGGCGCAGGCATCCGTAGTTCACCACCGTCGCCTGCCGCCACTCGGCCGCAGAGCAGTGCCGCAGGCGAGCGCGCGCCCTCTCGGGCGATGGAGACAGCCGGAGAGCTTTATGCTGGCAATAAGTCTGTCCAAGATCTCGCTGGGTAAAAAAGGACAACGACCATTGTGCATTCTCGCGGCAAAGCCGTTCCCGGCAGTGCACGCCGTGCGATACGTGTGCAGGCCGCACAACCGCACCGCCGACGGAGTGCGCGAGCCAGGCCGGCGGCTCGCAGACTTGCATCCGCGCGCTCGAAACGTACAGTGATTGCGTTGTGTCCGGCCTTTTGAGCTGCTCCGGCAGCCAACTGCCCGCGGTCAACGGCTGATACTCGCACCCGACAGGTGCCCCGTTCGCCACAACGACGGTCTGCGGAGCGGAGCGCCGATCGCGGCAGTCTGTCCGAATTGTCGAACCGTGCAGTCGCTCGCGTGAACACACCTGGGAACGGAGATCGACGTCATGCCCTGCCGAAACGCCTGGGGAACGTGTCAGCAGCCCCCACGGCTGCCCCGGCTTACGTTCGGGGTGCTGTGGTGCGTACTCCTGGCCGGCCTGGGAGCCGCCTGCAATCCCGCCCCGCCGGATGACACCGCCGCGGCCATCCTGCAGGTCAAGCCGGACGATCACGTTCTGGCGGTCGGTGACCCGCAGGTCACGGTGATCGAATACGCCGATTTCGAGTGTCCGGCCTGCCAGTGGTTCGCCGCGGGGCAGTTCCCGATCATTCGCCGGGACTACATCGACACCGGCAAGGTCCGCTGGGTGTTCCGCCACTCCCCGCTCGACATTCACCCCAACGCAATGGCGGCCGCTCAGGCGAGCGAATGCGCCGCCGACCAGGGCAAGTACTGGGAATACCAGGAGCTGCTCTTCGGCAATGCCTCCGGCCTGTCCGCCGCCGCCTTGAAGGCGCACGCATCTCAACTCGGCCTCGACGCAGCGGCTTTCACCTCCTGCCTCGACAGCGGCGAGAAGGCTGCGGAGGTGGAATTGCAGCGGGACGAGGGCCATGCGATCGGCGTGCCGGGCACCTTCGCATTCTTCGTGAACGGCAACATGGTTGGAGGCTTCAAATTCGCGAGCGAGTTCACCCAGGTACTCGACGAGGCACTCGCAGACGCCGCCCAGTGACCGGCTGGATACCCGGAGGAGACAACAATGCTCAAGCGCCCCCTTGCTGTCGCAGCCCTGATTGCGTGTATCGTACTCGCTGGTTGTGAGTTCTTGAACCTGCCATGGGCGCCCGGTGACGACGATTCGAACGGGACACCCGCCAATGGTCCCCTCGTCAACATCCAGATCGATGGCGAAGGCCTCGACGTGGCGGGCTTGACCGACATGATGAACGAAATCCAGTCGCGCAGCTTGAAGGCGACCGTGTTCGTGACCGGCGACTTCGCGAACCGCCAGGCGCTCCTCGTGCACCAGTACGCGCTGGACGGCTACGAGATCGGCATGCACGGCTACAACACCGGCGAGCAGCTCGCAACGATGTCGTACGACGAGCAGTTGGACCTGCTTTCGAAAATGAAACGGGCCGTCGAGGGTTGCTTCGAGTGCGGAATGGGAAACCCGGTCGTCGGCTTCCGCCCACAGTACTTCAGCCAGAACGAGGACACCTACCGGATACTGGACGAGTGGGGAATCAAGCACAACAGCGGTTTCAAGGCCGGCCTGCTCGCTACACCCGGGCATGAGCTTGATACCCGGCCCTACAAGGTCGAGGGCCATCAATTCTACGCGGTGCCCATCTCAACGGTGGAGTACGGCGGCAAACGCATCTACCTGTGCGACATGGCCTGCGCGAACGCGGACAAACTCACGGCCGACCAGTGGTTTGAGGCTCTGCGCATGGGGCTCGACCAGGCGAAGGCGAACGACGAGCCGCTGGTCGTGCTGCTGCACGGCATCATCACCGGCGACCGCACGAGGTACACGTACTGGCAGCCGTTTATCGATTTCCTCGACGCCGTCGCGGAAGAAGCGCAAACGGTGACGACGAGCGAACTCGTCGAGCACTACGCCGGCGAGTAGTGCCTCAGGTGTGGACGCTGCGTTTGGAGCGGCAGCCGCTGCCGTGGGAGCCTGCTGCTTTCGCACGCACCGTGCCCGAAGGGCACAGCGCTATGCGCGCGTGCCGCGGAACCGCCACGATTCCGTGCTCGGGATCGGATCCATGATGCCCAGGCCGTTGGCCACGTAGAGCCGGTCCACCACGGTGCCGATGATCGATCCGTCGCCCGACACGTAAACCGAGATCTCGATCTGCAGGATGTTGTTCACGCCCCAGGCGCTCACGCGGGGATCGGACCCTTCATAGTAGAAACCAATCCCTCCGTCGGCCTGCGGTGCCCCTGTAATGGTCCCGGCAGTGGTCGTCAGCGTGTAGGCACCATTCTGCTCTGCGATCTGCCACAGTTCCATCTTGTCCTGCGAGCCGTCCGCGAGCGTGAGAACCACGTTCCAGTTCCCTGCGACGGCACCTCCTGCTAGATCTGGGGCTGCAGCGGTGCATCCCGCGAGAACCGTTGTGAATGCCAGCGTCAATGTGGGGAGAACAAACCTGGACATGCCTGAATCCTTTCCGCTTCTGACTGCATGATCGAGGTGGCGCCCGGCCGCGCGGCCGGGGCGGTGGCGCCATCCTAACGGCGCTCGGGGGCGCGGTGGTTAATCAGGGGAGATGCATCTTGCATGGGGTGCTGCATTGTCGAACATCTGCCGTCGCGCGAGTTCCCATCGGGCTCGCGTTATCGGACGTAGCGACACCTTCACGGTGCGCCGACGGCCGCGCCGGGTGCAGCCGGCGCCGTCCGCACCAGCGTCTCCTTCATCACGCTGTCAAGCTCGATCAGCGCGCGGGAGCAGTCGCCGGTGAACGAGCTTCCGTGCATGGTCGCCAGTGTTCGTGGACGCAGCGACGCGAGGCCCTCCAGGAGCGGACGCGTGTTCTGCGTGTACGGCATGTAGTCCATGAGCGGCCCCGCCTGGAAGTCCACCATCGACCGACGCGTCCGATCGAGGATGTCCGATTCGGTCAGCGGCTCCACGTCTCCGTTGTGGGTAAACAGATCTGAGCAGAAGAGGACTCGCTGCGTCTCCTCGAAGAGCACGCCCGCATCCCAGCCGTGCGGCAGGTGTGGCGTCGGACGGTACCGAAAGCGGAACCGTCCTGTACTGAACGTTTCGTCGGCTGCGAGCGCGCGCGGCGCCCTGTCGGCGAAATCCGTGAGGTTCACGAGCGACCCGACCACGCCCGAGACCGCCTGCGCCTGCGGTGCGACCCGGAGCCAGTCGTTCAGCGACCCGCATTCGTCCACCTCGAAGTGGCCGAAGCCGATCCAGCGGAGCCGGACCGGGTCAATCACGCGTTTGACCGCCTCCAGCACCTCGGGAAACATGCGGCGCATCCCGGTGTGGTAGAGCAGTGGTTCCTCATCGACTACTAAAAAGTGGTTGAACTGCAGGTTGATCTCGCCGAGCAGGATGCTGATGCGATGAACGCCGGCCGCGATTTCGGTCACGAGGGCCATGGGATGTCCTTTCAGACGCGGCGGGGCGTGGGAAGGGGACACAGGTCCCCGTGACGCAAC
Organism: uncultured Planctomycetales bacterium; assembly: GCA_964548565.1. GTDB lineage: Bacteria > Planctomycetota > Phycisphaerae > UBA1845 > PWPN01 > CAYLLT01. Next base: position 5,110 of record CAZJTF010000016.1, on the reverse strand, counting down.
CGGGATGTTTCAGATGCGATTGCCCGGGTTCCGGCCCGCCGAACCGCGCAGGCATTATACCGGGGGAGCCCGTCCACGCGGGAAAGTCGACAGGCCTGGCGTCAGGCGCCCGGGAGTGATTTCACAAGCGGATCTGCCAGGCACAAGGCGGGGGTGCTATCGCCCGAACTCCAGCACGCGTTCGTGCGGATCGATACGGTCGCGGTGCGAGCCGATGAAGGTCCAGCCGCCGGCCTGCTCGAAGATCTCGCGGACTGCCGCGAACTGGTCGTAACCGATCTCGACGAGCAGCCGCCCGCCGACCCCCAGGACGCCCGGCGTTTCCGCCGCCAGCCGGCGGTACATGCCCAGCCCGTCACCTCCCGCCCCCGTCAGTGCCAGCTTCGGCTCGTGATCCCGCACGTTCGGCGGCAGGTTTTCCCAGACAGCGTCGCTGATATAGGGCGGGTTCGAGACGATCAGGTCGAAGCGCGACTCCGGCAGGGCATCCGCCGGGATGGCCGCACAGTCTCCCTCGACGAGTCGGACCCGCTCGCCCATGCCGTGCCGCGCGACATTCGCCGACGCCACCGCCAACGCATCAGTTGAGACGTCGCTCGCCACCACACGCGCGTTCGACGCATACCGGGCGAGGCTGACGGCGATGCAGCCGCTGCCGGTCCCGATGTCGAGGACGTTCCACGTGCGCTCCGGCTCGCTCCGGCAGATGGCGACCGCTCGCTGGACAAGCGCCTCCGTCTCCGGTCGTGGCACGAGCACGGCCGGTGAGACCTCGAAATCCAGCGAGAAGAATTCGCGCGTGCCGAGCAGGTACGCGATCGGGGCGTGCTGGCCGGCCTGCTTGACCAGGTCCCGGAACGTCGCCCGCTGCTCCTCCGTCGGCTCGACCTCGTACCGCGTGTACAGGTCGATCTTGCGGCAGCCCATCGCCCGTGCGAGCAGCAGCTCAGCCGAGAGACGCCCGCCCTCGATCTGCCGATCGCGGAAAAACTGGATCGTCCAGTCGAGCAGCCGCCCGACGGTCCACGGTGCCTGGTTCCCGGTTACTTCCGACATCGGGCACACTATAGCAGGACGCGTGCAGGCCCGAACAGGGGGGATCAAGGGCAGCAAGCCCACGAGCGCGGCACGGCTGACCCGCCATCTCGGCGGAGGAGCAGGCGGCACAGCACGACCGCCTTGTGGTATGATGATACAGAACGCACGCGGCTCCGCGGGCGGGCATTTCTGTGGTTGGTCTTCGACGCGCGTCGTCACACATCGGCGGCCCGCGGCAGGCCCAGGGCAACTGTTCGGAGGTTCATGTGCGAAGTGGTGCAGACACCTGCACGGCCCGTGAACGCGGTGCGTTCACCCTCATCGAGGTGCTCGTGGTCGTCGCGATCATCGCGCTGCTGGTCGCGATTCTGCTGCCGTCGCTCGCGCGGGCTCGCGAAATGTCCCGTCGGAGCGTCTGCGCCTCCAACCTGCACCAGCAGGGCGTGGGTTTCTCCGCATACTCTGCCGATAACAAGGCGAACCTCCCCTGGACAGCCAAATTCCGTTATGCCCTGATGGAGGGGCTGTATTACCACAACTTCCCCCGGCCCAAGGGCGATGACTGGTCGACCTTCAACAGCGGCTCGCTCTTCCCCCGCCATGTCGGCCGCAACGCCGAGGTTTTCTACTGCCCGAGCAACTCCACCTTCAACGCCAGCAACCCCGACAACGGGATGGCCGTGTTCCTCCAGCGGTTCCACCATCAGAAGCGGACCGACCCCGCGTACGTGAACTCCCACAACTTCCCGATCTCGCCGTATTACTCGTACGCCTACGCGGTTCCAGCGGCGGTCAGCCGCAGCCCGCGCGATGCCGGCCCTGACATGTACACGACAGAAACCGTGCGCAACGACTGGCCCTGCACCGCCTCCGGTGCGGACTGCCCCGACAGCCCGTACTGGCAGTACCTGAATGACCCGGCCGAACCCGATCCGAACTTCCTCGGCCGATTCCCGCGCGAGTCCCGCGGCAGGCACCCCGTGCCCGCGCTGCTTTCGGACGGCTACTTTTCCGATGGCAACCTGCTGCGTGCCGTGCTGGGCTATCACGGCGGCGGCTTCAACGTTCTCTACGCGGACTTCCACGCGAAATGGGTGAAGGATCCGGGCGGCAAGATTTACGCGATGAACTCGCCACCTCTCTATTCGAAATACAACGGCATCAACAACGCCCGGGTGTTCATGATCTGGGACTTCTTCTCCCGCAGCCACTGACGCCTCGCCCCGGGCGCGACGCTGCCGGCAGTCAGGAGCCCGCACTTGCTGCAATCGGAAGACCGGCTCGCCGCCGGACCTGGCGTGCACCGCGCGAGGCCATGGTCCGTGCTGTCGCCACGCACGAAGTCGACCGCACCGGCAGCATGCCGGATTTCGCCCTCTCGCCCCCGGGCGTGACGCCGACCGGCGACTTTTCGTTTCTCGTCATCGGTGACACCGGGGAGGGCGACGCGTCTCAGCACGTGCTCCGTGATCAGTTCCTTGATGCGGCGCGAGCCGACGACGTGAAGTTCGTCGTCGTTTCTTCGGATGTCGTCTACCCGACCGGTGCGATGAAAGACTACGAAGCCAAGTTCTGGCTCCCGTTCAAAGGCTGCAACAAGCCCGTTTATGCGATCCCGGGCAATCACGACTGGTATGACGCGCTCGAAGGCTTCGCCGCGACGTTCCTCAACCCCGAGGCCGCGCGCATCGTGATGCGGGCCCGCGTTGAAATGGATCACCGCCTCACGACCACCACCGATTCACGGATCGAGTCGCTCATCACCGAGGCCGCCCGCCTCCGCCGCGAATACGACGTTCCGACGGGGTTCCAAAACGCGACGTTCTTCCAGGTGCAGACGGACCGGTTCGCCCTGATCGCGGTCGATACGGGCGTGCTCAAGGACATCGACCCCGTTCAACTGGACTGGCTGCGGGCTGCGCTGGTCTCCGCCCGGGGCAAGTGCATCCTGGTGCTGCTGGGCCATCCGCTCTATGCCGGCGGGCACTACCAGGCGGCGGGGCGCGAGGCCTTTGCGGCCATCCACCGGCTGCTGCGGGAGCACGACGTCGCTGTCGTGATGGCCGGCGACACGCACGACCTCGAGTACTACCTGGAGCCTGCGGCGGGGGACGCCGCGCCGGTGCATCACTTCGTCAACGGCGGGGGCGGCGCCTACCTGAGCCTCGGGACCGCGCTGGCGTGGCCGTCTTCGCCCGCGACGCAGACGTGGGCGTTCTACCCCTCGCGTGACGCGGTGCGTGCGCGCACCGACGCGCTGACACCTGCATGGAAACGCCCGCTCTGGTGGTGGACGAAGCGGTTCAACGCGTGGCCGTTCTCTGCCGAGGGGCTGGCCGCCGCCTTCGACTACAACGCGGCCCCGTTTTTTCAGAGCTTCGTCAAGATCGAGGTGGAGCCCTCCAGGAACCGCGTGCGCGTGCTGCCCATCGGCGTGCACGGGCGGCTCCGCTGGTCCGATCTGCAGTGCTCACAAAACCTGCGTCCCACGGCCGCCGGCTCCGCGGACTTCGCGGAATGGATCGTCCGGATACCGTGAGCAGGTATCCGTCCGCCTCGAATAAGGATCCTCGCTTCCGCCGGATCGACTCACGCCGCTCACACACCGCCAACAAGGGAGCCCCCTTCGGTATGCAGAACGCGTCGGCGGCGAACACAACTTGCTGTGATAACCCGTCTGGTGGAGAATCCCTCCGGGTTCAAACAAGGCCTGCGTACGCTCGACCTTTACCCAACGGTATAGGTCAGTTCTGCGTTCATGCGTCCTGCGGGGGAAATGCCCTCGATGCGGATCGGTCCGCGCCGAGTGGCGCCGATCGGCGCGGTCAGTAGCAGGTTCAGAGTGCCAGTTCGTTGCTGCTTCTAAGTAGGTTATTCCCGATGCGGCTGAATCAGACCCATGTACCCGGCCCGCTGATGGCGGTAGTGCTCAACCTCATCCTGTGCCTGACGCCGAGCCTCGGGGCCGTCGGCGTCACACGGCCGGTCGGCGGTGACACCCAAGCGGTCGCCTCGCGGCCGGCTTCGTACGCCTGGCGCCGCGTGACCGAGAAGGCGGCGTTCGCGCCGCGCGACGGCGCCGGCGCGGTCGTGCTCGACGGCCGGATGTGGCTTCTCGGCGGGTGGAATCCGGGCGACAAGGTCCACTTTCCCATGACGTGCAACAGCGAGGTGTGGTCGTCGCACGACGGCGCGGACTGGACGCTCGTCCACCCGCGCGCGCCCTGGGAGGGCCGCCACACCGCCGGCTGGGTCGTGCACCGCGGACGCATGTGGGTCGTCGGCGGCGACCCGATCCAGCGGCACTACCAGAACGATGTGTGGAGCAGCCGCGACGGGCGCGCGTGGGAGCGCGTCGCCGAGTCGGTGCCGTGGGCGCCGCGCGTGCTGCATCACACGGTGGCGTTCCGCGACCGCATCTGGGTGATGGGCGGCCAGACGCTCCCGCAGTTCGCACCCGCCCCCGAGGCGTTCCACAACGACGTGTGGAGCACGGTCGATGGCAAGACGTGGTCAAAGGTGCTTGATCGCGCCCCCTGGGCGCCCCGTGGCATGATCGGCGGCACGGCCGTCCTCAACGGGCGCATGTGGATCCTCGGCGGCGGGACGTACGACACGCCGCAGTCCCCGCGCCGCTTCTACAACGACGTCTGGAGCTCCGCCGACGGCGTCACGTGGGAGCGCCACCTCGAGCACGCGCCGTGGTCGCCGCGGCAGTACCACGATGTGGCCGTCTTCGACGGGCGGTTGTGGGTGCTCGAGGGGTGGAACGGCGGGAACCGCAACGACGTGTGGCATTCGGGCGACGGGGTGCACTGGGAAGAGCTCCCCGGCACGCCCTGGGCCCCGCGCCATGCCGCCAGCGTGTTCGTGCACGGCGACGCCCTCTGGGTCGTGGCCGGCAACAATATGACGTCGGACGTGTGGAAGCTGGTCCGCACCCGCGGCGCGGAATCCTCCGCAGCGCCATAGACGATTCCGCAGCAGCCGGCCGCACGTGGATCCACTGTCTTGCGTCATCTGGTGCGTCAGGATATCAGGTTTGTCTTGTGGAATGAAAGGAATCCACCAT
>CAZJTF010000015.1:0-39336 GCA_964548565.1 uncultured Planctomycetales bacterium | reverse complement strand
CCTCCGCGCCGACCAGGACCAGGAGGAGGCCGTCCGCGAGTTCCAGCGCCTCGACCGAACCGCCCTGCCGGTCGTCGATTCCGCGGGAATGCTCGTCGGCATCGTCACCGTGGACGACGTGATGGACGTGGCCGAACAGGAGGTCACCGAGGACATTCAGAAGATCGGCGGCATGGAGGCTCTCGACGCACCGTACTGGGGCACGCGGCTCACATCCATGATCCGCAAGCGCGGCGGCTGGCTCTCGGCGCTGTTCATCGGCGAAATGCTCACCGCCACCGCGATGGGCCACTTCGAGGGAGAAATCGCCCGGGCGGTGGTTCTTGCGGTGTTCGTCCCGCTCATCATCAGCAGCGGCGGCAACTCCGGCTCACAGGCGGCGACACTCGTCGTTCGTGCCCTCGCCACGCAGGACGTAAAACTGCGCGAATGGCTGCGGGTCCTCTTCCGTGAACTGGCCACCGGCTTCGCGCTGGGCGCATGGCTGGGCCTCATCGGCTTCCTGCGGGTCACCCTCTGGCAGCACCTCGGTTTTTTCGACTACGGCCCCCACTATCTGCTTCTCGCCACGACGGTCTGGGTGAGCCTCGTCGGGGTGGTCTGCTTCGGGACTCTCACCGGCAGCATGCTCCCCTTCCTGCTGCGCCGCCTCGGTTTCGACCCGGCCACCAGTTCGGCACCGTTTGTCGCAACGCTCGTCGATGTCACCGGGCTGCTGATCTACTTCACGGCCGCCGCGATCATGCTTCGTGGCACACTGCTCTGAGCAGTGCTTTGGGCGGGCGCGGGCGATTCCGCGGTGCCCCCTTTCGGGTGCAATCATGATGAGCACCCGAAGACTGTATTGACTCTTGAAGCGCAAGTTGTGTAGCTTCAATGAAGCTCCACGATAGCCGGGGGCCGGCACCGGGTCTCTTTTTCCTCGCGCCGCGCTGGTGAGTGCAGCGTCCCCCCGCGCATCTGTACACGTCTGGATGCGTAGTACCCTCGGCGAAGGACGCCGCCATTCCGCAGCGATCAACCAATGAGGCACCTCAGGAGGTGGACAATGCGCCCCGTCGTCTTCATCTGTGCGGCGCTGGTTTGCGTGAGCGTCGTCGGCGCCGTGCACGCGGCGGACTGTAACAGCAATGGCATGGACGATACCTGCGATGTCGCCTGCGGGCCTGTGGGCGGCGCCTGCGATGTGCCCGGCTGCGGCAGTTCCGCCGACTGCGACAGCAATGGCATCCCCGACAGCTGTGACATCGCAGCGCACGAAAGCGCCTGCCATTTTCCGCTCACGCTGACCGGGAACACGACGATCGGGGCAGATGCCATCTTCACCGGCCCCCCCGATGACACCTACCTCGGTCTCGGCGGACAGATCGTCACCTGGCGCTTTGATTGCACGGTTCAGGATGGAGCAGGTGCGGACCTGACGGTCTACGAGGTCGACAGTGGTAGTGCCGAGTTCGGCAGCATCGATGTGCTCGTGAGCGCGGACGGCGTCACATTCACCAGCATCAAGAGTTCTGAAGCGGCCGCCGTGCGGATCCCCGGTGATGCGGCATGCGGCAACCTCGGGTTTGCGCGGTCATACGATCTCTCGGCGTCCGGGCTGTCTCTCGTCCGCTTCGTCCGCGTGGATGGCACGGGCACCGGTGCCTCGGGCGGCAGTAATGCCTTCGACCTCGACGCAATCGGCGCGATCCACGTGACGGCCGACTGCAACGGAAACACCGTCCCGGACGATTGCGAACTGCCTCCGCACGGCCCGGACTGCAACCAGAACGGGATCCCAGACAGCTGCGAACCGGACTGCAACAGCAACGGCACCCCCGATGACTGCGACATCGACGCCACCGACCCTGACGGAAACGGCAGGACCAGCGCCGACTGCAACGCGAACCACCGGCCCGACGAATGCGACCCGGATTGCGACCACGACGGGCTCCCCGACGTGTGCGCGATCTCCACCGGCGGCAGCAGCGACTGCAATCAAAACGGCGTTCCCGATACCTGCGACCTGGGCCCCTCCGACCCTGACGGAAACGGACGAATCAGCGGCGACTGCAACAACGATGACCGCCCCGATGAGTGCCCAACCTGCCCGATCATCGAAATCGTCTTCATCATGGACGTCTCCGCTTCGATGGATGACGAAGGCGCGGCTCTCTGCCGCGACATGGGCCAGATCATCACCGACCTTCAGGCTCGAGGCATCACGCTTGAGGCGACACTCCTCGGCATCAGTTCGACTCCCGGCGGCATCTACGGCTGCCTCACCGACAACGTCGTCCACCTCTTCGGGACCACGGTCCCCGGCACGCCGCCCCCCGGCACCGAGACGCTCGGCGCCTGTCCCGGCGGCGGCCAGGTCGCCAGCGAGGACTGGGGACGCGCCGTCTCCGTCGTTGCGGGTACCAAGGAGTGGGCGCCGGACTCGATCCGCCTGATCGTGCCGCTGAGCGACGAAGGCCCCTGGTGCGGAGACCCGGTGACCGATCCCGGCGTGGACCGTGACGCGATCACGCATGCCGTCACCATCGCCGCACAGAACAACGTTGTCGTCTCGCCGATCACCGGCTCCGGCTCGGCAGCCGCGATGGTCAACCTCGCGAAACTCCTGGCGCAGGGGACCGGCGGCCAGGTGTTTTCATCGAGCAACGCGAGCACGGATATTGCTGTCAGCATCGAAAACATCGTACTGGCGGCGTGCATGGACAGGGTCGACTGCAACCGGAACGACATTCCGGACACCTGCGACCTGAATCCGGCCGACCCGGACGGAAACGGGCTGATCAGCAGCGACTGCAATGCCAATGCACGTCCGGACGAATGCGAACCGGACTGCAATGCCAATGAAATTCCCGACGCCTGCGACGTAGACCCCGCCGACCCCGACGGCAACGGCCTGACGAGCCCTGACTGCAACACGAACGGCCAGCCGGACGAATGCGAATCGGACTGCAACGCGAACGGCAAGCCCGATACGTGCGACGTGAATCCCGCCGATCCCGACCGGAACGGCCAGGTCAGCGATGATTGCAACGGTGATGACATTCCCGACGAGTGCCAGTCCGGGGTCGCCCCGCCCGCCTGCCGCTTCCCGGCAACACTGGTGGAAAACTCGACCGGGGCCGCGGACGCCACGTTTACAGGCCCGCCGGACGATGCCTACTACGGGCTCGGCGGTCAAATCGTGACGTATCGCCTGGCCTGCCTGCTTTACGATGGCCCCGGCGCAGACCTCACTGTTTACGAGGTGGACAGCGGCTCATCGGAGTTCGGTCAGGTCGACGTCCTCGTCAGCGCGGATGGCATCACGTTCACCAGCATCAACGCGACCGCTGCGACCGCCGTCCGGATCCCCGGAGACGAAGCGCATGGGAACAGCAGCTTCGCGCGGTCCTACGAAATCGGCTGGACGGGTCTGCCATGGGTGCGGTTTGTCCGACTCGACGGCAGCGGCACCGGCTCCGCCGGCACGTCCACCGGCTTCGATCTCGATGGCATCGGTATCGTGCACATTCCGCTCGACTGCAACACGAACGGCATGCCGGACGCATGCGAGCCGGACACGGATCTCGACAGTGTGATTGATGCTTGTGACAACTGCGTGCAGGACGCCAACCTGAACCAGGCGGACGACGATGTTGATACCGTTGGAAACGCGTGCGACGACTGCCCCGGCACGATCCCGCACATCGCAGTCGACGCGCGCGGCTGCCCGCCGCTGATCCCCGGTGACTTTGACCGTGATGGTGACGTGGATCTCACGGATTTCGCGCAGTTCAAGTCGTGCGCGTCAGGTCCCACGGTGCCGCGTACATCCGCCTGCACCGCACCGGACCTGCATCCCGATTCCGACGTTGACATGGACGACTTTGGCGTGTTCCAGCGGTGTTTCACCGGCAAAGATCAGCCGGGTGAACCCGATTGCGCCCACTGACCGCGCGACGCGCCCGCGGTGATGCCTGCAGGGGGATGGAACGTCGGGTTCCTCAGCTGTCGCGATCCGTGCGTTCGAGGACGCGCTTCGGAGCTGCCTTGAACCCGCGCGCGGCCGCCTGCGAAACGGGTTTAAGCCGCCGCAGCCACGCATCTCCAGCAGTTTCGTATGTGACCGACAACACGGGATCGTGGCACGGCACCAGGATCGCCCCTTTCGTCGCCAGGTCCGCAAGCTTCTCGCTCGCCGCGAGTTGCTTCTCGGGCGTCGTGTGCAGACGCGCGAGGATTCCCTTCTCGAACAGCGCGTAGTGGTAAATCTCGTCACCTGTGACGATGGCCGGCCCCTCCTCCGTCCCGACCCGGACCAGCTGGCTGCACACCGAGTGCCCGCCCGTGTAGATCACATCGATGCCGGGCAGCACCTCGTCATTGTCATGAAAAACGACCTGCCCGCGCCGCTCTCCTTCCAGCAGGTAATCGGCGAAGGCGTAATCGACGTAGCTGTGCCACTTGCCCTCGACCCGCTTGTCGAGATTGTCCTGCCAGCCGATCCGGCTGACGTGGATCTTCGCTCGGGAAAACTGCACCGCCCCCCCGCCGTCCTTCGCATCGGTCAGGCCGTGGTGGTCCGCGTGCATATGCGTGAACACGATGTGGTCGATGTCCGCCGGCTTCAGACGCAGACGCCTCAGCCAGTCGAACACATTCCCGTGCGGCTGCCGGATCGCATCGGGATCGCCCGGCAGATCCCGAAAGAACCCGAAACGCCGGAACATGGCGTTGAGGTACGCCAGGCCGACGGGCCCCAGGTCGATCAACACCCGCCGCCCCGGCCCGCCATCCGCCAGGAAGGAGTAAATCGTGAAGTCTACGCGTTCGTCATCGCTGTGTGGCGCCCCCAGGACGTGGTTCTTGCCGATCTTGCACTCGCCCGTGTTGAACGGTGTGAGTTGGAAGAGAGGCCTGCGGTTATAGCCGGCCTTTCTGGTGTCACCATCGGCTGCGTGTGGCCCATCTGCCACTTCGCCCGCCCATGCCTGTCTCCCCGCCGCAATTGTCGCCAGCGCCCCGGGAATGAACGCGCGGCGCGAAAGACCGTGCCCGCCGGTGCCGACCGCTGTCCGGCTTGCAGTCCCCTCCGATGGAATCCCGCGGTTCACCGTTCCACCCCCACTGCGTAGATCCGCGCACTGCGCAGGTAGAACCGCAATGCTACCTTTCTGCCATCCAGTTCCTGGCCCGTCCGATCTCCCCATCGCAGTGAGATGCGCGTATCGTCCACGCCCTGCAGCAGGCACTTGTCCCGCTCGTACCCCGGGACCACGCGGTTCTGCTCGTCGCGCAGCTCCACCTGCACGTACGACTGCTTGAACAGCCCCTGCCCCTCCGGCACCGACGCGTTCAGCAGCAGCGGCCGTTGCAGCATCGTGAACACCGCCGACGAAAACTCCGCGTTTGACCGCGAACCGATGGAAGCGATGCGGTACTCCCGTAAACCGTGCACTTCCCCCGGCAACCAGAACAGCATCTCCCGCCCAAACCACATCGGCGCCATCTTCACCGGGTACGGCGCGTCGCCGTGCGCCGCAACCGAGCGCCACGGCCGGCGCCAGTGGATTCCATCGCTGCTCACCCACCACTCGCATGTCAGGTGCGGCCCGTGCTTGTTCGGCGTCAGCGGCCAGGCTGCGTACAGGTCGGCCATCGCAATGTACCGGTCGCCGTATGCAAAGGGCTGCATCCGGTAGAACTCCACGTCCGCCGAGTCCTTGTCATCCGGCAGAATGAGCCCATTGCTCGCCGTATTTCCAATCGGTTCCCATGCGATGCCGTCGCGGCTGGTGCGCATGTTCAGCACGCGGCGCTTCTCCCCGCCCATGTTGTCCGGGTACTGCTTCTTCCACGGCTGGTTGGTCACCTGGCCGGTGAGAAACCGGTTCGTCCGGATGTCCCACATCATCCCGAATGCATCGTGGTCGAGGTATACCGGTCGGTCAGACAACGGACGCCATGCCTCGCCGTCGTCGCTCACGAAACCCCACAGCGCATGCCCCTTCGCGGGCTCGACCGACCGGCTCCAGGGATAAAAGAACAGTCGGCCTGTCGAATCCTGCCGCACCATCGATGCCTCGATCAACCAGGGACCCTCCGGGTTTCGATAAACCTCCTCCACCTGTGTATAGTGGTATCCGTCAGGCGTGCGCGTCCGGTACAGGCGCCAGAGGAACGTCCTCGGCTCGGTGTTTCCCTCCACGCTGTCGCAGCCGAAGACCATTGCGCTGCCATCCGCTTGCGGCACCGCGATGAGCGGCCGGAAGTCGATGCCGCCGCGTCCTCCTCGCCCTCCGTGCCGGGCCGGCGCCGAAGTCGCCGGATCCGAGCCCACGGCAGTGATGGCCCCGTGCCGTTCGAGTGGATTCGCCTCGAATTCGAGAAGCCCCACCGCGTCCCGCGCGTCTGTGGGCTCCATGAAAAGCAACAAGGGCTGAAGCGTCGACTCCGCCCCCCCGGCCGGCAGGCTGGCCACGGCGATCGCGGAAAGCGAGACAAGAAGAGCAGATTTCAGGTGCACAGGTTCACTCCGTGACTTGGCCCATTCCTCGCACGGAGCGGGCGCGGTTTGTCGCGCCTGTGAGACTCTGGATGAGCTGCCCACGGCGCCTGGCACTGCGGCAAGTCCTCACCCCCGCAGCCGGATCTCGAACCGGTGATGGTCGATCCGCTGGAAGGGCTCGAAACGCATTGTCTTCCCGTCGGGAGCCTTCAGCACGATCCAGACCTGCTGATTCTCGAGCCGGTAGACGACACCGGTCGTCGTATCCGTCACCTCCGCACCGCTCTCGACCCAGCCCCACTCGTTCGGCACGGACTTCTGAAACTCACCCATCGCACATCTCCCGATCGCCACGTCACGCCGGACTGCCGCCCCGCGCCTCACCGGCACGCCCAGTATCCCACCAGCACGGGACGCCCGCCACCCGGATCGCCCATCGCATCCGTCAGGCCGCCCGCAACGATCGAGACAACCTCGGATCCGTCCGCGCGACGCAGACCTCCCGCCCCAAAGTGCCTGCAATGCAGTCGCGTACCAGAAAGCGCTTGCATTCCTTTCCGCGTCCGCTACGCTGAAGCTTTAACTTCTCTGGTCCAGAGAACGTGTAGCCGATGTCATCGCCAGAGCCCACGTCGCGTCCGATTGACTACCTGCTCGTGGTCCGGAAGAGCCTGCACCCGGCTCCCGCTCCGGAGGACCTGGCAGCTCCGCTGCTCGAGGCTCCCGACACCTCTGCAACATGCATCAGTTGCGGTTACGAGCAGAGCGGCCAGGTCCTCGACCGCTGCCCGGAGTGCGGCCTGCTCTGGGCGTCGCGCCTCTGCGACTCCACCCCGTGGGGCAGTGAGCAGAGCCCCCGGTCGTGGTTCGACACGGCCCGGTCAGTCCTGCTTTGGGATTACCGGACGCGCGTCCGCACCGGCCTTGTCCCCGCGACCCCGGTGACGCACCGCTTCGGCACGATCTGCGTCTGGATCGCATGCCCTCTGCTGGCACTCTCGTTCGCACTGCTCAACGCCGGTGCATCCGGCCGGCCCACTCTTCTCCACGAGTTCCTGCTCTCGCTGGTGGCAGCCACGCTGTTCATCGGTGTCGGGCTCGTGGGCACCCGTCTGGCCCTCCGGGTGTTCATGCGCGGACAGTGGCGCCGCACACTGGATTTCGTCCCGAGCAGCGTCGATTACGCCTGCGCCTGGTGGCTCGTGCTCGCCGGCCTCCTCGTGGTCGCCTGCCTGGGCAGGTGGAACGCAGTCGCCCTCACGATTTTGATCTTCGGGACGGCAGCGTGGGCCTTCTGGTTGTGGGGTAGCTCCACGGAGTCGCAGCACGTCCTGGCTGTAGCGCCGCGCATTGGCGCCGTCATTCTGCTTGACCTGGTTGCTGCTCTGTCGGTGCTTCCGCTGGCGCCCGGAGCGGCTGCCGCTGTCGCGAGCCAGACATGGAGAAGCCTCGGCCTCGGACCGCCGAAGGCTGCTGCGCCGACCCAGGGCCCCGTCACCTGGGGAATCATCGTCGATGCTCTGCCCGGCGATAGCACCGAGCCGCTGGTTTCGAGTGCGATGAGGAAACTGGGGGCGGACCAGGAGCACCTTCTCGTGCTGAGCGGTACTAAGGCGACACTCACCGCTGCGAACAAGGCCTTCGCAACTGTCAGCGACAAGATTCGCCCCCAGGATCGCGTTGTCATCTACCTGAATGGTCACGGCGCGGAGAACGGCGCCGGATCGATTCAACTCGCCGAGGGCTTCCTTACCGCCCTTAAACTCCGGTCTCTCCTGAGCTGGTTCTCAACGCCGAGGAGATTGGTTGTGATCGACTCATGTTTCGGCGGCAAATTCCTTGAGGACCTGAACGGCAAGGTCGACGCGGTGGTGCTCGCCTCGACGGATGATGGCAATGTCGCTTTCCGGGGGGTGCTCGGCTTCTTCTGGCAAGCACTGCTGGCGAGCGACTCAGATCTCAACGGCGATGGACAGGTGAGCGTCGACGAGGCCTTCTGGCGATCTTACAAGCGTATGCTCGACGAGGGCGAACAACAACGCCAGAATGCGCTCGACAAGCGGGCGAAGCTCCTTTTAGAGCAAGATGGATTCCAATCGCCGCAACTCGAAGAGTACGGCAAAGGTGACGCGCGAGACTTCGCGATCAAGCTCCCCCCTCCGCCGACACCTCAGGCCGGTACATCCCAGAATAAGTAGTCGGCATATGCCTGAAGGCGGCGTGTGCGCGATCGCCCCACGACGTCACTTCCGTCAGATACTCACGGCGAGCAGCAGACCGCTCCGGATCGTGTGGGCCGGTGCGCTCTGGTCTACGAACGCTGCAGTTCTCCCGCTCTCCAGCCCTCGTGGTCATTGAGCAGGCGCGTGAGGGTCGCCACCCGCTCGTCGTCGACCCGCAGCCGCCGCGCCTCCTCCAGCACGTCGGGAACAGGCGCATCCAGCCATCTCCCGGTCCAGCCGTTCGCATCGGCCACAACGCAGCGGAGAAAATCGGCGGTGCATCGGATCTGTTCATCTACGGTGAGGGACATGTGGGCGCCTCCGTGCTGAATCCCCTCCCTGGGTTCGGACTCCATGCTCCCAACCGTGTAAGAACGGTCTGATCATACGCGGGCCGGTTTGTTCAGACCTCTCCCGGCCGGCGACCCGCGGAACGCGTAACGATCGGCCTCCTGCCGCTGATGACTGCTGTTGGAAGTAGTACAGCCAAGATGGGTACGATCATCGTCCCGCAGTGCCGAACTGATTATACCAGACGATCATCGGATCCCAAGTGTAATCTGCTCGACAAATCGGCGCGCCCTGTTTGCGAATGTGCACGATGAACGGGTGACAAGCGGCCGTCACCGCGTCTCCACGGCATGAGCTCGACTTCCGCGCTGCGCCATTCAGGAACTTGATCGCACGCGCGCAGGGAAGAACACGGCCGAACGCCGACGTCCGCTCAGATCTCACCCTTCTGCAGGACCCATGGGTGATCCGCGTGGGTGTAGTCGAGGATCTCTGCGGGTGTGAAGTAGAGTGCGATCTCCGTGGCCGCCGATTCAGGCGAGTCGCTGCCGTGGACGAGGTTCAGCGTCTTGCTCGCGCCGAAGTCCCCGCGGATGGTGCCCGGTTCCGCCTCGAAACCGAACGTCTTGCCCATCATCTTGCGGCAGATCGCGATCGCTCCCGGGCCTTCGATCACCAGCACCACGACCGGACCCGACGTGATGTAGTCGATCAACCCCGGGTAGAACGGCTTGCCCTTGTGCGGAGCGTAGTGCCGCTCGGCCAGCTCCCGCGTGATGCGGATCAGCTTCATGGCCGCGATGTTCATGCCCTTCTCTTCGAAGCGCTGCAGCACGCGCCCGACGAGCCGCCGCTGCACGCAGTCCGGTTTCAGGATGATCAGCGTTCGTTCCAACATCAAGCTCCAGTTCGAGTTGCGGCACGTCTTGCCGCCCGCCGTCCCGCCGGCGCGGGATTCCGCGGCGGCTTCCACTCCATGACACCCACCCGGCCTGCCCACGCGCCGTACAGTGCGCTCATCTCGCGGACGAGCTCCGGATGATCGGAGGCAAGATTATGCAGCTCAGTCCGGTCAGCGTCCAGATCGTACAGTTCCCACCCGCCCGGGAATTTCGAGACCAGTTTCCACTTGCCACGCCGCACGGCGCGGTTGCCTTCGTGCTCCCAGTAGATCGCGTCGTGCGGCTTCCGCGTCTCGCCCCGCAGGATCGGCGCCAGGCTTCGCCCCTCCATCGGCTGAATCGACTGGCCGGCGCGCTCGGTGGGGTACGACGCGCCCGAGACATCCACGCACGTCGCCATCAGGTCCACCAGGTGCCCCGGCTGGTGCGTCACCCCGCCCCCCGTCCGGATGACCGCCGGCCAGGACGCAATCAGAGGTGTAGAGATGCCGCCCTCATGCACCCAGTGCTTGTACAGGCGAAATGGCGTGTTACTCGCATTCGCCCAGGGCAGACCATAGCTCAGAAAGGAATCCGCCGAGCCCGGCACCGCGCCCGGTGTGCCCCGGTCAACCGGCTCGGCGCAGCCCCCGTTGTCGGCCAGGAACAGGATCAGCGTATTCTCCCGCGCGCCCACCTCGTCGATCTTCTTGAGCACGCGCCCGATGTTCTGGTCCATCCGATCGATCTGCGCGGCATAGATGGCTATGCGCTCGTCCTGGCGGCGTCGCTCATCCTCCGACAGCGATTCCCACCTCGGCGCCTCCGGGTCGGCCGGGCTGATCTTCCACCCGGTGCGGATGATCCCCAGGTCGACCAGTCGCCGGTAACGGGACTCCCGCAGCTTATCCCAGCCCTCCATGTACTTGCCCCGGTAGCGCGCAATATCCTCCGGCAGCGCATGCAGCGGCCAGTGCGGCGACGTGTAGGCCAGGTACAGGAAGAACGGCTCCGCCCGGCCCCGTTGCGCGTCCAGCATCCGAATCGCCTCATCCGTGAACGCGTCCGTCATGTAGAACCCCGGACCGGGCGTCCAGAGCTCATTGTCGCGGGCCATGCGGCGGTTCGATTCAAGTCGGAAGTAATTCGAAGAACCGTTGAGCAGCCCGAAGTAGGCGTCGAAGCCTCGATCGCAGGGCCAGTGCGGCCGCTCCTCGCCGACGTGCCACTTGCCCGCCATCAACGTGCGGTAACCGGCGGGACGCAGCACCTCCGCAATCGTCACGCATCGTTCGTTCAGGAATCCCCGATATCCCGGCGTCCCGCGATCCGTCACCATGTGCCCCACGCCTGCCTGGTGCGGGTACAGCCCGGTCAGAAGCGCCGCGCGCGTCGGGCAGCACCGCGCCGTGTTGTAGAACTGCGTGAACCGCAGCCCCCCTGCTGCCAGGCGGTCCAGGTTCGGGGTCGCAATCTCCGAGCCGTAGCAGCCCAGATCCGAGAAGCCCATGTCATCAGCCATGATGATCACGACGTTCGGCCGCTGTGCGGCGGCGGCGCCCGCCGCGCACGGGACAACTGCCGCGACCAGAATCGCACAGAGAATCGCCCGGGGCATGTGAACTCCTCGCAGGAGTGCTCAGATCCGGCCGCGCGCCGCGGCCACCATTGCCCGAAGATTCTGACTGGGAACCGCGGCCGGATCAAACGTGCAGCCGGGCGTGATCAGGATCGGCCGCCCCGCCGCCTGCCGCAGGGCATCACGCACCTCGGCCGCACAGTCTTCGGGAGTGCCGCTCGGAAGCGTCCGGAGGTTATCCACGCCGCCTGCGATCGCCGGCCGCGCCCGATCCCGCACCGAGGCGATGCTTGGCCCCGCCGAGCGGTCCGCCCAGTTCAGAACCTGCACCGGATATGCGTTGAACCGGTCAAAGTTCATCGGCTTGCCGCACATGTGCAGAACATTGAACGGTGCCGACCGCACCGCCTCGAGAATCCGCAGGTCCGCCGGACGGACGATCTCGTCGTACGTGTCCGCGCCGTTCGCCGGCGTATCAACCCAGTCGTCGCGCACGGACAAGAACACGCCGAACGCCCCCGCCTCCACACACAACCGGGCGAAATTCGCGAGCGATTCGCCGATCGTCGCAATCGCTGCCTTCACCGCACCGCGGTCCTGCCTGAGCAGCGCGGTGAGTACGCGATCGCGCGGATCCTCGCCCGCGTCCAGCACCGGTGGGCCGTGCCGACGCTCAATCGGCGCCGTCATCTTGCGCAGCCACGTCCATGCGTTGAACAGGGTCGTGCATGTGAGCACCTCCTCTCCGATTCGCCGACGGAGTTGCCGCAGCACCTCCAGCTGTGCCGACAGTTCACCCTCGTCGCCCTGCAGCGGCTTGAGCCGGCGCAGATCCTCAACCGTCGCGATCAACTCGAAGCCCGTCCGCGGGTACTCGTGGTCGTTCATGACCTTGACGAAGTCCACGTCGTACCGCTCGAACAGCTCGAGGTGTGCCGCGACGGCCGCATCACCCGTGATCTGATCGATAGTGAAGTGGTGCCAGAAACTGACGGGCGTGCGATCCGGGTGCCGGCCCTGCAGCACCGATTCCACACGTTCTCGCTTGGAAATCATCACCGGACTGTAGAAGTGGGGCGCGCAACGGTCAAGGCGGGCATGCCCCGCCCGAAAGGCGGGCGTCCCTCCGACCGCCCGCCTGCGATATGCGGACCGCTCAGACCCGCGCGGTCGCCCCGGGAGGCACCGCGACCGAGCCGCGATCCTTGAGCTGTCCCGGCACGATCACCAGCCGAGGCGGCTGCGCCGGCGCCGCGCTGACGAGCAGTTCGGCCGCCCAGTACGCTACGGCATCCGCCGGAATTTCGTACGTGGTGATCGAGTGCTCGTTCATGCGCCCGTCGCCCGCATCCGGGATGCAGCTCACGCTGAGGGCCGTCGGCACCGCGAGTCCCGCGTCGGCCGCGCGTCGGCAGGCCTCGATCGCGATACCTCCGCCCACGCACACCAGCCCCGTCGCCCGGTCCGGAGCGCCCAGAAGTCTCGCCCAGTCAAGCGAGGCATTGGCGCGGACCGCTTCGACCGGCCTCAGACCGTAGCGCTGCATGGCAGCACGATAGCCCATGGCCGCCGAAGCCGCGGCCGGGTAGAGCGTTTCGTCGATCAGCACCTGCAGCCGATGATGCCCCAGCTGGATCATGTGCTGTGCGAGTTCGAAGACGCCCTGCGAGTAATCAGGCAAAACCGTCAGGGCCTTGATGCGATCGTGGCAGTTACTGATCAGCACGAGCGGCAGGTGCCTGCGGTGCAGGTCCGCAACCAGGTCGTCGGACGGGCAACCGCACAGAAGCACGGCGCCGTCCCATCCGCGCAGATGCCCGGGCGTGATCCCGCGCGCCGTCACCCTGCCTGACGCATCCGTCGCGGCCTGGACCGGCAGCAGGCGATGGCCCGCACGACCCACGCTGTCCTGCAGCAGATCCTGCAGGTGCCGACGGCACTCCAGCGCGCCAGCTTGCGGCACGAGGCACCCGAAGGTGCGGACTCGTGCCGGCGCCGCACTGCCATGCGGGGTTTCCTCCGCAACGAAGGTGCCGCGGCCGACGTGCCGAACCAGCAGCCCCTCGATCGAAAGGTCCGCGAGCGCCTTGTTGATCGTTTTGGCATTAGCGTTGTAACGCCGAGCCAGTTCCCGCTCTCCAGGGAGCTTTCCACTCAACTCTCTGGTGCGGATCGCCTCGCGGAGACGTTCTCTCAGGCGCTCGTACTTGTACCGCCCGTTCCGAGGTGGCTCTTTCAATTGCATGTCCCCAAACATCGACGTACCCTCCCGACGACAAGGCGCGCGTCAACCGTTCCGTCTTTCCAATACGGCAACCGTTGCCGCGGCACACGAATCGGGGAGATTCGGCTGGCCAATGGGGAGATGTAGCCAGCCAAGCCGCAGAACGACTGAAGCTATTCTGATACACCGCCCCAAAAAAATCAAGTTAATCTACGAAAAAAACGAAGAGCCGTCGCCGAGGCGCGGATTGCCCCGGCGACGGCTCCCTGATGGTGCATCCCTGGCGGATGAGTGTTGTTTAATGCAACGTAAGTTCCGTGGGCAGAACGAGCAACACGTTCTCACGCCCGAGCAGCTCAATCCTCAGCAACGACTTCAACACCGTTTCCGCCCGGGCCGGATCCAGTTGCCGGAGCATGGGTAAAAATTCGCGCAACGCGGGGGATTGTGTCGTCCACATCAGTGCTCCGCTGGACGCCTGCACGTCATCCACATCCTTGTCTTCCTCCTGGCCGGTCAGGCTGCGGATGAAGACGTCCATGAAGTTCTTCGGTTCAGGGTACTGGCGGACCTCATAGTCTCCGACGTTCGCCTCGGCGGCCGCGAACCGGATCGCGTCCTGCAGACCCCCCAGTTTATCAACCAGGCCATTGGCGTGAGCCTGGCGACCCGTGTAGACCCGGCCGCCCGCGAGCTGATCAAGATCCTTTTTCAGTTTCTTGCCGCGCCCCTGCTTCACGCGGTCGGTGAAGTGGCCGTAGACCTCCTCCATGTACTTGCGGATGATCGCCCGTTCCTGCTCGTTGAACGCTCGGTTGGTGTTGAACAGGTCCGCGTTCTTGCCGATCTTGGTCTCGTGAAAGTTGATCCCGGCCCAGTCCCACAGACCCTTTGTCACGAGTTTGCCGCCCACCACCCCGATCGAGCCGGTCAGAGTTCCCGGGTCGGCGAAGATCGTGGCCGCTCCCGCCGACACGTAGTAGCCGCCGCTGGCCGCCACGTTGCCCATCGAAACGATGAGGGGCTTCTTCTCTTTCAACTCCATCGTCGCATGCCAGATGATGTCACTGGCCAGCGCCGATCCGCCCGGCGAGTCCACCCGGAGCACGACGGCCTTGACGTTTTCATCATCGCGTGCCTTGGCGATCGCCCGGCGCAACGTGGTGCTGCCCGCCGTGCCGCTGCTGCCGAAAAGACCCTCCTCGGTCTTGCCGGTGACGATCATGCCATCCACGTAGACGACGGCGATCGTCGCCTTGGCGGTGGTGCTGGCCTTGGACATCATCTCGCCGAACGACTTGAACAGTGAGAAGATGTTCGAAAAATCGAGTTCAGGCCCTTTCTTCGCTCCGTAGTTGTGGACGAACTCCACGTCCGCGCCATACCGCTTCTTGAGCGTCTCGGTGAAGTTCTCCGCATAGTCCACCTGGTCGACGAGCTTGGCCGCCTGCGCTTCCTTCGCGGTGAAGAGGCCGCGGTCGATCAAAGACCTCACTTCCTCGACAGACAGTTCGCGTCCCTTCGCGATCGCTTCCACGAGCTGGTCGTAGATATCATGCATGAGCCAGTCGAGCATCTCCTTCGCTTCAGGCGAAGGCTCCGTGCGTGTGAAAGGCTCGCCGGCGCCCTTGTACGAACCGACGTGCTCGATGTCCGCCTGTACGCCGATCTTGTCGAGGAGTGTCTTGAAATACGGCTGCTCGGCATACATGCCCATGAGGCGGAGTTCGCCTGTCGGAACAAGGCAGATCTTGTTCGCCCCGGCGGCAAGCGCGTACATGCCCATGCCGGCATCTTCGAGATAGCAATAAACATCCTTCTCGGAGGCTCGAATGTCGGTGATGGCGCTGCGGATCTCCTGCATCTGGCCGAGGCCCATCTGGGGCTCGTCGAAGGTCAAGACGACGGCCTTCACGGTGTCATCCTTCTTGATCCGGCGGAACCGCTCGAGCAGCTCGTGCAGGTTCTTTCTCGCCTCCATCTCGAAACCGAGGTCGAACGGTTCGGGGGCCTCGGTGAGCGGGCCGTGGAACCGGAAGACCACGACCTTGCTGGTCGGGGTCTGCGTTTTGTCCTGACGCCCGGGGACGGCCGCCAGGGCGGCGGTCGATGCCAGGAACAGGACTGGAACAATGACGCGCAGCGCGGTTTTCATTGCAGATCTCCCTGTCATTCTGAGCCGACCGCCGGCCAGGCGGTCGCGGCCCGGGCTATTCCGTACCGAAGATGCGGTCGCCCGCGTCACCCAGTCCCGGCACGATGTACCCGGCCTCGTTCAGATGCGAATCGACGGCGGCCGTATAGATCACGACATCCGGGTGTGACTGCAGCATGCGGGCGATCCCCTCCGGGGCGGCCACGAGGCAGAGCATCTTGATACGCGTCGCGCCGGTCCGCTTGATGGCATCCACGGCCGCAGCCGAGGAACCGCCCGTCGCGAGCATCGGATCGATCAGGATGACCTCCGTCTCGGCCACATCCATCGGCAACTTGTTATAGTACACCACCGGCTGCAGCGAAGTTTCGTCCCGGTAGATCCCAAGATGCCCAACTCGAGCCTGGGGAATGAGTTGCAGGATCCCGTCGGCCATGCCAAGTCCGGCCCGCAGGATCGGGACGAGCGTGATGTGGCTTTCCAGAACGGCCCCCCGTGCGGTGCCCAGGGGCGTCATCACTTCCACGGATTCGGTGCCATGCTCCCGCGTGAGCTCGTAGGCCATGAGCATGGCGATCTCGCCGAGCAGGCGTCGAAAATCATGGTGCCCGGTGGCCGAGTCACGGGCCGTGGTGAGTTTCTGCTGGACGAGGGGATGGGAGACGACACGGACGTTGGGATGGTGCGGCACGTTCAGGACCTCGCATAGGCAAGCCGGCAGACCTGGTCGACTGGCCGATACCGGCCACGATCGCCGCCGCCGCCGCGAGGTGCACCGCGGCCCAGGCGAGCGGTCCGTACCGCACTGCATCCGGATCCGCTCCCGCCAGCCGGATCAGCATCAGACCGGCCACCAGCAGGAGAAGGATCAAGGCAGCCCTGAAGCCATTCACCTGCCGCGGCAGCAGTAACAGCCAGGCCGCGAGCAGGATAATGAGTTCCCTCTCCAAAGGGAACACAGAGATACCGAAAGCCATCGGCGCTGGATCGATGAGCTTCGCCCAGTCCACCCGCAACTCCCGGGCCGGGCCTCGGGCAAAGGCGGGCGGTCCGGTCGGGTTCATGGTCTCGCCAAAGGGTGTGCGGACCCAGATGTGGCGCAGGTCGCCCACCAGATCGGCCGGGACGCCACGCGCCCGCAGAATGGCGGCCGCCAACACCGCCCGCCCGTCGCAGTCTTCCAGACCGGACGCGAGCACTTCTTCGAGGCTCGGCAGGTAGTCGACGCATCCCCAGCGGTCCCAGTCCCAGCTGTAGCGGACCTGCTGACGCACGAACTCGTTGACGACCACCAGCAGTTCGGGACCGCTCGTCCGGATGGAACGGGCGGCCAGGTACGCTTCGAAGCGGCCAAGCACCGGCTGAAGTGCCGGCGAGGAAGGGTCGGGCAGGCTCTCGGCCATCCGGATATGGTGGATGTGCCGGAGCAGCATGGAAGGCCGGGGATAGAGCACGAGCACGAGGACACACAGGAAGGCGGTGAGCTTCACCGGCCAGCGAAGCCACCAGCGCGCGGATTGCAAGCTATCCCAGACCGATCGCATCGTGCGGAGTCTCCGGAACCGCAGTATTGCCGATCCGCAGACCCACCTCAAGCCGGGCAAACGCACCATTCTGCCCGGGCGACTCCTATTCGAGTTCCTTCTCCGCAGCCCGACGCGACACGGGCAGAAGCGTATGCCCCTCCGCCCGCGGGTCAGGAATCGTCGGAAGACCGAGCCGGCTCCTCAGTGCGTTTTGTTCGGCCAGCGCCGCCCCCACTCCCGCAGACGCAATGATCCTGGTACTGCCATCTGCCATCCCCGCCACCAGGTCAGTCGGTAAGCCGATCGGCAGATCGGGATCGTGGGCCTCGATCACCAGCCAGACCTCGGGGTACTCGGCGCTCAGATCGATCCCGCCATACGTGAAGACGTAGTCACCCAGGCGATGGGCCGGGCTGGTCCCAACCGCCTGCGCGTAGCTCCGGACGATCTCGCGGGCGCGCACTTCAGGTAGTGAAGCGAAGTCCTTGAGATTGGCGTCGGCGATCCGAACGCCGGAGGGCGTCCTGGCCGAGTGGCGGGACACGAGCATGGCGGGCGAGAGCTCACCGAGACGAACGAGCTCCAGCCCGTGAGCGGGCGCCTCGCCACCGTTCTCGTCCGCGTACCGCTGGACGGCCGACGCGATCGAGCCGGCGTTCGCAGGCGACGCGGCCGTGGTCGGCATTGTCGTAACCGGGAAGGCAGGTCGCACCGGGAACGGGCCGCTCGCCCAGATCAGAAGAAAACCCAGGGTGGCGAGCGACAGGGGCGGCGCGAGGACCGCCGCCGTTGCCCTCCACCCGCGGACGCCCTGCCCCGCGACCAGCATGAGAATGGCGCTGACGCTCCACCAGATGCACAGAGGCGACATGAGGTAAACACCAACACAGGGGATCGCTCCGGCCGCCAGACATCCGGACCCGTAGCACATTGCCTGGTAGGTCCGGCCGATCCCCCGGGCGGTCCCGCCGGTCATCAGCAGGATGCCGTGGGCCAGCGCGCCCCAGATGGCGATCGTAACCAGCTGTGAACACAGCGCGCCCGCGAACATGCCCAGGCTGACGCCGATCATCAACGCCAGCTCGGACCGCCCGCCGAACGACGAGGCGATCCACAGCATGAACAGCAGGAACGGGCCCGCGCCGATGCCGACTGCGATTGCCACGGTGATGATCGCGAACCACCAGCAGGGCGCCTGGCCGCCCTCGGGAGGCGTCATCTGCATGAGCCGCCCAGGCTTGACGAGGGCCATCCCCACAGTCTGGAACCAGGCCTTCACACGCCCGCGCGCCGCGCGTTCGAGCCAGGGCATGCGCTCAGGCCGGGTGGCGTCGTCATCCAGGCCGTCGGCTGGAAAGAGGACCATCTGGTCCATGTGGACGGGACGGTTGCACCGCACGCACGTGAACGCCACGGGCACGAGGTGGCCGCGCTCACCGACGCCGTAGTACGCCTGCTGGCAGTCCGGGCAGCAGAACCGCACCGAGTTGGGAGCAAACTCGTACTCGCTCGGGGCGAAGGGCTGCCCGCATTCCGGGCAGTGACGCGCCCGCAGTGCCCATAGCTGGTATCCGCAGTGCCTGCACTCCATACGATGTTATCCCCAGGGCTGAGAGGCCCGGCGCCAGGTGGCGATTTCATCGCGGCTCCGGCGTCGACTGAGCCAGATCACGAAGAAGATCGGGAGCCCCCAACCCCACGCAAGCCCCACCAGGGCGCCGATCACCTGAAACACGGCCATATTGGGGGCGAACGGGGCGCCGGGAGGCGTCGCCATCTGCTGAAACATGACCTCCTGCATCCGGTAGCCGAGCAGGACGCCGACGAGCGCAACCGGCAGCCGCAGGATCGCCCACCCGTAGACGAGTGCGATGCTCCAGGGCCGGCGCCGGACCAGGCCGATCCCGCCGGCCAATGCCATCGCGCTGAGAACGAGGGACACCGCCGACGTGACGACGAGCCACGGCCGGTACCGCAGCATCGCGGCTTCCATCTGGCGGGTCTCCGGCGTTTCAAAGCCGGTATACCTCCATCCCACCACCGCTGACAGGTCAATCACGATTCCCAGCGCCGCCAGGACAATCAGCACGATCCCGAGGACCAGCGGCCAGGCCGGTCGAGCCGGCGCACGGGGTGGGAGCGGCCCGGGAGCCGTGGGAGGGGCAAACGGGGGAGCCGTGGAACTGTCGGGCGTCTGGTCGCTCATGGCAGGACCCTCATCTCGCGAGGGAGCATACCCTCCGGTGGGTACTTCGTCACGCCGACCGCCGTCTGCTGATGCGCCGAGACCGTGTACAATGCCGCGGACGAACAGTGCTGCTCGCCGGAACTGTCGCCCTGGCCGCGGATCGGTCCGCGGGCCACCGCCGCGCGGGCGCTCGCTCTTCCTTTCGGAGGTGAACAATGCGGCTCCGCATTCGCGCGGGTCTGGCCGGTTGGAGTCTCGTCAGCGTGGTGGTTGTCGCCGGCTGCAGTGAGGCGGGCGGGCCCGCTGTCCGGCGCCAGGACCCGGTGCCCGTGGTCGACGTGCAGGTCAAAAACCTGACGCGCGACGGAGACCTGTACGTCGGGGGCGAGCCTACCCGACAGGGCCTGCAGACGCTGCGGGCGGCGGGTGTGCGGACGGTCGTCGACCTGCGGTCGAAGCAGCAGAAGGTCGAAGACGAGGGCGCGATCGCGCGGGAACTCGGGATGGAGTACGTGGAGATCCCGCTGGCCTCGAACACGCTGACCGACGAGCAGGCGGAGACGTTCCTGAAGTCGATGCGGGGCCGGGGGCGTGGCGATGTGCTTCTCCATTGCTCCGGAGGGAACCGTGCGGCGGCCATGTATGGACTGTACCTGGGTGCGGAGGAGGGCTACTCGCCCGAAGAGGCGCTGCGGCGGGCCCGCAAGGCCGGGCTGGCCAACGAGCAACTGGCGGAACAGGTCCGCCGGCAGATCGACAACCGCAAGCAGGCCCGGGTTCGCCCGCCCAGCCCGCAATGAACGCGCGTCACTGTGGCATCGTCGTCGCGCCGGGCGCGCCCAGCCGAACCCGTGGAACCTGCAGGTTGATCTGACGGACGTACGGGTCCTTGCCTTCCGCCGTGTACACGGCGACGCGTACCGTGTAGAGCCCCGGACGTTCGTAGCGGTGCTTCGGGGATTCCTCGACGCCCCGCTGGCCGTCGCCGAAGTCCCACAGGTAGCGGTACGGCTCGAAGGAGGAGGTCACGCTGTACCGCACCGCCATCGGATCCTGCGGGTCGTCTTCGACCCGGACGCGGATCCACTGCCGATGCCGTACGACATCCGCGAAGAACGAGTACACCGGGTTGGGGTCGCGGCGATGCGCGCCGGGGCGTTCCAGCACGGTCGGATCGAGGTCGTGACTCTTGAGCCAGTCGATGCACGCCTGCGCGTCGTCCTTGAGCAGGTCGATGTTGCCGAACATGACCAGCACGGGCTGATGGCGGTCGAGGAACGGCACGGTCGGCTCGACGAACTCGGCCTTGAAGTTGCCCTGGCGGATCGCGAGGCCGCGGAAAACATCCGGGTGCCGCAGGCCGGTATAGAGGACGGCGTAGCTGCCGGCGGACCAGCCGGTGAGGAAAATCCGCGTCGCGTCGACCGAGTGTGACCCCGAGACCGCCCGGACAACGCCCAGGATGGCCCGCTCGTCGTCGGCCTGAAGGGCAATCTGCTGCTCGCGCGCGGGGGCCAGCGCGGATGTCCCCTTCAGGTCGGGTGCGGCCACGAGGAAGCCCTTGTCCTCGCCGAGGCCCTTCCACTCGTCGAACTGGGCGGCGGCGGTGTCGAACGGCGGCGTGCCGTGGCAGGTGACCACAAGTGGCCAGCGGCGGGCCTCGCTGTACCGCGTGGGAACATAGAGCCGGTACGGGCGTTTAGACTCGGGTTCCACTTCCGAGACGACGCGCCCCGGCGCAGGCAGGTTACCCGACACCGGGCAGCCGGTCAGCAGCAGGAGAGCCCACGCGGAGAAGATCGCGACGACGCACCGTTGGGAGAGAAACTCGCGGATCAAGCGTCACCTCTCGTGCCCGAAGACAGCCGTCGGCCCTGCGCCTCGTAGCGCAACAGGGTAGGGCTGCGGCATTTATACTGGATGGCACATTCATCGTCATCCTGGCGCGGATCGGCACAGGCGAGCGGGCGGATCCCGCGCCGAGGCCACATGCCGGCGGCCTCTTTGATTCGCTGGACAGAACCGGATGGGTGCGGGGACGCTTCCGGGCGGGTCTGCAAACGGACGCGCCGTGGCTTCGTTCTGCAAATGGCGAAATGGGGCACCGCCGTACGTGGGAGGCTCGGCCGGACATGGCCACGAGCAGGCCGCGGGCGTCCGGGCGTCTGTCGGTTGGTGCTACGGCGAATGGCGTGGAATCCAGCTGCGGAGGGGTGATCCTGTCGCGGGAAGCTGATGGTAAGCTCCGTCTGGGCAATGGTTTGCGGGGAATTTGGTTCGATTGGTGGATTCTCCCGCTGGGGCGACCCGCATGACGCCGCTTGTGGATCCGCAGGTCGGTCGGCAGCGCTCTGCGGCTGCGGGCCCGGGCTCGCGGCTGGATCGGCCCGTCGGCGCTGCCATGCGGGGTCTCAAGATCCGTCAACGTGCGGCGCCGGTCAGTCGGGACGCTGGCTTCGAACTGCACGAGAGCCAAGAGCACGTCGGCCATGGCGTCATTCTCCCCATGCCGGAGCACCACAGCCGCTCCGCGCGGAGCGAGGAAAAGTAAAAAGGACAAATGCTTCGCAACTGTTCCCTCAAACTCCGTCGCGATCGTTGCTTCGCGCCCGGATGCAGCGCGAAGGACCGGTTACGCGATCGTACTCGCTGTTCGCCACCCATTATCCAACGAGCGGGAGACCAGCGAGTTCTGCGTCTCCAATGCCCCGCCGGAACTCCTCTGGCGTGACTGGTCTGAACCGGGCGACGACGCGAATGTGTGTTGGCAGCAAAGTTGCGCGGGAGTGCTGGACCTCCGATTCCCACGCGCGTCGCAAGTCCGTGACACTACCGGGGGACCGCTCGGCCTCCGCGCCCGGCTGTCGAGCGCAAGCACACGGTAGGGCCACGCTGGTGATTTTTTGCGGAATCCGGTTGACGCCGCAGATAGGGACTGGTAGGGTAAAGCGAGTATTGGCAGTCTTTCTGCCACCGGAGGCGGGGGAGTTGTCGAGTCGTTGTTTGTGTGTGGCTCTCGCTTCGCTCGCGGCGTGCAATGCGGCCTGCGGTGGCCTGAGTCCGTCCGCTTACCAGCGCGCGGACACCTGTCCGATTCGATCTGATCTTCTGCTGCCAGATTCTGTCAGAGCGGACGCGCGTTCTCTCCCTGCCGTTGCTGGCCCCGTCGATCCGCATTTTGTCGGCAGCGCGCGGTCGCAACCCACCTGCACGCCGGAGCTTGCTTTTTTCCTGCGCTTCGATCCTGTGTCGGGCGCCCAGTTGGCGCTCTCGCCACACACCCGTCTCCCCGACACCCGAGACGAACGCCCCCCGATTGAGCTACCACCTCCCCCCAGCGGGGCCACTCTCACCTTGTCCGGCCTGCTCATGCTGGGCGGTCTGCAACTGGCCCGGGCCGCCCGAAACGGCCACATCCGACGGCCCGACTTCGGCTCGCTGCCCGACTGGTATCACGCCGACGCTGTGCCGGTGGGCCACAGCATTCCATTCGAATTCCAGCCCGCTCTCCAGCCGATCCCGAGTTACTGCTGGGCACCCTGGGAGGATCTGCGTCTCACCCCGACATCCGCCAAATGCACAACCGATGACGATATCGACTGCCTCTTCCCTTCGCGACGGATCCTGAGTTTGACGGCTCCTCGCGGCCCGCCGAGCGACCGCCGACCTCCTCCATGACCCGGATTCCCCTTGTTTTCACAGTGTATTCACATTTGGCTTTCATCTCACTTGCCTTTGAGCGAGTGGGCTCACGGAGACTGAATAGCAATGAGATTCAAATTCGCATTTCTGGTACTAACCATGGCCGCGGCTTCAGCGCACGCCGGCATCACTACCGCTGGCTCGGGTGGCACCACTGAAATCGGCGGACGGATTCGTTGGGGTGCGACTGGCTTCGAGGCATCGCTCTTCGACAACGACCCGTTCGCGCAGAACCCGACCCTGAACCCGGGGGGCGCTCCAGTCTGGCTGCTCAACAATGCCTACAAGTTTGAGATCGCATTCAGTTCGACAACAGGCGATCTGACCCTGAAGGTTGATTTTGACAATAGTAATTCTTTTGGTCTCGGCGAGAGTATCTCGAAGAGCACGTTCAACTCACCACCGCAGACGAGTTACGCGGGGCTCGGATTCAACTACCTGTCGATCACCGGGAACGAAAGCGGGAGCACTGCCCGTTCTGAGCTAAATAACCTTATGATCAACGGCACTTCTCTACCGAGTCTGGTGCCGAATGGTACGTCGCTTGCGCAGTTCTATAAAGACAGTTCGGGCAATCCCATAATGAATATTACCATCACGGGCGACCTGACGTTCCTGACTACAGGAACCGCTCAAGAACGCCCGTCGTGGAATTTCAACTTCCAGAACTCTGCCCCGCCCGTACCGGCACCTGCAGGCGCCGGGCTTGTAGCAATTGGGCTCGGTCTCGTAGGTTGGTTCAAGCGACGGTTTGCCTGACCGTTATTTCCGTGACGGCAAGCCTGTAACGCAGAGGAACACGGGTCCGGCGGGGCGATTGCTCTGCCGGACCCGCTTCTTTGTACCCGTATAAGGCGCGTGAAGATGCCTTTTGGGCGGTCACGAGCTCTCCGCGTTCGCCTGTCTGACAGGCCAACGTTCCGGGTTGGCTCGCCGTCACATGCTCTGCGGGTGCCGTGTCGTGCTCGCGCCGGACCGCGGGTGCGGCGGGGGCCCGGCGCACACGCCCCGCAGACTTCGCTCGCGCGGCCTCAGCCCGGCTGTCGGCGACGGCGAATGCCCACGCACGCGCCAGCGCCCAGGCCGATCAGGATTGCGGAGGCGGGCTCGGGGATCGCGGGGGCGTAGACCTGGAACGGCAACGAGAGGAACTGGTCGAACGGCACGCCGGGGCCGGTGAGCAGGTACACGTCCGCGATCACCGTCTTGTAGGCCGTCGCGTCAGTGCGCACCACCGCATAATAGCTCTCGTCACCCGTGCCGAAGGTGCTGGGCACGCCGTTCACGAGATCCACGAACGAAATGTTGATCCCGTCGCTGCTGGACTGCGGCTGCGGAAAACGCAGGGCCTGCTTCCAGACCTGCCCCGGGGCCGGAGCGGGGTCGCCGTCCGGACGCCAGGTGACCTCCGTCGTGAAACCCGCGTAGTCGCTGATGCGGAAGTCCCGCAGGACGCGGGGCACCGAGGTCAGCTGGTCCCAGTACGAGGTGATTCGGTAGTAGAAGTCGAGTGTGGCGGTGTCATCGCGCTTCACGACGCGGGTCCGGTACGTGCCGCCAAAGCTCGGCCCGGAAAAGACCCCGTTGGTGTCGGCGATGACCGTTCCCGCCAACGTCGGATCGGCGCCGGACGTCGTGGCGGACAGCAGACCGGCCGGTCCGTTGGGAACAACGGAAACGAATGCACCCTCGGAAATCCCACACAAACCAGCTAAAACCAGAGATATCCCCAGCACCATTCGTGATGCAGACATGGCGAGTTCTCCTTCCCCATGAGAGATGTGGCGTCCGCGACGGTCGGCCCGCACCGCGCGGACAAAGCGAAGCCCGACCACGCGGCCAGGCCACGCGAGGAGTATAGGAACTCCTCTCCAACCTCGGCCATGCTTGTCGGCCGGCTGGGTTTGGGGCGGGATCTCGCCTTCCAAGCCGTGCGCGCGGCGCCTGGTTTCGGGACACGGCAAGCAAGACTGGCTGGCCCGGGCGACACCCGGCACCTCTGGAGGTCGGGGCGGTCGGAATTCGCGGGGTGATCGTGAAGCGGAGCCGGGCTTCGCGGCGAGCACCGGGAAAACAGGGGTGCCCCTGATCAGTCCAACCGGCGCGCATCGTGAGCTCCGAACCGCTTCGGACGGGGAGATCGGGCCGGGAAAGCGCAGCCGGCGCGCTTTCCGCCTTGAACCTGATGCAAAAATGGTTAATCTAGGGGATCGTTTTTTGCCCGGCGCGAGGATGCGCTCTGGGCGTGCGCCAGCAGGAGGAGCCGGGGTATGGCGAAATCGAAATACGCTCCTGCGTTGTTCGAAGTGATTCAGAACCGCAGCGCGTCGAAGTCGTCGGGGCTGCCCGTGCCCAAGTGGTGGAAATCGGGCACGGCCGCACAGGAAGACCAATCCCCGGCCCAGGAACAGCCCGAGGAGGCCCCTGCCCCGCCTGAACCGGCGGTCCAGCGTGAGCCGCAGGTCGTGCGTCCGGAACCGGCACCCGTCCGGGTGGCGGTGCCGCCGCGGATCGTGCCCGCCTCTCCGCCGGAGGCACCGGACGGGGTACCCGAGCGGGCGCCGTTCTTCCGGCTCAACAGCGGGCGGGTCGAGCTGTCGATGACGCCGACCAATGCCGCGGTGATCATCGGGACGACGCTGCTGCTGGTGATCGGCTTCTACTACGTCGGTCAGAACCGCGGGCGTGCGGCCCTGGCTGCGGCGGACCTGGCCGCCAAGAAGGCGGACCCGCTGGCGGAGGCCCTGAACAAGCCGGCGAACCCGGCGGCCCTGAAGGTGGCCGCGCCGGCGCCGCGAACCTCGACGCCCCCCCG
The DNA here is from genome assembly GCA_964548565.1 of uncultured Planctomycetales bacterium. Lineage (GTDB taxonomy): Bacteria > Planctomycetota > Phycisphaerae > UBA1845 > PWPN01 > CAYLLT01. The sequence goes on along the minus strand of CAZJTF010000015.1, from coordinate 13,263 downwards.
CCCGGCCGTGAATCCGCCGGCGCCGCGGCAGGCGTCGACACCGCAGACCCGAGTCCCGCCGGCGCTGCCGACGCCGCCGACCGAGACGGCCACGCCCCGGGGGGCGAGCGACACGTACATCGTGCTGGAGACGTTCGGGGCGGATGACGGCCCGTCGGCCGAGTTCGCCCAGAAGTGGCTGGCCGCCCGGCAACTGGGGACAGTGCTCGAGAAAAAAGGCAGCCGGTGGCGTCTGGTCAGCACGGTCGGCTTCGCACCCGGCGAGGAGCAGAAGCTCCAGCAGTACATCGAGACCGTCAAGACGGTCGGCAGGGAATGCGCACGGGACATGGGCCGGGCGAAACTGCAGGTTTACCTGTTCACGAGTCCGGGTAAGATTTCCGGGCGCGAACTCGAGAAGAACGCCGCGGGCAACTGAGCACAAACGCTGAAGCCCGCGCCAGAGGAGCACAGAAGAGATGTCGATTGATCGTTCACTGAAGACGGCCAGCGCCCTGACGCGGCACCGCAACGTCCTGAACCGCGCCGAGCGGCTGAAGAAGCTGGCCGACGCCGACCGCTGGAGTGAAGAGAAGAGCGTGTTCGGCCTGCCGAAGGTCAGCAACCGGAACGTAAAGGTCGGCAAGAAGGAAAAGAAGAAGGAAGCTGCCGAGGGCGCAGCCGCCGCACCGGGCGCACCGGCCGCGGGAGCGGCCGCTCCTGCGAAGGACGCCAAGGCCCCGGCCGGCAAGCCGACCAAGGACGCGAAGAAGTAACGAGGCCGCTCGGCGAATGCTGCCGCCGCGGTGCCTCTCTCCGCACATCGTCACGCGTGCCACTGCCCGATGCGGTGGCACGCGTGTGTGTATTCCCGGCGCGCGTCGCGCCGACGCACTCGATTCAGCCGCAGGACTGCCATGACGGACCCATCCCCGGAACAGTTCATTTCAGCACGCAGCCGTTCAGTGGATGCTTCGGGAATCCGCAAAGTCTTCGACCTGGGGGCGAAGCTGAAGGACCCGATCAACTTTTCGATCGGTCAGCCGGACTACGACGTGCCGGAAAACGTGCGGCAAGCCGCCATCACGGCCATCAACAGCCGGCAGAACGGCTACACCGTCACGCAGGGCATCCCGGCTCTGCGCGAGCGGATCACGGCGGAGCTGCAGGCGGAGTTCGGGGCCGAGCCGGCCGTGCTGGTGACGTCCGGCGTGTCCGGCGGGATCCAGTTGTCGCTCATGGCGCTGCTGAACCCGGGCGACGAGGTGCTGATCGGCGACCCCTACTTCGTCATCTACAAGCACGCGGTGCGGCTGATCGGGGGCGTGCCGGTGATGGTGGACACGTACCCGGAGTTCCGGTTCGACCCGGAGCGGTACGAGGCGGCGGTCACCGCAAAGACGAAGGCGCTGGTCGTGGCCAGCCCGAACAACCCGACCGGGATCGTACTGTCGGCCGACGAGCTCAAGGCGGCGGCGGACCTGGCGCGCCGGCGTAACCTGATCCTGATCCTGGACGAGATCTATAACCAGCTCGCGTACGACGGCCCCTGCCCGTCCGGGTTCGGGTACGCACCGGAGCGGACGCTGCTGCTGCGCGGGTTCGGCAAGAGCTACGGGATGACCGGCTGGCGGCTCGGGTACGCGGCCGGCCCGGGGTTCCTGGTCGAGGAGATGACGAAGCTGCAGCAGTACACCTTCGTGTGCGCTCCGAGCATCGTGCAGCACGCCGGCCTGGCGGCGATGGACACGGACATCTCCGGCAACGTGGAGGCGTACCGGCGCAAGCGCGACCTGGTACTGCAGCGGCTGGGGAAAGTGTTCGATATTCCGCGGCCGGGCGGCGGGTTCTATGCGTTCCCACGGGTGCCGTCGGGATATGCCAGCGCGACGGAGTTCGTGGCGAAGGCGATCGAAAACAACGTGCTGATCATCCCGGGGTCGGTATTCAGCGAGAAGGACACGCATTTCCGCGTGAGTTACGCGACGGCGGACGACCGGATCGAGCGCGGGTGCGACATCCTGTGCCGGTTGGCGCAGAAGTAGACGTGACCTCCGCCACGTGAACCGGACGCTACCGAGCGGTCCCCCTGCCTGCGGCGCGTCAATCCTGGGGCCGGATGCCGGTGGACTCGGCGACGCCGGTGAAGCGGCGGGAGCCGACGACCGCGTTCGGGGCCCCTTCCGGCCAGACGGAGACGCCCACCTGGACATCCTCCTCGATGTTGTCCAGGCCGAAGGTCAGAGCCGCGTACCAGCGCGGGAATCGCCGGATGATGGCGAGATCGAGTTCCTCCACCTCACCCCGATCCAGGTCATAGTAGGTGCGGAGCGCCAGGCGGTGCTTGGTGTTCAACTCGTAGTTCGTGCCGCCGCCGACCAGGTTGGAGTTGGTGTCGCCGATCCGCCGGTAGCCGACGAAGTAGGAGAAGCGCGGCGTCCGCTCCACGGCGTACGAGAGATTCAGCAGATCCATGCTCCCGTCGTTGATGTCCCAGTTGCCCTCGGAAAGCACGGCCGTCGTGTCGCTGATGCGGTAGCGGAAGTCGGTCCGCACATGGTTTCGGGCGATGCTGTCCTCCGGGCGGCTGTCGTAGAAGCGCCCGATCTCGCCCGTGGGGCCATTGGTCTGGAAACTGTTGAAGAACGGCCCGTAACGCGGCACATTCCCGAACAGATTCAACTCGACGTCGAAGGTGATCCAGTCGACACTTCGCCACTGGCCCGGCCCGCCGCGTTTCGTCTGCCACTGCTGGCGCATGGCGAGCGAGGTGCCGTAAAAGTCGTCGATGCTCTCGACGCCGCGATCGAACGGCCAGAGATCGCTGAACGTGCGGTTGCTCGCGCTCGCCCAGGCGGTCGCCTCGGGACGGATGATGTGGCGGACGCCGTTGACATCGAGGAGCTTTGACTTCGTCTCCTCGAAGACGCGCCAGAACTGGGTGCCGCTGCGAAGACCCGCATTGCCGAACATCCGGTCGGTCGAGCCATCTTCGGGGCTCGAGTCCCAGTACCCCCCGCGCCCCATTGCGAAGGGGACGAGGTTGACGGTGCCCAGCTTGAGCGGGAAGTCGATCTCGTTGCGGCTGTCGGTCCGGAAGGTGATGTCCGAGCCGTAATCGTAGATCCGGCGGTTGTCCGGCTTGTAGCGGACGAAACCGAGACGCGTGTCGTTGTAGTAGCTGGCGAACTCGCCGATCGGCTCGCCGATCCAGTTGAAGCCCAGGTCGGGGAGATGCTCGGTCTGGGTGAGGAAGTCGAGAATTCGCCACTGGGCCAGCGCGGTAAAGGCCCAGTTGTCTTCCTGCTTTTTCAGGTAGAGGAGCGTCTCCTGCTCCTTGCCCTGCTCGAACTCGGCGTTGAAGTACTCTTCCAGGAAGTTCGGGTCGCTCAGGTACGAGAACTCGAGCGTGAGTTCCCATCCCTTGGGCAACAGTTCGCGGTGGCGAAGGGTGAACCGCCCGCGATTCTCGGTTTCGGGGGTTCCGTCACGGTACGGGCCGAGGTTGTCCGTGCCGGTGTCGTGGATGTAGTAGCCACGGAAAAGGCCGTAGCTGTTTTCGGTTTCGTAATCGACGTCGAGGCCGGCCCCCGGCCCGCGCTCGCTGAAGTAATCGAGTCGCATCAGGGCGTCGATGCCCTTCGGCTTCTCCATACCGAGCAAATTGAAGAGGTACCACTTGGACTGGAAGGTCGCGCCGAAGTCATCGCTGTAGGCCATGCGCACACTGCGCACGGGGGACTCGGTCTCGCGGAAATCGCCCTCGGCGTACGGCCAGTACGTGAGCGGCACGCCCTCGATATTGCCCGTCACGTCGTACATGCGGTACTTGCCGGCGTTGAGACCGGTAATCTGGCCCGCCTGATCGCGGGGCGTGATGTCCGTCAGGTAGAGACGCTCGGCACCGATGTGGATGTGCGGCGTGTGGAACTCGCTGGTGCTGACCATCGCCTTGCCCGCGTAGTACTCGGTCGCGGAAAGCTGGCGAACCTCCTGGGCACGGACGTAGATCGGGACGTTGCGTTCCGGGGCGAGGGCACGCATGACCGCATCGAGGATGAGGGCGCGGTCGTTCTCGAAATCGTAGTAGATCTCGGAGGCGCGGATCATCCGCTCCCCCCGCGTGAGGACGACATCACCGCGAAGGTACGCTCCGGAGACGGCGGCGGAGAGCCCGGCGCCCAGATCCTGCCCCTCCGGTCGCTGCCGCTGCGAGGGGACGCGTTCCTGAACGCCGGTCGGGAAGGGCTCCTGCCCGGCCGGGGCGGTCTCTGGGCGCTTCTCCCGCTCGCGCTCGGCCAGGAAGAGGACCGCGGCGTCGGCCTTGATCTCGAGGAAGTCGGCCGCATCGACGCTGCCCTGCGCGAGGTACACGTGGCCGGTCGCGGTGATGGTGCGGTTGGCCTCGTCGAGGACCTCGTCCTTGGCCCGGTGACGGACAATCGGCCGTGAGCGCGGCCTTGGAGCGGGCGCCTGTCGCGGCTCGAGGACGCGCATTTCGCCCGGACGTGTCTCGACCCGGGCGGCCAGAACCTCCTGGCGAATCCTGGAAGCCTCGCCATACAGCTTGCTGTCGGCGGCCGAGGCGCCGGTATGGACGTCGGCCTCGATCACCGCGGGCTTGTCGCTGTTGAAGGTCACGAACAGCATCGGCGCCGTGGTCAGGGTGCCGGCGGAGTCGCGAACCTGGGCTTCATTGGAGAGAAAAACTTCGAAGTGGTAGAAAACGGTGCGTTCCCAAATGCTCTTCTGCATCCAGATGACGGCATCCCGACTCCGCAGGCGGCGTTCGCCGAATTGGAGCAGAAAATCGCCGTAATACTGAACGGCCTGGATCCCGTCCGGCAGGCTCCAGATGTGGACGTACCTGCCGAAGAGTTCAGGCTGGTTCCGGCTGATGCCGGCAGGCAGGATGGGGACGACGACCTCCCTGTCATCCAGCGGCACCAGTGCCGGTTTTTGGGCGTCTGGAGCGCCCACCATGGCGCCAAGCAGCAGCCCCCGTGCGAGCATCCATGCAGTTTGCATGGGACGAGCCTTTCCTGGTGGATTTCCGTCGCGCTATCCGCCCTGAGTCGGTTGGCCGCGCCGGCAACCGGCCCGGGGCCCTGAGCCGGGGGGAATTATAAGCTCATCCATAAGCAAGTCAATGGAAATCTGGAGGGGTGGACGGGCAACAGTTAATACCCCGCAATCCCACCATAGGCTGATTCCCGCTCAGGCTGGGCATTCGCGGCATTGGGAGCGGCCGGGTGGCGGGGCATTCGGCGCTGGCGATTGCAAGCACGGCGGGAAAAGTTTTGGCCCGGTATGGTCTTGACTTCTCATAGGAAGCTATCATACTTGTGGCGCCACGGTCGCCCGGGCGTCCGTGCACGCAGTTCCGCGGCGTGCGCCAAGCGGCCCTCCCGGGCATGACGGAACAGCGACGGGGCCTTCCCGGCGGAAGGGAAGGCAAGCACAAAGGAGAGCACATGGAAAAACCGAAAAGATCTTACTACCTGCCAGGGAAACTGGTGGCAGCGTTCGACAAGGAATGCTCCAAGTCCGGCTACGTCAAGGAAAAGGTGGTCGCGGCCGCGATGTTGTCGTTCCTCGACGGCAACCCGGAGCAGCGAAGCAAGATGTTTGACCGGCTGGACACCTTCCTCCGCGCGAAGGCTGCCAAGTAAGCCCGGCAGCTGAGGTCGAAACCAGAGGACCGGTGCCCGCTTTCGGACACCGGTCCTTCTTTTTGTCGAAAAAGCCAGAAAAACGCGGCAACCGCGCTTACGAATTCATCTGCAGGAAGAAAGTGCGGTAGCCCAGCCGGGTGCGGACCTTGATCCGGACGCCCTTGCCCAGGGCCTCCTTCGACAGTGCGCCGCGGAGCTGCTTCACGGAGGTGATTTCCTCGCCCTGCACGCTGACGATCAGGTCGCCTACGCTGATGCCGAGGGCCGCGGCCTCTCCGAGCGGCTCGACCTTCGTGACGACCAGCATCTCCCGGGCTTCCTTCTCGTCGTCCCAGCCGAAGCGCTTGGCCAGTGTCGGGCTCATGGGCTCGACGGTCATGCCCAGCGGATCAATCGAGGCCTGCACGCTCGCCTGGTCGTCCTCATCCCGCGGGTTTCCCCGGCCACGCCCTCCACCTGCACGGGCGAAGAAGTCGCGCGGCTGCTTTTCGATAGTCACGGGGACGGTGATCTCCTTGCCCTCGCGCCACACCTTCAGGTCCACGGTGCTTCCCGGCTTGGTGCGGGCGACGAGCTCCTGGAGCTGAACCGCCGTCTTCACCGGGGTCTCCCCGTAGGCCAGGATGATGTCATCCATTTTCAGGCCGGCTTTTCGGGCGGGCGTATCCGGGGTATCCGGCGAAAAATCCTCGACCAGGACGCCGGTGTCCTCCTTGAGGCCATAGGACTGGGCCAGCCCGGGTTCGAAGGTGTCCGAGCCGCGGATCCGGACGCCGAGGTAGCCGCGGACGATCTCCTCGCCCCGTTCGAGGTACGGCAGCAGTTCCTTGACCATGCTGGTGGGGATCGCAAATCCGACACCCATGTAGCCGGCGAATCCCCCGCTGGTCGCAATGGCGGTGTTGATGCCGATGATCTCCCCCTGCATGTTGACGAGGGGGCCGCCGCTGTTGCCCGGGTTGATCGCGGCGTCGGTCTGGATGAAGTTGCCGTAGTCGGTGATACCGATGTTGCTGCGACCGGTCGCGGAAATGATGCCCTGAGTGACGGTCTGGTCGAGCCCGAACGGAGACCCGATCGCCAGGACCCAGTCGCCGACCTCCATCTTCTCGCTGTCACCGATGGGGATCGCGGTGAGATTGTCCGCCTTGATGCGGATCAGCGCGACGTCGGTCTTCGGGTCGGTGCCGACGAGTTCCGCCTTCACGCGGCGCCCGTCCGGGAGCGACACGTCGATGCGGCTCTTTTCGGAGTCGCCTTCCGAGACGACGTGGTTGTTCGTGAGGATGTAGCCCTTCCTGGCGTCGATGATCACACCGCTGCCGCTCGAGTGCTGCGGGGGCGGCGCGGGCATTTCCGTCTCGCCCTGCTCGTCGAAGAACCGGCGGAACGGCTCGGGCAGTTCCTGCAGGCTGCGGCGAGCCTGCCGGCCGGCGCTGGTCGTGCGAATCTGCACGACAGCCGGCTTGACCTTCGCCGCCACGGAGCGGAAGGCCGCAGAAATCTCCTCGATATTCGTGTGCCCCTTCCTGGGTTCCTCGGCCGCGGTCGCCACGCGCCCGCCGACGTAGTGGTTCACGAACAAACCGGCCGCGACCACGCACATCACGGCCAGCGTGATGCGTCGAGCCTTGGTCTTCACATCCGTCATTACGTAACCTCCTCGATTACCAAACGGGAACTGTCGAGCGTCCGCGGTCTGTGAGCGGCACGCCACAATCCATACTCGTACTGGGAGACGACTGCCGAGCGCTGATCCTGTCAGGGCGAGACGGTTTTCTGCCAGACGACCCTGATCATCTTCCGGTACGCCGCTGTGCACGGACGGTCACCGCTCCCAGCAGAAGCAGTGCACCGCCCGAGGTGATCAGGATTCCGGACGTCAGCCCGCGCGGCTGGTACCTGAGCCGAATTTCATGTCGGCCCGGAGGCACAGCCATTCCCATGCACACAGCGTTCGTACGAAAAAGACGGGCCTCAATGCCGTCGATGTCTGCACGCCATCCCTGATTATAGGTTTCGTTGACAACCAGCACACCGCCGCGATCTGAATGGACGTTCAGTTTCATCTGGTGGGCCACGGGCCGGGACCAGTGGATCTCTCCGCCCGTCGATGAGCTCACCGGGAGCAGCGTGCGGGCGGAGGCTTCGACAAGCGTAGGGGCGTGCTCCGTCGCAGGCGGCGCATCACGCAGGAGATGCACAGCGGAGGCGATGTCGTCCACGCGTTCCACGGCGGCGGCCCAGTACACGAGCGGGTACGCCGAGGCGACCTCGTAGAGGCGGACGCCATCGGGGAGCTCACCCACCGGCTGGAAGCGGACGTCCGGCGGGTGGTCGTCATCCGGCGGAAGCGCGATTCTGCCGAAGGTGGCGCGTCCGGCGCGGAACGCCTGCCCCATTTCGGATTTGACGCGGACAAACGCGCGTCCGGTCTCCTCCACGCGGAAGAGGAAGCGCATGCGCCGCGGGAACGGGAGATCGACCGGCTCCATTGTGCGGGTATCGGAGAGGGGCTCGTTGGCGGAGCGTTCGACGCGGACAAACCAGCGGCTGGGGGAGCCGGGGACAGGCTCGGCGTCGAACGCAAGTTCGTAGAGGCCTGGGCCCTCCAGGTCCACAGGCCAGAGGACGCCGTACTCCCACTCGACGGGCTTGACCTCGGCCGCGTTGCGGGCCGGGTGGGCTTGCGGATCCGGGTCGGCGGGCCAGTTCGCGATGTTGATCAAGGTCTGCTCCTCGGGCGAACGGGCAGCCAGGAAGCGGATGCCCATCGCCCGCAGCAGACGCGGATTTCGCAGGAGTTCGAGCATGTCTTCGCTCGCACCCCACGGCATGAAGCGGAAAACGAGGCGGTTGGCGGCGGGCCAGAGCGGGCCGTAGCTGTGAAAGGTCGAGACGCCAAAGAACATGTTCGTCTGCGGCCACAGGACCTCCAGCGGTCGGACGTAGCTGGCGGTGAGACGCGGGACGAGGAGACGCTCGCCCGGGCGCGGTCCCTGGGCGTGGATAACGGTGGCGAGCGGCGGTGACGACTGGAAGTCGCGTCGCGTATAGGTGTGGAGGTCCACGTCAATGAACGGAACGACCGATGCGAGGTCGACCAGGAACGTCACGCAGAGCAGGCCGAAGAGTCGCGGGCACTGCGTGCGGCTCCAGCGGACCAGGAGGAACGCGGTGGCGGCCATGAGCGCGAGCGGCCACAAGATCGCCGGGTTCCACGGGCGGACGGTCGTGAGCATTGCCTGCAGAAGGGGGCGGAGGTAAGGGCTCGCGGTCCAGCGTTCAACCCGGTGAACCTGCCACCCGAGCAGCAGCGTCAGAAGCAGGAGCGCGATCGCCGCAACTGGCAGGCCGACGGCAATGCGCCGGAGCCGGCGGGCGAGACACCCGGCCAACGGGCCGCCGCGGATCACGACCGTCAGCACGGCGGAGGCGAGGACGGGAATCGCAATGGACCACACGAGCGTCCAGCGCGCGGGAACGCGCAGGCTGCGATAAATCGGGATGTGGAAGAGCAGCTTGCTGACGGGGGTGAGATCGCCGACCGCAATGATGAATGCGAGGAACGAAGCCCCCCACCAGAAGAGGGTTTGGCGACGCAGCGAGGGGTTCCTGTCGGGCGAGTCGACGACGGGGGCACTCCGGATCAGCGGCACGGACGCGATCGCCAGGACGAGCATGAGGATGGTGCCGTAGGCCCACTGCTCGATGAGATGCGAGACGCCCCACCACTTGTCGGCCCAGAGGGTCTGGGCCGGCGTGCCGAAGAACATCGGGAACAGCATGAGCAGCAGCGAACTGAGCACGTAGCTGTTCTCGATGAACAGACTGTACGGCGGCGTGCCTCGACCGCTCGCCGCGTAGTGGAAGAAGGTCGGGATGATCTGCACTGCCCCGATGGCACCACCCAGCAGCATGCCGGCGGGGTACGCCCAGAGCAGGGACCGTCGGCGCGGCAGCAGCACGATGCCGACGTAACCGGTGAGAAGAATCCCCGTAATGATCGAGGGCTGCAGATGCTGGACGAGCAACTGGAGGCCAAACGCCCCCGCCGCCAGCGCGAATGACCGGCCGGAGCCCGTCGCGGCGAAGCGCTGCCAGCCGAGGAAGATCCACGGGACCCACGCGACGGCGTGCTGGATCGTCAGATGCTGGCGGTGCGCGATCAGGTAGCCGCAGAACTCGAACGCCACCGCACCGAGGAGAGCCGCCCGCCACTCGCGGTCGAGCGACCGCAGCCAGCGGTACATCCCCCAGCCCGCCAGCACGTAGTGCAGGTAGAGCGAGGCGGAGTACGCGGCCAGCGGCGGCAGAATCGCGAACAGGTATGTCGCGGGGTACCACAGGCCGCTCTGCGGGTCGGCCGCCACGGGCGTGCCCATAGCGGTGAGCGGATTCCACAACGGGAACTCTCCCGCACTAATGCGCTCGCCGATGAACTGGCGCACCGGGAGGTAGTAGATCAGGTCATCGGCGAGCGCCCCCACGCCCCCCATCCACCAGTTCGGTGCCAGCAGCGGCAGCGGCAACAGCAGGATCAGCGCGCTCGTGACCAGTCGGCGCCCGCGGGCGGAAAGCCACGGGATTACCGGCGGGCACGGGCTCGTATGATTGCTGGAGTCGCAGCTCGCTTGCGGTTCGTGGGCGGACATGCGCGATGATCTTGCGTGAGCGGCCACCCGCGGTCAAGGAGCCGCGCCCCCGAGCCGTCCGGGTCAGGCATTCGCTTTCGGCATTTCGCCGGACTGTCAGCCGGTGTGATGAGCCGGGGTGTGCGAGCCGGGAACGGTGCGGAAGGCAATCGCCATCCGGTTCCACGCGTTGATGGCGGCCACCACCCAGGTCAGGTCGACGAGCTCTTTTTCGCCGAAATGCCCCCGCGCGGCCTCGTACACCGAGTCGGGAACGCCGGACTCGCTGACACGGGTGACTGCTTCCGTCCACTCGAGCGCGGCACGTTCGCGGGCGGTGAAAAACGGGGATTCACGCCATGCGACGACGCCGAAGAGCCTCTCGTCGGTTTCGCCGGCGGCGCGCAGATCTTTGGAATGCATGTCGACGCAGAACGCGCACCCGTTGATCTGGGATGCGCGGAGTTTGATGAGTTCGATGAGCTTTCTCTCGAGGCCGCAGCCGCGCAGGTACGTTTCCAGGCCGCTCATGGCCTTGTAGGCGCCGGGCGACAACTGCACGAAGGCGGAACGGGACTGCATCTGTTAACCTCCTCTCCAGCCAGGACCGAACAGCAGCAGTCTACCCGCGCCGCACGTGTCCGGGCCAGCTCTGCCATTTCATCGGGACTTACCGGCACAGGCCCACCGGAGTACGATTTGCGGGTCAGTTCGGCGCATCAGGCGCGACGCGCTTGCATGCGAATCTCGAACGGCTCGGGCGGGAGCCTTGCATGCGATGCTTTGTGGCGATCGAGTTGCCGGAGGCAGTGCGCGGCGCGCTGCAGGACCTGCAGCAGCGGCTGGCGTCACTGGACCGCGCGGTTCGGTGGACGGCCCCGGAACACATCCACCTGACCGTGAAGTTCCTGGGGGAGGTACGCGACGCGGAACTGGCCCGGGTGTGTCAGGCGGTGTCATCGGCGGTCGCGCGGACGCGCGTGATGGAGCTGCAGTTCCAGGGAACGGGCTGCTTTCCGCCGCGCGGGTCGGAGCGGATCGTCTGGGCGGGGCTCCCCTCGCCGCCGGAGGAATTACTGGAGTGTCAGCGGGCGGTCGAGGCGGCCGTCGCGCCGCTCGGGTTTCCGCCGGAGAACCGCGCGTACAGCCCGCACCTGACGATCGGACGCGTGCGGCAGGCGGATCGCCGGCTGAACATCCGCGGCGTCGTACGGGAGCAGGATGCGTTTGTCGCGCCGGCATTCGTGGTCCGCGAACTGGTGGTATTCCAGTCGCTGCTGGGGCCGGGCGGGGCGCGGTATGTGCCGCTGGCGCGGGTGGGCCTGGGCAGTGGCTGAATTCGAGAGCAGGAGAGGAGGGGTGGGGAGAGTGGGAGAGTTCGAGCGATGGGGAGATGGAGAGAACGCCCGCACGGGCTGTTTTTTCTTCCATATCCTTTTCATTTCCACTTTCTACTCTTGCCTTTTTCCTCTCATTTCACGATTTTCAGGATCTTCTTGAACGTTTCCGTGCCGGCCTCGCCCAGGAGTTCGAAAATCGCGCTCTCGGTGGTGGTGATGATCGCGCCGGCCTCGCGCATCCGGGCGATAGCGGTGTCCCGGTCGAGCGGGCGGCGGGAACTGACGGCGTCCGCGCAGACGTAGACCCGCCAACCCAGCCGCAGCAGGTCGAGCACCGTCTGTTGCACGCAGACATGGGCCTCAATGCCCACCACCAGAAGGGACGGGCGGTCGAGTTCGCGGAGTTGTGCCAGAACGGTGTCGATGCAACTGCTGAAACGCGTTTTTTCGAAGACCGGCACGGCTCCCAGCACGGCCCGGAGTCGCTCGACCGTGGGGCCGAGGCCCGCCGGGTACTGTTCGGTCACCAGGATCGGGAGGGCAAGCACCTGGGCAGCCCGGACCATCCCGACGGCGGCATCGGTACACCGATCGCCCTCGAAAATGGCGGGAAGCAGGCGTTCCTGGATGTCCACGACGAGGAGAACGGTGCCATCGCGGCGGAGGGGTGGAGGCAGTGTGCTCACGTCAGAACTCCCGGTGCGGACGCCCAACGGACGGAGAGAACCGCCCTGCCGACGTCCGGGGGCATCATACGAAAGGGGTGCCGCCCCGCGGAAGTGCAGAATTTCTCTTGACAGCCCACCGCTTTGCCGATAGCATCCCCGTGATCATGGGATCTGGTTACCCGATGGCTCTGCGACTTTCCGGCGAGCTGGCGCTTCTGGCGCTGCTCCTTACCGGTTGTGCGTAGGGCGTTCGGTGGACTGATCCCGAGAGAACAGTTCAGCGAATACGAAAGCCCTACGCGGAAACGCGTGGGGCTTTTTTTGTTGGCTGACTTCCAGAGGCGGGCCCCTGCCCGCGGGACAGCGACGGGCGGATAAGTCCCCCGGTCAGCGCGAGGATACTCCGATGAGCGCGACAGAGCACACCGCGTCGGATCTGCCAATGATCCGCGTTTTCGACACGACGCTGCGGGACGGCGAGCAGTCGCCTGGAGCGTCGCTCAACACGGCGGAAAAGGTCGAGATCGCGCGGCAGCTTGAACTGCTCAACGTGGACATCATCGAGGCGGGCTTCCCCATCACCAGCCCCGATGACTTCGAGGCGGTCCGCACCATCGCGGACATCATCAAGAACTGCACGGTGGCGGGCCTGGCTCGCTGCGTCGAAAAAGACATCGTTCGCGCGGGCGAAGCGGTCAAAGGGGCCGCCAGGCCGCGGATCCACGTCTTCTGCGCGACGTCGGCGATTCACCGGCAGTACAAGCTGAAACGGGCCGAAGAGGAAATCATCAAGCTGAGCGTCGAAGGCGTGAAGCTGGCGCGCAGCCTTGTGCAGGATGTCGAATTCTCCCCCGAAGATGCCTCACGGACGGAATTACCCTTCCTCAGCGAGGTTGTCGAGGCGGTGATCGAAGCGGGCGCCGGAACGGTGAACATTCCGGACACGGTTGGCTACAGTACCCCCGAC
>CAZJTF010000014.1:18532-39911 GCA_964548565.1 uncultured Planctomycetales bacterium | reverse complement strand
TGCCAACATTACCTCACTTATCGGCAAGAAACGGCCTTTTCACACACCCTCTAAGACAACCATGGAACACAATGAATTTCTGAAAGAGCTCGGCCTACCTCCACTGCCATAGGGCAACCCAGCGCATGATCCGGCAGGTCTCGGCGGGCCGTGCCCCCCTACGGGCAATCGAAAACTGCTTGCAATCGGGCCGGGGGCCCCGACAATCGGCGGCTGGACGCTGAGTTTGGCTTGCCGAGGAGGCCCTGATGCGGTCACGACGGATTGCCTGCTGTCTTTGCCTGTTGCTTCTGCTGCCGGGGTGTGCTTCGACCACGGCAGACAGGACGGCCGGTACGGAGCCCGGGCGCTACGGGGAGCCGGCGGCTCCGGACGCGTTCCGCGGGCGGTTTTTGAAGTTCTGCGACCTGGCGGCGGCCGACCTGATGAAGCCGTACGAGCCGTTCCGGCCGCGGGAGCGGGGGTACGACAACACGGCCACGCACCACATGCCGGCCTTCGAGGACGCCCACGCGGTGCGCGCCCTCATGGCCGCCTACGACATGACCGGCGAGTCGCGGTACCTGGCGGCCGCCCGGCGGTGGGCGGACTGGGTGCTCGACTGCCAGGAGCGCATGATCCCGCGCGGGGCGTACTACATGAACCACTCGCGGGCCCCCGGCGAGGACACGGGCCAGTGGAACGCCGCCGACAGCGGCACCGTCGGCATGGGCGTGCTCGCGACCGCCATGCGCTGCAGGGAGCCGTCCGACCGCGAGCGGTATCTCGCCTCGGTCCGCCTGTTCCTGGGGCTGATGCGGGAGAAATGGGTCCACCCGAACGGCGGCATCGCCAACGGGCACTGGCCGGAGTACGACGGGCCGTGGTGGTGCTCGACGGCCACGGTGGGGAAGCTGGCATTCCTCACGTACAACGCGACCGGGGAGCGCGAGTACCTCGACATGGGCCGGCGGGCGCAGGCCTGGCTCGCGCAGACCCACTTCCGCGACGTGAAGCCGATCACGTTCGAGCAGCGTCCGAGCGGGATCATCTTCTACTGCTTCGACCTGTATGCCACGGGCCTGCCGCACCTGAAGCCGGACGATCCGACCCACACGAGCATCACGCGGCAGCTCTCCGGGGCACTCGACTGGCTCGCCCGCAACCAGAAGACGCGCGGCGCGGACGTGCCCGACTATACCGAGAAAAACGTCGACATGGCCGCCATGCCCTGCCTGATGTACGCGTTCGCGCGGCAGCTGCCGCAGCACCGGGACCAGATCGCATACGCCGACCGCGAACTGCAGTACGTCGGCGACCTGCTGCTGCGCGATGGCGAGCCGAACGTGTCACGCCTGCCGATCTGGGAGGTCATGACGTGGGGCATGATGTCGTATGCGGAGCGCCTGATGCCGGGATCGATCACCGAGGGTCGGCGGGGGCGCTGACGCGTCAAGGAGCGACAGCATGGCGCAGGAAACCGTTCTCATCACCGGCGCGTCGTCCGGGATCGGGCTGGAACTGGCGAGGCTCTTCGCCGGCGACGGATCCGCGCTGATCCTCACCGCCCGGCGGACGGACAGGCTCGAGACGCTCGCGGGCGAGCTTCGCGCGCGCTGCGGCGTCTCCGTCGAGGTGCTCACCGCCGACCTGGGCAGACCCGAGGCCCCTGGAGAGATCTTCGCGGAAGTCAGGCGGCGCGGGGTCCAGGTGGACGTCCTCGTCAACAACGCGGGGTTCGGCGCGCGGGGCAGGTTCGCCGAGCTCGCCCTCGAGCGGCAGATGGAGATCCTGCGCGTGAACGTGGCTGCGCTCACGCACCTGGCCCGCCTGTACCTGCCGGGCATGCTGGAGCGCCGCCGCGGAGGCATTCTCAACGTCGGCTCGACGGCCGCGTTCCAGCCGGGGCCGAACATGGCGGTCTACTACGCGACAAAGGCGTACGTGCTCTCGCTGACGGAGGCGCTGGCCGAGGAAGTCAAGGGCAAAGGCGTGACGATCTCGTGCCTGTGCCCGGGCCCGACCCGCACCGGGTTCGGGGCGGTCGCGGACATGGATGAAACGCCGGTGTTTCGCTTCGCGGCGATGGGCGCCGAGCCCGTGGCACGGATCGGCTACAGGGGCTTTCGCCGGGGGAAAGTGGTGGTCATTCCCGGCCGGCTCAACCGTATCGGGGCATTCTCAACCCGACTCCTACCGCGGGCCCTCGCGCGGAAAGCCGCGGGACGTCTTCAGGCCTGAGGCGTGCAGGAAGAGGCCGGCGCCTCGGCTTCGGCGAGCCGTGCGACGCGGCGCCCCTCGTTCACGTCAACGAACGCCAGCAGGATCGCCCCGAGAATGAAAAACGCCGCGATCGCCAGGATCGCCAGGCCCAGGTTGCCGGTCGCCAGGCCGACCACTGTCATCAGGCCCGTCCCGATGCTTCCCGCGAATCGATCCATGATGCCGAAGAGCCCGAAGAATTCACCGGAGCGGTGACGCGGAATCATGGTCGAGAACATCGAGCGGCTGAGCGCCTGCGTTCCGCCCTGGACCGTGCCCACCAGCATCGCGAGCAGCACGAATTCCAGGCTGCTGCGCGTGTAGTACATGTGGTAGCCGAGCAGGGTGATCAGGACATACACGCCCAGCCCGATGAACACGCAGGGTTTGGGGCCGATCCGCTCCGCGAGCATCCCGAAGAGGAACGCGAACGGGATTCCGATGAACTGCGTCGCGAGAATGCTGGCCACCATGACGCCCTGGTTGAGGCCGATGCTGCTGCCGTAGCTGGCGGCCATGCGGATGATGGTGCCGATGCCGTCGCTGTAGATCAGGAACGCGACGAGCAACAGGAATGCGTGGCGGTACGTGCGAAGCTCGCGCAGCGTTTCGCCGATCCGCACGAGGGCGCTGCGAACGGGGTTGGCGCCGGCGCGCTCGTCGGATTCGAGCATCCGGGGCGGCTCGGGGACGCTCCGCAGCAGCGGCATGGAGAAGAAGAGCCACCAGGCGGCCGTGAGCAGGAACGCGATCCGCACCGGCACCGTGCCGCCCAGGCCGATCCGCTCGCCAAAGGCGATGAGCAGCAGGCACAGCGCCAGGACGAGCCCTCCGCCGACGTACCCGAGGGCGTAACCGGCCGTGGAGACCTGGTCGACCTCCTCGGGGCGGGCGACGTGCGGAAGAAGCGCGTCGTAGAAGACGAAACTCGTCGTCGCGGCGATATTTGCGAGGAAGAAAAGCACGGAGGCGAGGATCCACGCTCCCTGGCCGATGGCTGCCATCGCAGCTACCGCCAGGACGCCGGCCGTCATGAAGATCGCGAGCAGGCGTTTGCGAATGCCCGCGTAGTCGGCGATCGCACCGAGGACAGGCGCCATCAGGGCGGCCGCCAGGATGCTGATCCACGTCACCGCGCCGAAACGCGCGTCGATCACCCGCGTCTCCGCCCCGGCATTCGCGACGCCCCGGTAAAAGAGCGGAAACACCGCCGTGATGATCACCGTCACCATGGCGGAGTTGGCCCAGTCGTACATGGCCCAGGCGCGGAGTTCCGGACGACTCAGCCCGAGTCGATCCAGGAGGCTCCGGCGCGCAGGCGCGGAGGTCACTTCGTCCATGAGCGCTCCTGCATGTGAGGCTCGGCGCAGGTCCTACGGCAGCTTCCGCAGCCAGACCTTGTGCAGCACCATGAGTTCGCGGCCGCCGACCCGCGCCGCTTTCAGTTCGAGCCATCCCGGGCCGGACGGCAGTTCGATCGTGCCCACCGCGCGTGACTGGTACAGCATCCGCCCGCCTGTCGACGCCACGGATGCCTCCAGACGCGCAGTGCCAAGCGCGAGTTCGAAGGAGGAGCCTTCCTCGCCGGGGTCGCAGCCATAGACGAGCGTGACTTCGTAACGCCCGGGTTGCACGACGTCCACCTTCCAGCGGATCCCGTCGCCCGCCTGCCGCATCCCCTCGATGCTGTCGCGGTTGTAGTGCCGGTACTTGTACGCGGGCTCCCCGATGGGGTCGCTCCAGGCGATGTCGATCTCGACCGGGTTCTCGTCGTCGCGCCCGATCTCGATCGGCACGCGGTCGTAGGTCCGCCCCGCTGTGACGTCTTTGTACCAGGCGTCGTAGGCGTCCTTCATCTCGCGCACGAGCTCCGGGTGCGTTCCCGCGATGTCCGTCTTTTCGCCGGGGTCGTTGTCGAGGTCGAAGAGCTCACCGTTCGCGAGCTTGTAGCGCTGCCCCTGGGCCGCCCAGCTCTGGTACGGCCTGGGGCCGGAACGGTTCCACTGGTGAAACAGGTACTTGTGCGGGCTCGGGGCGCCGTCGCGAATGCGGGGCAGCAGGCTGACGCCATCCAGCTTCAGGTCCTTCGGAACGGGCGCCCCGGCGATTTCGCAGAGCGTCGGCAGGAGGTCCATGTGGGCGCCGATCGCGCTGATCTTCGTGCCCGGTTTGAACTGCCCGGGCCACCGGATGAACAGCGGTACCCGCACGCCGCCCTCGTAGACGCTGCCCTTTTGTCCGCGGAGCCCGGCCTTGTAGTAGCTGCTCACGCCGCCGTTATCGCTCATGAAGAGCACGATCGTGCGTTCGTCGAGGCCGCTTTTCGCGAGGACATCGAGAATGCGTGTGATGTTGTCATCGATGCACGTCACCATGCCGTAGATGCGTGCCTGACCCAGCGGCACGCCTTTCGCGAGGTACGGCTCGATGTACTTGTCGGGTACCAGGTACGGAGAGTGGGGGGCGTTGTAGGTGACTTCGAGGAAAAACGGTGGGGCATCAGGCCCGCGGCTGCGCTGGATGAACGCGATCGCCTCGTCCGTGAGCACGTCCGTGACGTAACCGGTGGTGACGACGGGCACGCGGCCGAGAAAGAGCTCGTCCGAGTCGTCGTAGCGGTTGATGAAGCCGTATTGCCAGAAGCCGAAGAAGTGGTCGAAGCCGCGGTTGTTCGGGTGATACCGCATGTACCGCCCGAGATGCCACTTGCCGACGAGGCCGGTGCGGTAGCCGCTCTGACGCAGGAGTTGCGGCAGGGTCGTCTCACGGTGGTCCATCACGTCGAGGCCGCGGTAGGTGTCGACGGCGCCCGTCCGCTGGTAGTAGCGCCCGGTCATGAGCGACGCCCGGGTCGGCGTGCAGACCGGCGAGGCGTAAAAGCGCGTGAATTCGACCCCCTCGGACGCCAGGCGGTCCATGGCCGGCGTCTGGATCACCGGGTTGCCGTGGCAGCCGAGATCCCACCAGCCCTGGTCGTCCGTCACGATGAGGATGATGTTGGGGCGATCAGGCGTCGCACCGGCCGAGGCCCCGGCGAGCGCGGCAACGAAAAGTCCGATCCGAAGCGTCTGTTTCATGCGGCACCGGGCGGAGAGTATACGGGGAACGCCCGGCCGGCGCGTAGCCGTCGCCGCTACGCCGCTCCGCGCCACATCTGCAGGCGCTTGGCCATCATGTAGATCACGGGGTAGATCAGCAGTTCGAGGATGAAGCTCGTGATCATCCCGCCGATCATCGGCGCCGCCAGACGTCGCATGGTGTCCGCGCCGGTGCCCACGGCCCACATCAGCGGCAGGAGCCCGATGAAGTCCGTAGCGACGGTCATGAACTTCGGGCGGATCCGCATCACCGCGCCGTCATGAATCGCGTGCCAGAGGTCGGAACTGTTGCGCATGCGGCCTTCGGCTTTGAAGCGGTCGTAGCTGCTGTCGAGATAGAGGAGCATCACCTGCCCGGTCTCGGCGTCCACGCCGGCCAGCGCAATCATCCCGATGTACACCGCCAGCGAGAGGTTGTAGTCGAGCAGGTACAGGATCCACACCGCACCCACGAGGCTGAACGGTACGGCGAGCAGCACGACGCACGTCTGGAACCAGGACCGCGTGCTCATGTAGAGCAGCAGCACGATCAGGACGAGCGTGATCGGCACGACCACCTTGAGCCGTGCCGCCGCCTCCTGCATGTACTCGTACTGGCCCGACCAGACGAGCGAGTAGCCCGCCGGCAGCCTCACCGACTGCGCGACCGCCTGCTTCGCATGCGCGATCCACCCGCCGATATCGCTTGTCGCCAGGTCGACGTAGATCCACGCGCTCTTGCGGGCGTTTTCGGTGCGGATCATGTCGGGGCCGCGCACCACCTGGATGTCGGCCAGCTGTGCGAGCGGCACCTGCGCGCCGGCGGGCGTCGCGACGAGCGTGCGCTGCAGCGCGGGGAGGTTGTCGCGCAGCTCGCGCTTGTACCGCAGGTTCACCGGGTAGCGCTCGAGTCCCTCCACGGTGTTGGTGATCGTCATCCCGCCGAGCGCGGTGAGGATCACCTCCTGGACGTCCTTCACGCGCAGGCCGTAGCGGGCGATCTCGTCGCGGTTGATCTCGAAGTTGATGTACTTGCCGCCCATCGTCTTCTCGGGATAGGCGCTCGTGGTGCCGGGCAGGACGCGCACCGTCGCCGCGACCCGCTCTGCAAGGTCGGCGAGCGTTTCCAGGTCGTCGCCCATGATCTTGATGCCGACCGGGGTCTTGATGCCGGTCGCGAGCATGTCGATGCGCGTTCGGATGGGCATCGTCCACGCATTCGTCAGGCCGGGGAATGCGACGACGTCATTGAGGCCCGGCACGCGCGTGCCGTTGTCGTCATAGCCGTAGACGAGCTCGTCGACGGTGATGGGTTGCTCCTCCGGCCACATCCACGCCAGCCCTGTCCAGCGCCTGGCCCAGCCGGGCCAGCTCGAGAACCATCGCTCGACATGCCGTCGACGCCACTTGTCGCGGTCGGTCTCCAGCATGATCGTCGTTTCGAGCATGTTGATCGGCGCGGGGTCGGTGGCGGTCTCCGCGCGTCCGATCTTTCCGAAGACGCGCTGGACCTCCGGAAACGTGGCGATGAGCTTGTCCGTCTGCTGCAGGATCTCGCGTGCCTTGGTGATGCTCAGGCCGGGATCGGTCGTCGGCATGTACAGCAGGTCGCCCTCTTCGAGCGGCGGCATGAACTCATGCCCCAGGCCCGGGAACGACGCGGCCAGACCTGGATAGCGGACGGCGAGACGCTCGCCGACAAGGGGCAGCCGGTGCAGACCAACGAGCGGAACGAGCGTGCTCAGCACGATCAGCACGGCCAGTGTGAGCGTCAACCACGGGAATCGCATGGCGGCGACAAAGAACGGGTGGTAGATCCACTGCATGACGCGGCTGAGCGGATTCGCCTGCTCGTGGATGATCTTCTGCGGCACGAGCAGCATGCCCATGAAGATGGCCCACCCGATCGCGATCCAGAGTCGGTACGGTTCGAGCGACCCCAGCGGTACGATCATCAGCAGCCCCGCGGGCACGAACATCGCGGCGAGCGTGATGAGCAGATTGACCGGCCAGCCCCACTGCCGGGGCAGGATGCGCGGCGTGATGAAGTAGATCATCAGCACCGGGATGATCGTCACCGCCAGCAGTGAGCCGGCCGCGATGGCGAACGTCTTGGTGTACGCCAGGGGCTTGAACAGACGCCCGCTCTGCTCGCCGAGCACGAACACGGGCAAGAAACTGACGGTGATGATCAGCAGGCTGAAGAACAGCGTGGGGCCGACTTCCTTCGCTGCCTCGAGGATGATGTCGGCGCGCGGGCGCGGAGTGGCCGTGGGGTCGAGGTGCAGGCGCTCCTCTTCGCGGTCCAGATGCTTGTGCGCGTTCTCGACCATCACGACCGAGCTGTCCACCATCACGCCGATGGCGATGGCGATACCGCCGAGGCTCATGATATTGGCGTTGATGCCGAGCAGGTGCATGACGATGAGGCTCGTCAGCACGCCGGTGGGCACGGTGAAGATTGCGACGAGCTCGCTGCGCGCGTGCAGCAGCAGCACGATGCAGACGAGGCCGACGACGATCATTTCCTGGATCAGCGTGTCGGTCAGGGTGGCGTTGGATCGCTCGATCAAGCCGGAGCGATCGTACGTCGTGATGACGCCCACGCCGGGCGGCAGGCCGGCCTCCAGATCCCGCAGTTTCGCCTTCACGTCGCGGATGACGCGCATGGCGTTCTCACCGGAACGCATGACGATCACCGCCCCGGTGACTTCGCCCTCGCCGTCGAGTTCGGCCGCCCCGCGCCGCATCTCCGGGCCGAGCTGCACGTCCGCGACGTCGCGCAGGTACACGGGCGTTCCCTTCTCACTCGCGCGCAGGACCACGCGTTCGAGATCGCGGAGACCCTGCTCCGCGCGGACACGCCCGATGGGCGTGCCCGAGGCCGCCGCGGCGCGGATCTGCTCCGGCGTGAGCGCGGCGAGGTAGCCGCGGCCGCGCACCATGTACTCGGTCTCGGACATCTCGATGACGCTGCCGCCGACCTCGGCGTTCGACTGCTCGATGGCCTCGCGGATCTCGCGGAGCGGGATGTTGTAGGCGAGCAGGCGGTCGGGATCGACGACGACCTGGTACTGGCGGACGAATCCGCCGACGGAGGCAGCTTCCGACACGCCCTCCAGCGCCGCCAGCTCGTAGCGCAGATACCAGTCCTGCAGGCTTCGCAGTTCGGACAGGTCAAACTCGGCGAGCTTGAGCTGTGTACGGCCATCCCATGGACAGACGCCGGGCTTATCGAGGATGCGAACGCGTTCGAGGTTGTCGCGGATGGCCTCAGGTGCGTCGGTGGTGTGTGCATACCACTTGTCCGGGGCGGCCGGGTCGCGGAACATGCCATCGGGGTGATCGGGGCAGTAGTAGCCGTTGCGCAGGGCATACTCGTAGACCCAGCCGACGCCGGTCGCATCAGGACCGATCTGCGGCGTCACACCCTGCGGAAGTCGACCGGACACGTAGTTGAGGTACTCGAGAACGCGCGATCTCGCCCAGTAAAGGTCCGTGCCGTCCTCGAAGATGATGTAGACGAAGGAGAAGCCGAAAAACGAGTAGCCGCGCACCACTTTGGCGTACGGCACGGACAGCATGGCGGTCGTGAGCGGATACGTGACCTGCTCTTCCACGACCTGCGGCGCCTGCCCCTCGTATTCCGTGAAAACGATCACCTGAACATCGGAGAGATCGGGGATCGCGTCGATGCGGATGTTGAAAATGGTCCAGACGCCGCCGACCACAAGGAAGGCGGTGAGGATCAGCACCAGCAGCCGGTTTCGCCCGCAGAAGTCAATCAGCCGTGCAACCATGAAGCCTCACGCAAACGCCTGGTCCTGCTCCCCGCCCCGCTGTCGCCGAGGCTCCGCCTATTTGGTCGCCTTCAGCTCGCCGCACTTGAGCATCTGAAAACCGTAGTAAGGGTTTGCCTTCTCCCGGGTCGTCTGCACCCAGTCGCCCTTGCTCATGGGGCAGTGATACACGTAAAGGTGCGGCCATCGCTGGCGGTCGGGCCGCAGATGCTCGAGGAGTGAAACCATCCCTTCGCTCAGCGCGACGAGCTGCACCCGGTCGTCGGTGATGCGCGTGCCGGTGATCTTCAGGGCGGCTTCGTGCATCTTGCGGGCAGCCGCCTCAACGGGGCCCGCCTTTGCGCCCATGTCCCTGGCGTGCTTCAGCATCTCCTCGGTGGCAGCCGTCACTCCCAGCGCATGCCGCGCCAGGTCGACCGTCGAGTCGGAAGCCAGCAGGCGGGCGATCGCGAGGTAATGTTCGGTGACGTGCTCGAGCTCGCGCTGGACACGATCCGGCGCGGAAGTCGGCTGTCGGAATTGCGACGCGGAAACGAGCTGCATGGCGCACACCGGACAGGTTCCGGCCGTGTCGCTGCGGACGTTCTGCGGATGCATGGGGCAGATGAATGCCGCCGCCGCGCTGGGGCGCGTCGCAGCCGCCTGGGCGGCAGGCGGCCCGGCAGCCGCTTCGAGCGGACGGGCACAAATCGTGCACGCCCCCGGCGCGTCGCTGTGGACGAGCGGATGCACGGGGCAGCGGTAGGCGGCGCTGGCGGCCGGCTGCGTTGTCGCGGGAACATTCGCGGCAGCCATGGCGTCACTCAGCCAAACGCCTCGGAACGCCACGAGCGCCTGATGATCGCGCGGGCAGTGTCCCGGCTGCAGCTGAATGACGTTTGCATGCTTCGGGTCCGGGCAGGTGTACATGACCTTGAACGGCTGAAGCGGCTTGTTGCAGCGAGGACACTCGCCCTCGGAGCGCCTCAACACGTGCTGGTGGTCAGGACAGGTCCAGCCCACCTCTCCACCCTGCGCAGCCAGGCGGGCCTTTGCCCATCCGAGCTGTTCGATCGGCTTGAGCCTCATCCCGCACCACGGGCACTCGCCGGGCCCATCCGAGAAGTACGCGCCCTGCCTGGCCGGATCGGTCTCATCCGGATGCGTGTCCATCGGGCAGGCGAAGGTCGCACCC
Organism: uncultured Planctomycetales bacterium; assembly: GCA_964548565.1. GTDB lineage: Bacteria > Planctomycetota > Phycisphaerae > UBA1845 > PWPN01 > CAYLLT01. The sequence goes on along the minus strand of CAZJTF010000014.1, from coordinate 29,619 downwards.
CGCGGAATGCCACCGTTGGACGCTGACGCCGGCGCGGTCGTTGTTGCCGCGGCAGGCGCCGTCGCGGCAGCAGGCCTGGTTGAGGCGGGAGCAGTCCCTGTATCCGCGCGGCGGTAGGAGGCGGTCCACTCAAACGCCTCGATCGGTTTGAGGCGCATCCCGCACCACGGACACTTTCCCGGCTCAGCGGAGAAGTACGGCCCCTGCCTGGCTGGATCCGTCTCGTCGGGATGCTCTTCCATCGGGCACGTATACCGCGCGTCAGCCGGCATGATCTTCTCGGCACCAAGTGCCGCGCGAGGAGAATTGATGGCCACCGCTGCGATTGTCAGAAGGACGAATCTGTACATCTGTCTGCAATCCCTCATACATTCAGGGCTTCGGCCCTGCTCCCCCGTGATTGACTGTGGTGCGTCAGTGCGTGTGTGCTGTCTGCTCGTTCCCGGCAGCGGACGACGCATCCCCCGGAGAGGCAGGGGAGGCCGAGGCCTGCGCGCCGCGCATCTTGGCCACCGCTTCCTGCAGCTTGCTTTCGGAGTCGAGCAGAAACTGACCGCTCGTCACAACGCGTTCCCCGGCATCCAGGCCGTACAGCACTTCGACCATGCCTTCTTCCGCCTCGACACCGACCTGGATCTCGCGCGGCTCGAACTTGCCTTCGCCGCGCTCGACGAATGCAACCTTACGCAGGCCGGAGTCGATGTACGCCTCGCGCGGAATGAGCACCGCGTCCCGGTCCAATTCGGACCGCAGCGTCACCGTGGCGTACATGTCCGGCTTGAGTTCGAGCGTCGGATTCTCGAATTCCAGCCGCACCCGGATCACGCGGGTCTGCTCCTCGAGGAAGGGGTAGATGTAGACCACCTTTCCGGCGAACTCCCGGCCCGGCACGTATGGCAGCGTCATGGTCGCCGCCTGGCCGATGCGTACCCAGGGGAGCTGATATTCGTAGATGCTGACGTACACCCAGACGCGCGAGAGATCGGCAACCGTGTACAGCTTCCTGCCGGCTTCGACGTACTGTCCCTCCAGGACATCTTTTTCCGTCACGATGCCCACGGCGGGCGAATGGATCGTGAGTGTCTTCTGCACGCTGCCGGTCCGGCCCAGCTGTTCGATCTGCTCGTCCGAAATGTCAAAGAACCGCAGCTTCGTCCGAGCCGTGTCGACCATCCGCTCGGCGTGTCCGGCGCCGCTGCCCTGTCCAGCGCCCGCTGGTCCCCGGCTGCGGAGTGCCGCGAGGTACTCTTCCTGTGCGAGGTAGAGCTGGGGCGAATAGACCTCGAAGAGCGGAGCGCCCTTTTTGACGAACTGCCCCGTCTGGTTGACGTGCAGCTTCTCGATCCATCCATCGAACTTGGTGTTGACGAAGGTGACGAGCTCCTCGTTGTAGGTAACGCGCCCGACGGTGCGGATCGTCTTGGCGAGAGGACCGCGCTGAAGCACGGCGGTGCGGATTCCCATGTTCTGCACGGTGACAGGATCGATCTGCACGGTGTGGCCGGATGGGGACTCTCCTTCCGGTGCATAGACAGGGACCAGGTCCATCCCCATGGAGTCTTTGCCCGGTCGATCTGAAACCTCGTTCGGATTCATGGAGGATCGCCAGTAGAGAATCCGGCGTTCGCTCGATTCCCCGGCACCGGACTCGCCGCCGGCCTTCATGGGCGTGAGCGTCATGCCGCAAATGGGGCAGTTGCCGGGCCCCTTCTGGATGACCTGCGGATGCATGCCGCAGGTGTAGAGCTGCTCGTCCGCCCCCGAGGCGCTGACCTGCCCGGAGGCCGCGGCTCCTGCGTGCCGGGCGTACCAGAACCCCAATCCTGCTCCCACGCCAAGGGCGGCGACGGCGACCAGGACAGCCACCCAGGCGATTGCTCGTCTGCGATCACGCACGATGTCCTCTCCGGACGGTCTCTCCAGCGGCGGGTTCCGACCCCGCACATCCCTTGGATGCCGCCCCGGAGGGGATTCTTCACGGCGTCTCGGCGGGAGCGGAGGCGGGGCGACTCGCAGGAGTGGAGAGCTCCAGTCGCCCGCCCACCTGGCGTTCCAGCTCCGCCCGGTTGACCAGGCAGTCACGGTAGAACTCGAGCAGGCGCAGGCGTGTCATCAGCCAGTCTTCCTGGACGTCAAGGTAGATCGTGAGATCCTCCTGTCCGGCGATGATCGACCGGCGGGCGATCTCGAGGTTTCGCTCGACGGCGGGCAGAATCGAGTCGCGGTAGAGCTGCACCTGGTCATAGGACTGGGCCAGAACAACGAGGCGCTCGCGGACCATGCGGATGACTTCCTGCGCGAGCGACTCGTACTCGGCCGCCTGCTGGCGGTATTCGCTCATCGCCCGCGGAATCCGGCCCTGACCCCAGTCGAAGATCGGCACTTCCACGGCCACCATCGGGCCGGTCATGTACTCCATCTCGCGCATCTTCGGATTGAACGGCGGCATGAGCATCGGCGCGGAGGGCATTCCCATCGCGCGGTCCACGAGACCCTGCGTCGCGTAGTTGCCGGCCCGTCCGAGCAGCTTCGGGTTATTGGAAGGCGGGGCGGCAGCCCGTTCGAAGCCGAGCCCCACCGCGAGGTCGGGCCAGCTCTCGCGTTTCATCAGCAGGATGTTCTCCTCCGATGCCTCCACCTGCCACCGGGCGGCGAGAAGGTCCAGGCGCTGTTCGGACGCGAGGGAGAGGAGCCGCGTTTCGTCCATCGGGGCGGGGGTCGGGGGCTGCCCCTCGTCGACAGGCTCGACCCGCCACTGCGCATTGGCGCCGGGAAGACCCATGAGCATCAGCAGTTCCCGCCGGGCGGCGTCGTACTCCGCCTGCATCGCGCGCAAGTCGGAGCGAGCCCGCAAGCCGCGGATTTCGGAGAGGTTGACGGCCGCCTGCGTGGTTCGCCCCACAGCCTGGCGCGCGCGGATGATCTCCGTCGAATCCCCGATGACCTGTACGTTGTCACGTATCAGCTCGACTGCGCGCTGGGCGTACTGCAGACGCGCGTACAGCTTCTTGACGTCCGCGGCGATGATGATGGCCCGGTCGGCCGCCCTCAGAATGGCCTGCTGGAGCTCCGCCTGTGCGATCTTCTTGCGCGACGGGATCAGCCAAAGGTCCTGGAGGGCCTGCATCGGGAGACCATTGCCGCGCAGCATGCTCCGGCCGCCGCCGTCCGGGAACATCACCATGAATTCGATCGCCGGGTTCGCCAGCAGCCCCGACTGCACGAGATCCGCGTCGGCCTGGCCGATCCGCTCCAACTCCGCCCGCAACGCGCGGTTGTTGCGGAGAGCAAGCGCGACTGCGTCATCGAGGCGCAGGACCGACTCGCCGCTCCACGACGGCGCGGTTTCATCCCAGCCAGCACGCCAGTCCGGCTGACGCCCGACACGCGCCCCGACCAATCGCCCGGCCTCATCGATTCGGCTGCCGGAGTCCAGGTTCGTGCAGCCGCCAACGCATCCTGCGAGCACTGCCCCGACGATCAGATTCCGCATCGAAGAAACTCCCTCTGGTTGCGGCCAGCCGCGCCGAGTTGGCTGACGGCAGCTCATCCGCAAAACCGTCTCGGCTTGGATGCCTCTCCCGGCCCACTTCTTCACCGTGGCCGCTTTCGCGCCTGGCGACCACCGGCTAACCTGTGGCATCGACCGCGGCGTACCGCGTCCGTTAGGGTTTGTCGTGACCGAGGCTGAAATCGTCCAGGGGTGTCGTCGTGGAGACCGGGAGGCGCAGCGGGCGCTTTACGCGCTCTCCGCCGACCGCGTGTACCGCCTGCTGCTCAGGATGACCCGCAACCCGGACGATGCCCTGGAACTGGCGCAGGACACCTTCATCCGGGCGTTCGAGCGGATCCACCAGTTTGACGGCACTGCGAGCGTCGGCACGTGGGTCTACCGGATCGCGGTCAACGAGGCGCTGCAGTTCCTCCGCAGCCGGGGTCGACAGATCCGGCTCCTCGACGGCGCCCGCGAACGCCCCACCCCCGAGGCCGAGGACCCGGACGCCCGCATGGACGTCCGCGATGCCCTGGAGCGTCTTCCTGAACAGGAACGCCTGCTCCTGGTGCTCCGTTACTTTGAAGGGCTGGACTACAACGGGATGGCAGCGGTCCTGGAGCGCCCGGCCGGGACGATCGCGTCGGGCCTGAACCGCGCCCGGCGCATGCTGCGGGAGGAATTGGAGGGATCAGCGGAACCGCGTGAAGAAACCCCGCCGTCGCGGCATCCAACTGGATGAACGCGTCTGACGGTGGGTTGCAGCAGACGAGATCCGGGGCGTCCGGCGGATGACCAGCGTCCGCCGGCCCCGGAAACTCTTTGGGCAGGGTCAGGATGGACTGCGGAACGGCACGAGAACGCATGGGCCTACGGCTCGACGGTGAATTACCGCCGGAGTCGGAACTCGCCCTGACCGGGCACCTCGAGACGTGCCCCGCATGCGCTGCGGAGTTCGATTCGCTTGAGAAGGTCGTCTCCGCGATCGAAAGTGCCGACTCTGCGCGGGACGCCGTCGCACCGCCCACGCTGTGGGACGGGATCGAGGATCGGCTCGCGACACGCACCGTATCAGCGGTCCCGCGCATTCGCCGCCTGCACTGGCTGCGGCGTCCGCTGGCGGCGGCGGCCAGTCTGGGGCTGCTGATCGGTGCCGCGGCTTTCGTCGCAACCTGGTTGAGCCCCGCCGGGCAGGTGGCGACGGCCACGACTGTTGACTACAGCGTGCTTCTGGATCCGCTCCCGGATGTCGACCGGGCAGTTCAACGCTTCTTGAAACATTACGAGGGCCGGGCGATCGCTCCCGGTTCGATCCCCCGTGTTGCACCGAACCTGCGGCTGACAACGCCCGCGGAACTGCCTGGCGGGTATCGGCTCGAGGCGACCTATTCGCTGCGCTTCGGCGCATCCACCGGAATCGCAGCAGTTTATCGTCGGAACAATGAGCCCCTGTTCGTGTTCTTTCACCCGCCCGTCGACTTGGAAAAGCTGGGGGTCCACCGCGAGTCCCACTGCGACGTGGCCGGACGTTCGGGGCACTGCGTCGAGGTCGATGGGTGGCGTCTCGTCCACTTCACCGATCCGACCACGTGCCATTGCCTGCTCAGCCGCATCGAGGACCAGCAGCAGGTCGAGGCGGTGCTCGCGGCCGTCTCACCGGGGTTCAACAAACCTTGAAGTGTCTGCCTCAAGCATGCCTGTGCTCATCGAATGAGCAGCTGCTCAGAGTCTGCGCGCTCTGCACCGAGGGAATCTCGATCTCCGAACGATCGTAAGCTGCGTGGCATTCGTTATTTGTGAACGGATGCCCTTGTTGAAGCGGTCTGGCGGCCCGAATGCCTGACTCGGTGGCATGGTCGACACGGTCAGGCGAAACAATCGGCTCGCGGTCGGCATTCTGCTCCTGTTTCTCGCCGCCAGCTCCACCTGGGGTGGCTTATTCTCACGCTCCAGCAGTCACGAGAAAGCGGCCCGGAAACTGGAGGCCCGGTGGGGCGGGATTCGGCATGATCCTGTCTCGGCAGCACGCATTGCGCGGGTGTATGCCCGCCTGGCCGAGGCAGAACCAGCCCTCCGCCATCTCTGCACGTGCCATGTCCTCAGCTCTCTCGAACCGAATGCGTTCTCGCTCGCTCACGGTCGGATCTATATCACCCGCGGCCTCTACAGCGCGCTCACGACGGACGATCTTCTCGCAGCCGCGCTGGCCCACGAGGCGTCCCACATCCTGGCCCGGGATGGACTCACCGGCGCGGTGACCGGCAGCGTCCAGTTGGGTCGGGAAATCGCTGCGGACCGCCGCGGAATCCAGATTCTCACGGCAGCGGGCTATCGCCCAAGCGCCATGCTCGATCTGCTGGATCGGATCGCCGACGTCCAACGCCCCGGGTGGGCCGAGCAGCGTGTCGCAGCCGTTCAGGCCCAACTGGACGCAAAATCGCCAGTCTCGACGGCTCCCGCAGACGATGAAGTCAGCTGTTGCCGCTGAATCCGCGTTTCACATCCCACACGCGCGGGACGAAGAATCTCTGCCGCGCTAGCATCCAAGGATACAGGACGCGCGGGCACGGTGCCCCTCGGAAACTGGAACAGGACGCTCATCCATGAAACGGAACCGTGTGAACTGGTTGTTGACGGCCGGCATGATTGTGCTGCCCCTCCTCGGAATGTTCGGCTGTGCCTCGACCCCCGCTGCAGAACCCCAGGCACTCACAGGCAATACGTCGCCACAAGCAGAGTCCGCGCAACCGACGGAACGACGATCGGGACCGGCGGCGGCCGGGCGTGGACCCCTGATCCACGGGAAGGGTTTTCAACAGACGCGCTGACCCGCACCCTGGAGTCAACCGACCTCACTTGGGCAGGCGAAAAGCGGCCGTATAATGCGGCCCTTCATGACGATCCCCCCTCTCACGCCGGCCGCGCCCCATGAACTCGAGTTCGTGGCCTGTCCGCTTTGCGGAGGCCAGAACAGCACGCCGGCCGCGCGCCTGCGTGATCATCTGTTCGGCCAACCAGGCGAGTTCCAGCTTGTCCAGTGCGACGCATGTGGGCTGCGTTACCTGAATCCCCGACCCAGGTCGACTGCTCTGGGCCAGTACTACCCGGACGACTACTTCTGCTACGGCCCGCTGCTCGGGTCGGACCCGCATCGCGCGATGGGCGGCCTCACGCGGCGGCTCGCGCTGCAGCGGATTCGGCAGCTGGAGCGGCACGTCGGCACGGTACCCGCCACCGCGCGCATTCTGGACGTCGGCTGCGGAGCGAACGCCTTCCTCTATCACCTGCACCACCTTCGTGGCTGCGACACGCTGGGGATCGATTTCAACGCGTCGGTGGCGGAGGCGATCCGCTCACGGCTCGGCATGCCGGCGATTCACGGCTCGCTGCTCTCAGCCGATCTGGCCCCCGAGTCGTTCGACGGCGTCGCCATGTACGAGTACATCGAGCACGACGGCGCGCCGCGGGACGTGCTCGAGGCGGCACGCCGCGCGACAAGGCCCGGCGGGTGGCTTGTGCTCGAGACGCCGAATGTCGAAAGCGGGCTCGCGCAACTGTTCGGGCGCAAGTGGTGCCAGTACGACACGCCGCGCCACCTGGTGCTCTTCAACCCTCGGACGATCGCGCGCCTGCTCGATGCATGCGGTTATGACGTCATCGCGATCCGCCCTCTCTGCTACCAATGGATGATCGGCTTCAGTATCCTTGTCGCACTGGGCTTCCGGAACCTGGGGCGATTGCGTCCACACGAACTCGTGCTCGCCGTCGCGACCACGCTGCCGCTTCTGCCGGTGCCGTGGCTGCTTCCGGAGTTTATGCGCGTCTACGCGCGGAGAAGATGACCCTTTCCCATGAGGTGAGCATTGCGGCGACTCTTTCTCGGTGCCTGCCTGACGATCAGCCTCGCGCTGGGCTGCGGCGCATCACCCGGCATGGGGCCCGACCCGCAGGCTCGGGCTTCTGTGGAGCCTCGGCGCGAAATCATCGGGCAGTCGGTCGAAGGTGCGTCGATCGAGATCGAGATCCACGGATCGGGCGCCCGCACACTCCTCCTGATGGCGAGCATTCATGGAAGCGAAGCGGCCGGGACCCCGCTGCTGCGGCGTGTCTCGGCGGAACTGAAGTCCGCGCCAGAGCTGCTCGACGGGCAACGTGTGATCCTCCTGCCGGTCGCAAATCCCGATGGTCTCGGGAAGAATCGCCGCGTGAACGCGCGCGGCGTCGATCTCAATCGCAACTTCCCGGCGGGCAATTTCGCAAGCCGGCCACGGCACGGCGAGCAGGCGCTCTCCGAGCCGGAAAGCCGCGCGCTGCACGACTTGATCCTGCGGGAGAAGCCCGCGCTGATCGTCACGATCCACCAGCCGCTAACGTGCCTCGACTGGGACGGCCCCGGGGAGGAACTCGCGCGGCGTATGGCGGCGGCCTGTGACCTGCCTGTGAAACGCCTCGGAAGCCGTCCCGGCTCGCTCGGCTCATGGGCGGGCGAAACGCTCGGGATTCCGATCGTGACGGTGGAACTCCCGCGGGCGGCCGACGCACTCAGCGAACAGGAGGCGTGGGAGAAGTACGGCCCGATGCTGATGGCCTCTTTGAAGCAATGAATCACCGCGGAGGGGCTGAGATTGAGAGAAGGAGCGAAGGAGCGAATGAGCGTGTGAGCGAATGGCTGGGCGTCGTCTCTCTCGCTCCATCGCTCCTTCTTCGCCATGCCTCCTGACGGATGCGAGAGCGCATTATTGCTCAAGGAGCAGCGCAACCGTGCGCTCGAGCAGCTCGCGCCCGCCGAACTGCATGCCGAGGGCGCGGAGCTTCTCCGTCACGATCTGATTCTTGGGTCCTTTGTTTCGGTCTGAAATCCGGCTCCGGCTGCCCGTCAGCTTCTTTGCGATGCGCGCGACCTCCTCGTCGCTGATGTAGAGGTCATAGCAGTTGTATGCCTGGCCAGCGGTACCTTCTGCATTCAGCAGCAGCGCCGTCGCCTTGGCCACGTCCGCCGCGTGGACCTCCTTGCCGCCCTTGTCGCTGTCGATGTCCTCGCCGCGTTTCACGCGCTGCACGAGGTCGTACCACTTGCTGTCGTGCGCCGGACGGGCTAGGCCGTAAATCCCGGTCGGCCTCAGAGCGCTGATGTCGTACGAGCCGCCCAGGCCATAGCTGTAGACGAACTCCTCGATGGCGGCCTTGTGCGCGCCGTAGTGGTGGGTCGGCCACATCGGGTGTTTCTCGTCCAGTGCGCGGTCGGGCAGGATCACCTCGTGCACCGCGCAGGTGGAGATGAACACGAATCGGTTCGCGCCCGCCCGACGGGCGGCCTCGATCAACTTGAGACTCCCGAGCACGTTGAGCTCCGCGAACTGGACGATGTCGCCCTCGGCTCCGCGAAAGCCCGCGCCGGGGCGAAACAGCGCCGCGTGCACGACCGCATCGGCGCCTGTGACAAGCGCGTCCGCAGCCGCCGCGTCTCCCAACTCGCCGGGGAGCCACTCGAGACCCCCCCGGCGTTCTCCTCGAAACCGCCGCGATCGCTGCCTTCGCGATACCAGCACCGGCAGTCGTGCCCCTCGCGCAGCAGATGGTTCACGATGTACCGCCCGAGAAATCCCGTTGCACCCGTCACTGCGATCCGCATCCTCGTCCTCCGATCCAAATTTCAAAGCCCCCGACAGGAAATGATACGGCCGAATCTGCACATCGCCTCATTCGCGCCAGTATGATGGGTGTGTGCCCGTGGAGAACCTCTACTGCCGTGGCTGCTCCTACCCGCTGACCGGACTGACGGAGCATCGCTGCCCGGAGTGCGGTCGACTATTCGATCCTGCCGATCCGAAGACCTTCAGGCGTCATCTGGGTCACCCGACAGTTCGGCGTCTGCTGCGCAGGCTGGGGGTCGCAGCAGCTGTCGTGGTTCTCGTGCTGCTGGCATTCATCGGCTGGTGCTGGTGGGGGTACCGCGTCGAACAGCAGGCACTCAAGACGATCGGTGCTCTGCCGCTCAAGACCGTCCCTCTGCTCCCGGATCGCCAGCCGCGATTTCTGATCGCATGGAGTTCTCCCATCTTCAGGAGGGCAACGGAAATCCAATTGAATTCCGCGGCCGCCGACGAGGACGTCCCCCAGGTAGCACGTTTGCGCTGGCTGACCTCCGCTACGTTCAATACCGACAGGCTCACCGACGAAGGGATCGCACATTTATCCGGTCATCCGAGCCTGGAGCGTATTGCCCTTGGATCGCGTGTGACGGACCAGAGCATCGAAACGCTTCAGAGTCTCCGCCGACTCCGGCTTCTCGGTCTGCACGGTTCGAGCATCTCTGATAACGGCTTCAAACGTATCGCATCCATCCACTCGCTGGAAATTCTCGGCGTATCAGAGATGTCACTGTCCGCCGGCGCTGTGCAGCAGCTTGCGGGCCTGCCGCGTCTACGGCATGTCGAGCTGCTAGGCTGCCGGATCCCACCGGACGCGATGAAAGCGATCGGGCAGCTTCATTCAGTGGAGTCGCTCATCATCCAGCGATGCCCGGGACCGTGCGGATCCATTGCCGATCTTGCAGGGATGAAGCGGCTGCGATGGCTGCTGGCCGTAGATTTCTGTGACGACATGGATGCATTTAAAGAGGTGGAGAGAGGGATCCGAGAGTTCTATACGGCACGGCCTGACGTCTCGATTCATTATTGACCGGCTCGGATGGCTTGGCGGGTCGCAGCGCCCGCCGGTAGACTGGCCCTTTCATGAGCATTCAACCCTGTGACATCGTCGGGCTTGGCGTCATCGCTGTGGACGACATGCTGTACGTCGACTCGTACCCGGCGGCGAACACCAAGATGCGCGTGCGCGAGCGGCGTCGGCAGGGCGGCGGGACGGTGAGCTGCGGGCTGGCGGCGGCGGCGCGCCTGGGGTCGCGGTGCCGGCTGCTCGGGCGGCTCGGCGACAATGAGCTCTCGGCGTTCGTGCACGAACATCTGGGTCGGCGATACGGTGTGGACCTGTCGCTCCTGCAGCACGACCCGGAGGCCGAGCCGGTGTACTGCGTGATCGTCGTCGCCAACGACACCGGCGACCGCTCGATCTACGGCGACTACAACCGCACGCGCGGGTTACAGCCGCAGGAGCTCCGCCCCGAGTGGTTCGCAGATGCGAAAGTGCTGCTCGTCGATCACTACGGGCCACCGACAATCCTGGCGGGCGTGAAACTCGCCCGGGCGGCCGGGTTACAGGTCGTTTCGGATATCGAGCGGCTTTCGCCCGAGTTTCCGGAGACGAAAAAGTACATCGACCACCTGATCTGCAGCGAAAACTTCGCCCAGCTCTGGACGAAAGAGGAGTCGCTCGAACGGGCGTGCCGGCAACTCGCGTCCTCGGACCATCATCGGACGGTCGTGGTGACGGCCGGTGCCCTCGGCTGCTGGTATTCGGTCGATCGCGGACGGACGGTCCGGCACGTGCCCGCCTGCAGGGTCAAGGCGGTCGATACGACCGGCTGCGGCGACGTGTTTCATGGTGTGTTCTGCCACGGGCTTGCCCGGGGCTGGGAGATCGAGAAGATAGTGGCGTGGGCAAGTGCCGGCGGGGCGATCAAGGCCACACGACC
>CAZJTF010000014.1:0-18432 GCA_964548565.1 uncultured Planctomycetales bacterium | reverse complement strand
CGAATGACAAATGACCAATGACGACTGACGCTCCCATTTTGCGATTCGACAAGATCAGCAAGCGCTTCGGCGGCGTGATCGCGCTGCGGGAGGTCAGCTTCGAGATCCGCGCGGGCGAGTGCCATGCCCTCGTCGGCGAGAACGGCGCCGGCAAATCCACCCTCGGCAAGATCATTGCCGGCATCCATCAGCCAAGCGACGGCACGATGTACGTCGACGGCGAACCCGTCGCGTTCGCCACGCCGCTCGACGCCGTCAAGGCGGGCATCGGCATCGTCCACCAGGAGCTCTGTTTCTGCCCGAATCTCACCGTGGCGGAGAATCTCTGCCTGGGCAGCCTGCCGAGTCGCTTCGGTTTCCTCGATCGCACCGAGATGCGCCGGCGCGCCCGGGCCATGCTCGCGGAGATCGGCACAAACATCGACGTGGACCTGCCGATCTCGTCGCTGTCGACAGGCCAGGAGCAGATGGTGCAAATCGCCAGCGCGGTGGGCACCGGCGCCCGCATTATTGTCATGGACGAGCCGACCAGCTCGCTCGCTTCCGCTGAGGCCGAGCGTCTTTTCGAGCTCATCGACCGGCTGAAGGCCAGCGGCGTGACGCTGATCTACGTCTCCCACCGGCTGGAGGAGATTTTCCGCCTCTGCGACCGCATCACGGTGCTCCGCGACGGTCAGCATATCGAAACGAGCGACGTCAAGAGCATGACGATGGAGGGTATTGTCCAGCGGATGATCGGGCGCCCCCTCGAGCACTACTTCCCCGGTCATCTCGGCGGCACCCCCGGCCAGGAACGGCTCCGGATCGAGAATCTCACGTCGCCGGGCAAATTCGTGGAGATCTCGTTCAGCGTCCGTGCCGGGGAGGTCGTCGGGCTCGCCGGCCTGGTCGGCGCCGGTCGCAGCGAGATCGCCCAGGCGGTTTTCGGGCTCGACCCCAAGGCGACGGGGCGGATTCTGATCAACGGCCACCCGGTGAAGATCACGTCGCCGCGCCAGGCCATGGCACTGGGCATCGGCTTTCTGCCCGAGGATCGCAAGCGTCAGGGACTCGTCCTCTCGATGGGCGGGCGTGCCAATCTTTCGCTGCCGATCCTCGATCGCCTCAGCCTGATGGGATTCGTGAAGACGGGGGCGGAACGCACCCTCACGAAACGCTACTTTGATCGACTCCGCGTGCGCACGCCCCACATGGATGCGCCGGTGCTCTCGCTCTCGGGCGGCAACCAGCAGAAAATCGCGATGGCCAAGTGGCTGGCCACGCAGTGCAGCGTGCTCCTCATCGACGAGCCGACCCGCGGCGTCGATGTCGGAGCCAAAGCGGAAATCCACGCCCTGATCGACGAACTCGCCCGCGAAGGGGCGGCCGTCTTGCTGATCTCGTCCGAACTGCCCGAAGTGCTGAACCTGAGCACGCGGATCATCGTGCTCCGCGAGGGGCGCCAGATGGGCGAACTCCCACGGCGGGAAGCCACCCAGGAATCTGTGATGCGGCTCATGGCCGGTGTCGCATCAGCCAGTGCATAATGCGAACCCACACGATCGGAGGTGCGTCGTGCGAATGACCTTCTGCGTCATGCTGTCGGTTGTCGGTCTGCTGGCGAGCGGCTGTGAAAACGAATCGCCCAAGTCCGCAGGCGACGCGCGAACCGTCGTCCCCGAGACGCGGCCCGCTTCAAAGCCCGCGTCCCAGGCGGGCGACGATGAGGCTGCCGCGACGACCTCGCCAGTTTCCCAGTCGCAAACTCCAGCGGGTACTCAGGCGGCCGAGCCGGCTCCTGCCCCACCGGCCCAATCCTCACCTCCGGCGGTGGTCATCGAAACGACACTCGGTAATATCGTGGTCGAGCTGACGCCGGACCGCACGCCCCTGACCGTCGAGAACTTCCTCCGCTATGTGGATGACGGGTTTTACAGCGGTACCATTTTCCATCGGGTGATCAACGGTTTCATGATCCAGGGTGGCGGATTCACGCCTGACCTGCAGCAGAAACCCACCCGCGAGCCCGTTCGCAATGAGTCCGATAAAGGCTTGAGTAATACCCGTGGAACCATCGCGATGGCGCGCACGGAGGACCTGCACTCCGCAACCAGCCAGTTCTACATCAATGTGGTCGATAACGCGCGGCTCGATACCTACGGCGGCGGCTACACAGTTTTCGGACGTGTGGTCGAAGGCATGGACGTCGTGGACGCGATCGCCCAGGTGCCCGTTCGGCCGCAAGCTCCGAGTTTCACGCATCTTCCGGTGCGAGATGTAGTGATCCAGGCGGTCCGCCGCAAATGACCGGCGCATGACTTCCACAGCTCATCGGGGTATGATCAGCCACTTGAGCACGTCTCGAGGGAGATGAGCTGATGCCCCACGTCCGAATCATCATCTGGTCGTTCTCAGTCGCGTCCCTCCTGCTGGTGACGGGCTGCTTCTCCTCCGCGGACCCGCTCGACAGTGGCGGCAACACCACGATCGAGACGGCACTCGGCCTCGACGGCACGCAGGTTGCGTCCGCAACGCCGGCCCCGGCCTGTGCGCAGTTCGGGCAGCCCGCATCCGATGTCCATCTGTCCATGCTGCAGGCTTTGAACGACTATCGCGCGGAAAACGGACTGAAGCCGCTGGTTTACTCGAAGCGCCTGGAAGCGGCCGCCAATGGGCACGTACAGGATCTCTACCTGCGAAAGTTCTTCGATCACCTGAACCCGGACGGCAAGAACCCAGGCCAGCGGGCGCTCGACGCTGGATTCTGCCATCGCTACGTCGGTGAAAACATCGCCGCAGGGCAGGTCACCGTCCAGGCGGTCATGCAGGCCTGGAAGAACAGCCCCGGACACAACGCGAACATGCTCGAGCCCGATTACGTGTACGTCGGCATGGGTTTCTTTATCGACCCCACCGGTCGGCCGTACTGGGGGCAGGAATTCGCGTACGACGTCCCGCAGTGAGCCGTCGCGGTCCATCAGGGGCTCGGGTCTGCCGCAAATCCCTCACTGATAATCCGGAACAACCCGCGCGTCCTCCTCGGTCGCGGCCGGTCGCTCCTCGGAACCCCTCTCGCGTGACCCCATGAACAGGAACAGCCCCGCCATCAGCAGGTACGCGACCGCAAGCGGGTATGCCCGGTAAACGAATGCACCGTCTCGCGGCGTCGAGAAGATCGGCAGGTAATCCACAATGTTGCCGCTCAACTGGTAGGCGTGCATCAACCGGAGCAGCGTCAGAATCGACGCCGCCACGCACCACGCCGCCGCCGCGCGGAACCGCCGGTCGATCAGGAAAGCCGCCACCGCCCCCAGGATCATGCAGGTAAAGATGTAACCGCGATCGAGGATGTTCAGACCGTGAATGAGGAAGCCCTGAACTTCCGTGTTCAGTCCGCGCCCATTCGGCGCTTCGAGCACCTCCTGCATGGTCGCGGCGCGGATCTTCCAGTGCGGGACTTCGGCGGGTGAGGGGGATGGGACCGGGAGCACTGCGGCCGGGGCCACCTGGGTGGCGGGACGCGTCGCCACGCCGATCGCGGGCGCCGTCGCGACAGCCGCCGGCGCCCGGCAGACGGTGATGTCCCGCCCGGCTTCCATGAACGCACCGGCCATGACGGTCGCACCCCACGCAGCGATGGCGGGAAAGAGTCCGATCGCCACCGCGGGGGCGTGGCGGGCCGGCGTCGCCTGGAACGCCTGGGCCGTGATGATGACGCCGATCCACAGCACGATCGCGATGCCGGCCTCGAGCGGAATGACTTTGCTGATCAGCAGGACCGTCCCGCTCAAGCAGATCACGGTCATCACGAGCCCGTTGAGCGTCGAGTACCCGGCCCGGGCACCCAGCGCCTTCCAGCCGGGATGCCCGATATAGATCGTGGTCGGAAAGCAACTTCCGAACAAAGCCGCGGCGACCGTCCCCATACCATTGACTGCCAGCGAGGGCCCCGTCGCGAATACGTCCCCGCCGGCTTCCGCCGACTCGATGTTCTGCAGGCTTCCGATCAGGTTGAACAGCCCCATCGGGATGATCACGGATAGCAACGGCAGAATCTGCCTCGCTTCGTTCTGGAGCGTCTGCCTTATTTCGTTTCCCGCCCAGATGGGGAGGTACCACTCCGTCCGGTGGGAGGCTTCGCGGACCCCATCCAACGTCATCAGCACATCACCGGACATTCCGGTGAGCGAGAGGAGCCAGGCGATGGCCGTCCCGACTACCACCGCCACGAAGCCACCCGGGAGACCGAGCGGAAAACGCGCCCGTGCGAAGTACGTCAGCAGGATGATTCCCATCGGGACCATGGCGACGAGCGGTCGCTGCCAGATCTGGAGGGCGAAGGGCATGGAGATAAACGCGATGGCGATACCGGCCAGCGTGCTGAGCAGGGCGGCCCGTGGCGTCCGGCGGCGGAGGCGCTCGGCCACGAACGCTCCGAAGAACTCGATCAGGCCGCTGCCCAGACAGGCGATCAGCCCGAGTCGCCAGGCGTAGGCCGCGCCCTGCTGGTCGTAAGCCGGTTTCATCACAAAGAAGATGTAGACCAGCAACGACGGTGTGTTGATGCCGTAGGGCAGGGCGGTGACGTCGGACCGTTTCTCACGGCGGGCCACCCAGTGGGCCTGAGCCGCGTAGAAGATGTTGCCGATCAGCAGCGACACCGCCACGCCGGGCAGGATGTGCCGATAAATGAACGCGGCGTTATCGCCCGTCATGCCGCAGTAGGCCCCACACAGCGCGACGATCAGCAGCATCTGTACCAGGTTGTCGACGGCCAGGCCGAAGAAGCCGTCGAGGTCGCGTTTGACGAAAAGCGGGTACCGCGCGGAAGCTGCGTCCGCCATTGGGGTATTCCTCCTCTCGGCTGTCAGGCCGCAGCGGCTCAAGGGTGCGCGAACAGACGATTTTCCGTTCAGGTTCGGGGGCGGGGCGCCTCGTCCACGAGGTGTCCGGGTCTGCACCGCTTTCCTCGCGCCCGTGCGTGCGGATGCGCGGGCAAATTCCCGGCGCCGCCGGGTCGTTGCGTGCGATCCACCCGCAGCGGCATGCTATGACACGATGCGCTCGGGCCGCAAGGAGTTTTGACACGTCCGCCGATGCTGCTTAAGATCTGCGGTCGTCCCATGAAGTCTTTGATTCATTGGAAGCTCGCCCTGTGCCCGTAGCCGCGATCATACCCGCGCGTTACGCCTCCACACGATTTCCCGCGAAACCTCTCGCCAGCGAGACTGGAAAGTACCTGATCCAGCATGTGTACGAGGCGGTAGCCGGAGCTCGGCGCGTGGACCGCGTGATCGTCGCGACCGACGATGAGCGGATCGCCTCCGCGGTCCGCACTTTCGGTGGCGAGGTGGCGATGACGCGGGCCGACCACACGACCGGAACTGATCGCGTGGCCGAGGTGGCGGCGAGCCTGGATGTCGAGCTGGTCGTGAACGTCCAGGGCGACGAGCCGGAGATGGATCCGGCATCGATCGATGCGCTGGTCATGCTGATGCGGGAGCGCACGGACGCCGTCATGGGCTCGCTGGCGGCGCCGTTCACCAGTGAGGCCGACGTGCTGAACCCGGCCTGCGTCAAGGTGGTGATCGACGCGAAGGGGTACGCACTCTACTTCAGCCGCAGCCTGATCCCGTACCCGCGGGATACCGGCGGGCGCCCGGACGACCCGGGACGCTGGTTGCTGCACCAGGGCATTTACGCGTACCGTCCGGACTTCCTGCAGAGGCTGACGAAGATGCCGCCGGTCGAGCTGGAGCGGACGGAGCAGCTCGAACAACTGCGCGTGCTCTACGCCGGGGAGCGGATCGCGATGGCGGTCGTCCGGCGCCACAGCACCGGGATTGACACGCCGGAGCAGTACGCCGCGTTCGTGGATCGATGGAAGAGGAAGGCGAAGTGAAAAGGCGCGTGCGAGGCACAAAAGAGTTTCCTGGAAACTGATTGCCCCGGGCGAGGATGAACCCATGACCGCTGAGAACATGCTGCACAGCCTCGGTTACGCCACGGACGAGACCGAGTTCTACGCTCCGATGCCGGCCGGCTACAAGCCCGGCAAGACGAAGTACGTGATCGTCTTCGGCACGGTCATGAGCGGGCTGGGCAAGGGGATTTTCTCCAGTTCGCTGGCCAAGTGCCTCAAGGACAAGGGGCTGACGGTCGCGCCCATCAAGCTCGAAGGCTACCTCAACGTCGACTCCGGCACGCTGAACCCGTACCGGCACGGCGAAGTGTTCGTCCTCGACGACGGCATGGAAACCGACATGGACCTGGGCACGTACGAGCGCCTGCTCGACCAGGACCTGTCGCGCCTGAACTTCGCGACCAGCGGGCAGATCTTCTCGCGCGTGCTGGAGAAGGAGCGGCGCGGCTCGTACCTCGGGCGCGACGTGCAGATGATCCCGCACGTGACCGGCGAGGTGAAGACGAAGCTGCGCGAGCTGGCGGTCGCCTCCGACGCCGACGTCGTCTTCGTCGAGATCGGCGGCACGGTCGGCGACGTCGAGAACGCTTACTATATCGAGGCCATGCGCGAGCTCGCCTTCGAGGAGGGGCCGGACTCGTGTGCGTTCGTCGCGCTGACGTACATCATCTCGCCGCCCAAGCTCGGCGAGCAGAAGTCGAAGGCGGCACAGCTCGGCATCAAGGGGCTGCTGGGCATGGGCATCCAGCCGCACATCATCGCCTGCCGCGGCAAGGACCCGGTCACGCGCAAGGTGCGCGAGAAGCTGGCCATCTACAGTAACGTGCCCATCGAGCGGCTCTTCTCGATGCACGACTGTGACAGCATTTACCTGATTCCAGAGTCGCTGCGGGCCGCCGGTCTCGATGACGAGGTCGTGCAAATCCTGAAGCTCCAGGACCGCCTGCATCCCGAGAGCGAGGAAAACGCCCGGCAGGTCTGGGACGCGTTCGTCACGGCCATCCGCTTCCCGAAGCGGCAGGTCACGATCGGCGTGATCGGCAAGTACACCTCGGTCCGCGACAGCTACGCGAGCATCATCCACGCCCTCGAGCACTGCGGGGCGGCGTTCGAGACCAACGTGCAGATCAAGTGGATCGACACGACGGAGCTCGACGAGGAGGCGACGACGCGCGAACTCGCGGACATTCACGGGATGATCGTGCCCGGCGGGTTCGGCGTGCGCGGCGTCGAAGGCAAGATCGCGGCCATCCGCTACGCGCGCGAGAACAAGGTGCCTTATCTCGGCCTCTGCTACGGCTTCCAGATGGCGGCCATCGAGTTTGCCCGCAACGTCTGCGGCCTCGACGGCGCCAACAGCACCGAGGTGGATCCCGACTCGCCGCACCCGGTCATCGACATCCTGCCCGAACAGAAGCAGATCGAAGGCCTGGGGGGTAACATGCGTCTTGGCGGGCGTGACGTGCAGGTGAAACCGGGCACCCTGGCTGCGCGCCTCTTCAACGGGGCACGCGAAGTGCGCATGCGCTTCCGCCACCGGTACGAGGTGGACCCGCGCTACATCGAGACGCTCGAGGCGGGCGGCCTGGTGTTCTCCGGAAAGGCGCCGGATTACCCGATCATGCAGATTCTCGAGTTGCCCCCGGGCGTTCACCCCTATTTCATCGGAACCCAGGCGCATCCCGAGTTCACGAGCCGACCTCTTCGCCCGCATCCGCTGTTTGCCGGACTCGTCCAGGCCGCGCTCGCCCGCGCGGAAAGCGCGTCTCCGCCTGTGGCACCCCAGCCGGGAACCTTTCAGCCGCTCTCCGCGGGAACGTGAAACATCGCAGACACGACCCTGACGGACCGTGCGCGCCTCCGAACGGGCCGCCGGAATCAGCCATCGACCATCCGCAGCGCCGGGCTGGTGCCGGCTTGCTCTGGCCACGTACGCTCGCCATATAATGCCCCGCTCATCCTGGAGGTTGGCTGTTCAGGAGGACCCGCATGGTAGTACGGAGCAGGTGGATCGCGGTCGTCTCAACGCTTCTCTGTGCAGCAGCGCTGCCGCTCGCTGGTTGCGACGTGGTGGTGTACACGCTCACCACGATTCGCGGCGAGCTCGACTTGCTCGCCCGTGCGGTCCCCATCGAGCAGGCGCTGCAGGATGACACGCTGTCCGACGAGCAGCGTGAAAAACTCGCGTTCGTCATCCGGGCGCGCGATTATGCCGAAGGAGCCATCGGCCTCAACGTCGCCAGCGCCTATCAGAGTTTCGTCAACCTGCACGGTGAGCCGCTCGCCTGGAACCTGTCGGCCTCCGAAACCGATCGGTTTGAGCCGTACATCTGGCAGTTTCCGGTTGCCGGGGCGCTGCCGTATATCGGCTTCTTCAACTATGAGCAGGCCACAACTGAACAGAGTCGGCTGCTCGGGCTTGGCTATGACACCGTGATGTACGAGGTGGACGCGTACAGCACGCTCGGCCTGCTGCCGGATCCGATCACGTCCTCTCTCCTGAACAGGGACCTGGTCTCCCTGGCCGACACAGTGATCCACGAGTCGCTGCACAACACAATCTACCGCCCGGGCAACAGCGACTTCAACGAATCGCTGGCCACCTTCGTCGGGCGCACCGGGGCCATCCAGTTCCTCCAGCAGGAGTTTGGACCTGACGCGGAGATCATCACCGAGGCGCGTGAGGGCTACGAGGACGCCGACCGCCTGAACGCGTTCCTGCAATCGCTCGTGGCGGAACTCAGGGAGCTTTACGACAGCGACCTCTCGAAGGACGAGACAATTGCGGGTCGCCAGGAGATCTTCAATGCGGCCCGGGCGCGCTTCTCGGCGGAGGTCCTGCCACTGATGCACAACCAGCAGGGCTACGCCGGGTATGCCACGTTTGCGTACAACAATGCGTTCCTCCTGCTGAACACGCGCTACAACTCGGGGCTGGACCTGTTTGAACAGGTCTACGACCTGGCCGGCGGCGACTGGGCGCAGGCGATGTCGCTCTTCGCGCAAGCGGCGGCTGCAGAGGATGCCTACCAGTACATGCGGGACCTTGTCGGCGCTGGCGCAGCAGACTGAAGCTGCTTTGGGGCGGCGGGGTGGCTGCGGCGGCGGCACGCATTCCTTGACACCCGCCCGCTGTCTGCCGATCATGCGAGCCGCATCACGTTGCAAAACAGCGGAGAAACACCATGGCACAGAAGGCGTCACAAAGTGCGGCACAGATCCTCGATGCAGCCGAGAAGCGCGGTCAGAGCGCCGAGCAGATCCTGCAGCGGCTCAAGACTCTCGCCGTGGAGACACCCTCCTGGGGATACGCCGACACCGGCACACGGTTCGGCAAATTCCACCAGCCGGCCGCCGCGCGGACGACAACCGAGAAGCTCGATGACGCCGCCTGGGTGCACAAACTCACCGGGATCTGCCCGAGCGTGGCGGTTCACGTCCTCTGGGACTTTCCGCGCGGGTTCGACCCGAAACTCGTCGACTACGCAACGAAGGCGGGCGTCCAAATCGGCGCGATCAACCCCAATGTGTTTCAGGACCAGTGCTACAAGTACGGCAGTTTCGGAAACCGGCAGGAGGAGGTCCGCAGGCAGGCGATCCAGCACTGCCTCGACTCCGTGGCGATCGGGACGGCGACGAAGAGCAACTACCTGTCCCTCTGGTTTGCCGACGGGACGAACTATCCCGGCCAGGATGACATTCGGTCCCGCAAGCACCGCTTCATCGCGGGCCTGAAGGAAGTCCACAAGGCGATGCCGCCGTCGATGACGATGCTGGTCGAGTACAAGCCGTTCGAACCGGCGTTTTACCACACGGACATCGCTGACTGGGGCATGGCTTACCTTTACGCCAAGGCGGCCGGCCCGCAGGCCCGTGTGCTCGTCGACACCGGGCACCACTACCTCGCCCAGAACATCGAGCAGATCGTCGCCTGGCTCCTCGACGAGAACATGCTCGGCGGGTTCCACTTCAATGACCGCCGTTACGCGGACGACGACCTGACGACCGGCAGCATCGATCCCTATCAGCTCTTCCGGATCTTCAACGAGATCGTCGGGGCCGAGTGGGAACGCGGCAAGCCGCTGGACATCGCCTACATGGTCGACCAGTCGCACAATCTCAAGCCAAAGATTGAGGCCATGATCCAGACGGTGCAGGTGATCCACGAGGTCTTCGCCAAGGCGGTGCTCGTTGACCGCAAGGCCCTGCGCGATGCCCAGGCCAAGGACGACATCGTGATGGGCGAGCAGATCCTGCGGGCCGCGTTCTTCACGGATACGGCTCCGCTGATCGGGCACGTCCGCGAGCAAATGGGGATCGAGGCCGACGCCCTGGCCGCCCACCGCGCCAGCGGCTACGAAGCGCGAGTGGCCAGGGAACGCACTGAGAAGCACGGCGCGCCCGGCGGCGCCAGCTACGCATAAACAGATCTCACATAGCGATCCCGCGGAATCCCTGTTCCTCGAAGTGTCGATCGAATGCGAATGCTGTGGTCAGGCGCCTCTGGCGCATGACTTCAAAACTGACGCAGTCCACGAAGCTCAGGTTCCGACGAGCGGCGGCCGCCATCGCAGACAGACCAACGGCGTGCAGCTCGGCAGTGACCCACTCGATCGTTAGCAGGGGTGCAACGTCGTCGATGAACGTGCGTACTGCATCAACCCCAAAGCGGTGTTGCAGCAGAGCGAGGGTCTCCACGAGAACATAGTTTGTGGAAACCATCGGGATTTCGTTGGTGATGAGGTCACGCCACTGCCGACTCGCCTCGCCATGCTGGTTGTCGGCGAGGTCAAGAACAGCGAGGATGGCCGAGGTATCTACGAACACCGCGCTCAACGGTATACCCCGGGGAGGTACGCATCGTGCCGCTCAGCGAGGTCGCCGCATCCTGAATTGAATCGCCCGATGACGGCAAGCGCGCGACGCTTCTGCTCCTCGCGGGAGACCGGAGCCTGAAGGCAGAGATCCACGCCCCGACGGATCAGGTCTGCCACCGAAACGCCCTCGCTCGCCGCACGGGCCTTGAGCCGGGTCTCCTGCTCTTCTGTCAGTTGTATCTGCGTCGTCACCATCGGTGATGTCCTCACGTGGAAGCACCGCACAATCTCATCATAGTATATCAGGGAGGCAGGGTGCTGGATATGTTCGGCGGCAGACTTGCCGCAGTATCAGTGGCAGGAATAGTGAAGACGGTCTGGAGTCAGGCGGATGCGAGGGCGAAGAGCTCGTCCGCCCGCTCGCGATAGAGGGCGGCCGCGGAGCGGTCACGCAGGCGAATGACCGGCCGGCGTGGCTCCTGAACGCTCTGTCGGACGTCGGAGGGCAGATGCGTCCGGTGGTAGCGGCACAGATGGGTGTGGCAGCCTACTAATGATCTGCAATTCTCACACACGGCTCACCTCAAATTGCTCACCCTATCGGAATGTGTAAACGAGTTCGGTGAGCAAGTCAAACGTTTTCCGATGGGGTGTTCGCCGACGCGACACGGAACGTAACTACAGCATTGAGCGGCAGATAAGGCCTCCTCATGCTCAGGAAATGCATTCATTAGCGCCGCTTATGATAGTCCGGCGAGGGCAGGCGCGCAGGGGGCGATGTAACGTTCGATCTGGACACATCCTGCCGCACAAATGGCCTCGTTTGGGCGAGTGAGATCTTCCCTCCGTGCCGGGTCCGGACACGCCGTCTTGAGCGGTCTCCGGGCCGGGGATACTGTAGGGGCTGCCGGGCGTCCACAGCGGCCGGTTCAAGGAGGCGGCACCGGCATGGCAGGTCCACAACTTTCGACGGGGCTCCCGGGGCTCGATCGCGTCCTCAAGGGGCTGATTCCGGGCGACAACATCGTCTGGCAAGTCGACAGCGTCGACGACTACGTTCCGTTCGTGGAGCCGTACTGGGAGGATGCGGTTCGCCAGGGGCGACGGCCGGTCTACTTCCGCTTCGCCAAGCACCCGCCGCTGATCACCTCGGCCGAGGGCGGCACGATCCATCAACTGCAGCCGGAGGCCGGGTTCGAAAAGTTCATCACCGACATTCACCGCGTCATCAACGAGACCGGGCGCGGCGGATGGTACGTGTTCGACTGCCTGTCGGACCTGGCGGGTGAGTGGCTGAGCGACCGGATGCTCGGCAACTTCTTCGTGCTCACCTGCCCGTATCTGTTCGATATGGAAGCCATAGCCTACTTCTCACTCTTGAAGAACTGCCACTCCCTGACGGCATCCACGACGATCGCCGAGACAACGCAGGTGCTGCTGGACGTGTACCGCCACAAGGGCAGGTTGTACGTGCACCCGATCAAGGTTCAGCAGCGGCACTCGCCGACGATGTACATGCTGCACGGGCTGCAGAAGGACGAGTTGACGCCGGTGACCGACAGCTCGACGATCTCCGAGATTCTCAGCTCGACGGCGTGGGCAGGGTTCGGCCCGGCACGCGCCCGTCTGGGGATCTGGAACCGGGCGTTTCTCGAGGCCG
This sequence comes from uncultured Planctomycetales bacterium, assembly GCA_964548565.1. Classification (GTDB taxonomy): domain Bacteria; phylum Planctomycetota; class Phycisphaerae; order UBA1845; family PWPN01; genus CAYLLT01. The sequence continues at coordinate 6,053 of CAZJTF010000014.1, read as the reverse complement.
AGAAGGCGATCGACCCGGTCGGCGGGCAGTGCTGCATCGACTTCGCGCAGGATCTGTGCCGGCGCCTGCTGAAGATGCTGGTCACGCGCGAGGAACGCGTCCTGGCGCTCGCCGAGGGGAATCTGAACCTCGAGGACATTCTGGCCATCTGGCGCCGGCTGGTAGGCACGGGGTTGATCGGCGGCAAGGCCGTGGGCATGCTGCTCGCGCGGGGCATCCTGCGCAAGGCCGACCCGCGATGGAACGACGTGCTGGAAACGCACGACTCGTTCTACATCGGTTCGGACGTGTTCTACACGTATCTGGTGCAGAACGGCTGCTGGTGGGTCCGCCAGAAGCAAAAGGATCCTCTCACGTTTCTCGAAGGTTCCGAGGAGGCGCGGCGCCGGATCCTGACGGGGACGTTCCCCGACTCGATCCGCAAGGAATTCTCGGACATGCTCGATTACTTCGGGCAGTGTCCGATCATCGTCCGGTCGAGCAGCCTGCTGGAGGACAACTTCTCCAACGCCTTCGCCGGCAAGTACGAAAGCGTGTTCTGCGTCAACCAGGGCTCGCGCGACAAACGGCTCGAGGACTTCATGTCGGCCGTGCGGACGATCTACGCGAGCGCCATGAGCGAGAAGGCGCTGCGGTACCGCGCCCAGCGGAATATCCTCGACCGCGACGAACAGATGTCGCTGCTCGTGCAGCGGGTGTCGGGCGTCTTACATGGCAACCTCCTCTATCCGCAGGTTGCGGGCGTCGGCTTCTCCTTCAATCCGTACGCCTGGAATGAGGAGATCGACCCCTCGGCCGGCATGCTGCGGCTCGTCTTCGGGCTCGGCACGCGGGCGGTCGACCGGACGGACGACGACTACACGCGCGTGGTCGCACTCAACGCGCCTGAACGCCGGCCGGAGTCGAGCTTCGACGAGGTGCGACGGTACACGCAGCGGCACGTGGACGTACTGGACCTGGCGGCCAACCAGATCGTCTCGATGGATTTCGGCCAGGTGGCCCGCACGAGCACCGGGCTGAATGTGCGGATGTTCGCGTCGCAGGACGAGGAACTCGAGCGGATGGCGGCCGGGACGGGCGCCGACGTGTTCCCGTGGGTGCTGACCTTCGAGCAGTTCCTGCGCGACACGCCGTTCGTGAGCGACATGCGCGAGATGCTGCGAACATTGCAGGACGCATACGGCTGCCCGGTGGACGTGGAGTTCACCGCCAACTTTTTCGGGCGGGCCGGCTACAAGATCAACATCGTGCAGTGCCGCCCGCTGCAGGTGAGCGGCACGTCTCCGGTGATGAGCCCGCCCGCCGACCTGCGGGAGGAGGAGATCCTGCTGCGGGCGCGGGGCGCGGTGATCGGGCGGAGCCGGGCGGTGCCGGTCGACCGGATCGTGTATGTCGTGCCGTCGATCTACGCGAACCTCCCGATCGCGGAACGGTATTCAATCGCGCGGCTCATCGGGCGGATCATGCACCACGACGACGCGCGGCACCCGAGGAACATCATGCTGCTCGGCCCCGGGCGGTGGGGCACGACGACGCCGGCGCTCGGCGTGCCGGTCTCGTTCGCCGAGATCAGCAAGGTGTCGGTGCTCTGCGAGATCGTCGCCATGCGGCAGGACCTGGTGCCGGACGTCTCGCTGGGCACGCACTTCTTCAGCGACCTGGTCGAGTCGGACATCCTGTACATGGCGCTGTTCCCCGGTAAGGAAGGCAACGCGCTGAACGAGCAGTTCCTCGAGACCTGCCCGAACCGGCTGCCCGAGATTCTTCCGGAGGCGGGGCCGCGGGCCCGGGCACTGCGGGTGATCGACGCGCAGGACCTGGGCGGACCCGGGGCGCTACAGCTGAACGCCAACACACTCCAACAAGAGGTTCTGTGCTACCTGAAGCCCCGGGGCGAAACGACAGCAGCCCCATCCGATGAAGGACGGGGCCGCAGGCGTTCGAACAGGATGCCCTGAACGGGCGATGTTCTGCCTCCGCCGGCGGGAACACCGGCGGCGGGTTCGCTGCGCGGTCAGACGAGGCCCTGGTCGATCATGGCGTCGGCCACCTTCACGAAGCCGGCGATATTCGCACCGACCACGTAGTTGCCGGGCTTGCCGTACTCGCGGGCGGTCTCCGACACGTTGCGATGGATCGCCTTCATGATGTCGTGCAGGCGCCGGTCGACCTCTTCGCGCGTCCACATCGTGTGCTGGGCGTTCTGCGACATCTCGAGGCCGGAGGTGGCCACACCGCCGGCATTGGCGGCCTTGCCCGGCCCGTACAGAACTTTCTTACCGAGGAACACTTCGACGCCGTCAGGATCGGTCGGCATGTTCGCGCCTTCGGCCACCAGGGTGCAGCCGTTCTTGACCAGCGTGCGGGCATCCTCGCCGGAGATTTCGTTCTGCGTGGCCGAGGGGAAGGCGCAGTCGCATGGGATGCCCCAGGGATTCTTGCCTTCCACGTATTGGGCACTGCGGAAGCGGGCCGCGTATTCCTGAATGCGGGCGCGGCGCACATTCTTGAGCTCGAGAACGTAGGCCAGCTTGTCTTCGTTGATGCCGTCGGGGTCGTGGATTGTGCCGCAGGAGTCAGAGAGGCTGACGACCTTGGCGCCGCACTGGTTGAGCTTTTCGACCGTGTACTGGGCGACGTTGCCGGACCCGGACACAGTGCAGACCTTGCCCTGCAGCGAATCGCCGCGCGTCGCGAGCATTTCCTGGGCGAAATAGGTGGCGCCGTAGCCGGTCGCCTCCGGCCGAATGAGCGAGCCGCCCCAGTTGAGCGCTTTGCCGGTCAGCACGCCCGTGAACTCGTTGCGGATCCGCTTATACTGCCCGAAGAGGTACCCGATTTCACGTCCGCCCACGCCGATGTCGCCGGCCGGGACGTCCGTATCCGCACCGATGTGGCGGCAGAGCTCGGTCATGAACGACTGACAGAAGCGCATCACCTCGGCGTCAGACTTGCCCTTGGGATCGAAATCGGACCCGCCCTTCCCCCCGCCCATGGGGAGCGTGGTGAGCGAGTTCTTGAGGATCTGCTCGAATCCCAGGAACTTGAGGATGCTCAGGTTGACCGTGGGGTGGAACCGCAAGCCACCCTTGTAGGGGCCAATCGCGCTGTTGAATTCCACGCGGTAGCCGCGGTTCACCTGGATGTTGCCCCGGTCGTCCGACCACGGAACGCGGAACATGATCACGCGTTCGGGCTCGACGAGACGCTCGAGAATACGGTTTCTCTCGTACCTGGGATGGCGGGCGAAGACGTCATCGAGGGATTCGAGGACTTCCCGGACCGCCTGGTGGAATTCGGGCTCGCCGGGATTGCGCCTGGCGACAAGCTCCATGACCTGGGCTACGTAGGACATGTTGTCGGGCTCCTGTTGCGCGGAAAACCGCAAGGTGCCGCCTCAGAGGAGACGGCTGGCTGGCTGAATGGGACACACCGATTGCGAGCAACGCTGCCCGCACGGGGATTCAGGCGGGCCTTCCGTGACCAGAATTCAGTGTACAACCCGCCCCTTCATTAGGAAATGGCCGATATCTTGATAGTTGAGATAAGAAACCCTTATAATGAGCTTCTGGTGAGCCCATGAACCTCGAGACGCTGCGTATCTTCTGCGATGTGGTCCGGACCCAGAGCTTTTCCCGTGGGGCGTCGGCCAACCATGTCTCGCAATCGGCCGCCAGCCAGGCGGTGCACCAGCTGGAGCGGCACTTCGGGATGCAGCTGATCGACCGTACGAAGCGACCGTTCATCATGACCCCCGAAGGTCAGGCCTGCTACGAGGGGTGCCGCGAGGTTCTGGAACGATTCGACAGCGTCGAGGCCCAGATGCGGTCTCTCAAGAAGGAGATCGCGGGGACGGTGCGGGTGGCGGCCATCTACTCGGTCGGGCTGCACGACATGAGCCGGTGCATGCAGGACTTCATGGGGCGGTATCCCAAGGCGAACGTGCGGCTCGAGTACCTGCGGCCGAACAAGGTCTTCGATGCCGTCATCAACGAAGAGACGGACATCGGCGTCATGTCGTACCCGGTCACCTCTCCAGGGATCACGGTGATTCCGTGGCGGACCGAACGGATGGTGGTGGTCTGCAATCCAGAGCACTACCTGGCCCGGCTGAAGGTCGCGACACCGCCCCAACTGCGGGGGGAGACGTTCGTCGCCTTCGACCGGGACCTGCCGATCCGCAAGGAACTGGACAAGTACCTGCGGCAGCACCAGGTGGCGATCAAAATCGTGATGGAATTCGACAACGTCGAAACGATCAAGCAGGCGGTCGAGATCGGCGCGGGGATCAGCATCCTGCCGGAACCGACGGTCCGACGGGAGATTTCGGCGGGGACGCTGGCGGCGATCCCGCTGCCGGCAGGGGCCCCACGGCGTCCTGTCGGCATCATTCACCGCCAGCGGAAGCTCTTTACGCCGGCGATCGCACGGTTTGTCGAACTGCTGCGGGCCACCGCGGCCGTTGAAAGCGCTGAGGAGGGCGCCAGGCCGCAGAAGGCAATCCAGACGGGCGAAACGCCGGGTTGACACGCCTGGTGTGCAGTTTCTCTTGCGCCCTGGTCACTTCGAACCACCCATCTGCTGAGTCGAGAAAGATCCCGGTATCGGGTGAGAACACCGACCGGTGCTCCGCGGGGGTCGAGCCTGCGGGGAAGCAGGCTCCCGTCAAGCGAAGGTGAGCACCGCCGGGCGGCGCCCGGTGGAATCGCAGTAGGTCGCCACCATCGCGACGTAGGTTTCGACCAACAGCGGCTGATCGGAGAGGCCCAGAGCCGCGCGAGCTGCGTCGATCGCCTCCGGGCTGCCTTCGATCTCCACGAAGCAGCCGAGATCGGGGAGTTCGTCGAGTTCGACCCGCACCTGGCTGTGGCCGGTTGCGGTGAGGGCCTCGAACAACCACGTTTCGCGGCGTTTCTCGAAGCAGAGTACCTGGTGGAAGCCAAGGGCGGCCAGAATCGCGATGGCGGACTCCGGGTCGCTCACGTCCGTTTCGCTTTCTTCGCGCCGTTTGAATTGCCCGCCCTGCTGCGGCCCCTTGCAGGTCAGCGTGGAGCGAAGCACCCGGCCCTCGGAGGTGCGGGTCGTGCGGACGCGGAGGCCGCGGTCGGTCCGAAAGAGAGATTGCCGATCGTCATCGAAGAGGCGGTTGGTTTCGAGCACCGTCTCGTGCAGCCTCGCACCAAGTTCCCGGAGGCGCGCCCGGACCGGCTCGTGAGATGCAACGCGGAGCTTGGCTTCGACTTCAAGGGCCATCCACGCGGCCTTCCGGATTCAGCCGGCGACGATGTTCACCATGCGTCCGGGGACGCAGATGGTCTTGCGCACGGTTTTGCCCGCCAGTTCATTCGCGACCTTCTCGTCAGCGAGGGCGGCCGCCTTCATGTCCTCCTCGCCGGCGGAGGGAGCCACGCGGATGCGCGAGCGGACCTTGCCGTTGATCTGGACGGGGATCTCGACCTCGGCGTCGACGCAGAGTGACTCGTCCCACGTGGGCCAGGAGGACGCCGAAATCGTACCCTCTTTCGCGGACCACTCGGGGCCAAGAAGGCGATGCCAGAGTTCTTCCGCCAGGTGCGGAGCGATGGGCGCCAGCAGCTTGAGCAGCGGCTCGGCGACTTCCCGGGGGAGGCCGTCGGGCTTGAGTGCGTTGTTCAATTCGATCAGGGCGGCGATGGCGGTGTTGAACCGCAGGCCTTCCATATCGCCCGTCACCTTGCGGATCGTCTTATGCAGCAGGCGACGGGTGGCATCGTCCGCCGGCGTGTCCACGACCTTGAGGGAGCCATCCTCGGCAACAAAGCGTCGCCACAGGGCGTGGAGGAATCGGCTCATGCCGATGATGTCGCGGGTGCTCCAGGGCTTGCTGGCCTCGAGCGGGCCCATGTACATCTCGTAAGCCCGCAGAGTGTCCGTGCCGTAGTCGTGGCAGATCTGGTCGGGAGAGACGGCGTTCTTCAGGCTTTTGCCCATTTTCCCCAGGCTGCGCGTGAGGGGCTCGCCGGTGGATTTGCGGGTGCTGCGGATGTCCTTCCCGTCGGCAGTTTCGTCGACAT
>CAZJTF010000013.1:0-40155 GCA_964548565.1 uncultured Planctomycetales bacterium | reverse complement strand
ACGCTGATCGAGCTGCTGGTCGTGGTCGCGATCATTGCCCTTCTGATCTCGATCCTGCTGCCCAGTCTGGCCCGCGCCCGTGAGCTCTCGAAGCGCACGGTCTGCGCGTCCAACATGAAGGGGATGGGAACCGGGTTCTACACGTACGCGAACGAGAACGCCGATGACTGGCCGATCGCGAACCCGTTCCGGCAGCCGACGGGAAGTGGCGACGCCGCCATCCTGAACGGCCAGGTCCAGTACGCCCAGCAGATCGGTGTCGACGACCCAGGCCGTGGCCGCCAGAACACCCCGACCGCTGGCGATCCGCAGTACCAGACCGGTGGTACAACCCTCCGGCCCTCCGGCAGTGAGTCGCAGCGGCTCTCGACGACGCGCAACCTGTGGACGCTCGTCCGCACCGGCGCGTCCTCGCCCAAGTCGTTCTACTGCCCGTCCAGCGAAGATACGCCGAACGACGAAGATAACCCCCAGGTCTACTGGGACTTCGGCAAGGGCGACGACAACGCTCAGGCGGGTGGCACCGGGGCCCAGGGCGCTGCCCAGGCATGGCAGCAGGTCAGCTACGGCTACCAGGTGCCCTACGGCTCGCTGGGCAAGCCGTCCTCCGACCGCGACCAGCGGATGCCGCTGGCTGCGGACAAGGGCCCCTGGGGGACCTACATTGACGGCAACAAGGGGAGCAATCCGCAGACCGCCCCGGGCAGCGTCACGTGGGCAAACGTCGCCTCGAGCTCCAGCCCCGACGACTGGCGTCGGTGGAACTCGCCGAACCACGGCGGCGTGAGCGACGGCGAGGGGCAGGTCGTGCTGTATGCCGACAGCCATGCCGAGTTCCAGACGAAACCGATCGTGGGCGTCGGCATGGATAACATTTACACCCGCTGGACCGACGTGGACGGGACGTTTCCGGATGACCGGGTCAAGGGAACGGTCCACCAGGCGAGCAGCGACAAGTACACCCCGGCCAGCAATACGGACTCGGTCATTTATCCGTAACGCAGATCGGTGTGGCGTCTTGATCTGACAACACCACGGGCGGCAACCTACCGCCCGTCTTTTTTTGCGCGGGGCGACCGCTGTCGCCTACTGCCGAGCTTCTCGAGGGCGATCGCAACGTCGCGCTGCGAGAGCGGACGCTGCAGAACGTGCCCTCGTGTGGCTACATTGCTGTTCCCCGTTCTGCTTCCCTGCTCGCCTGCCCGCACCGCTGTAGGCAGTGCTGCAAATTACAATTCACCTTGACACGCAGGGACCCGGCGACATAATAGCTATCGTCTGGCTGAATGCGGGGCGGGTCGTTCGTGCTTCAGCTTTCTCCCGCTCAATATGTCTCAAACGCCTGGTCGCACCCCCACACGGATGGGCAATCCCCCCCTTGCCCGTCTCCGCGACCAGGCTTTTTTATGCGCGTGCGATGCGACGGCATGGCACAACGCGCATCGTCCGTTGTCAGTGGTGAGTGGTCTGTGGTCAGTGGTCGGGGCCAGAGGTCCCGCATGGGAATCCGGCATTTTCAACGCTGACGAAGGACCACCCGCCTCAACGACTGACAACGGGCGACTGACAGCGACAAGTGACAAGTGACAATGACTTGAGCATCGCCGCGCTACGGATGGGCGCGCCCCGCCCGATCTCCTGTCGGCGTGCCGCCGCCGCGCAGCAGCCGCAGCGCATTGACCGCCACCAGGACCGTGCTGCCCTCGTGGGCGATGACGGCCAGCGGCAGTTCCACCCTGCCGGCCACGGCGAAACCTGAAAGGAATACGATCACAGATATAGCCAGCAGAAGATTCTGGCGGACAATGGCAGCCGTGCGCCGGGCGTGCGAGACGAGCCACGCCAGGCGCTCGAGCGTATTGCTCATGAGCACGATCGGCGCGGCCTCGAGCGCGGCGTCGGAGCCGATGCTCGCCATCGCGATGCCCACGTCGGCATGGGCGAGCACCGGCGCGTCGTTGACGCCGTCGCCGACCATGGCGATCGCGCCGATCTCCCGCCGGAGCTGCTCCGCGTGAACAATCTTGTGCTCGGGCAGCAGGTCGGCCCGGTACTCTTCGATCCCGAGCGCCGCGGCCGTCGGGCGGGCGACGCGCTCGTTATCGCCGGTGAGCATGACGATGCGGCGGACGCCCTCCGACCGCAGGTGCGCGACCGTCCGGGCCGCGTCCTCGCGGATCGGATCTTCGAACGCCAGGACCGCTCCCCGCCCGGCGTGCGCGACCAGCGCCGCGGTCAGCCCGTCGGCGTAGGCACGGCCCACCGCATCGCGGGCCGCCCCCCGCGCGGAGGGCTCGAGCAGCCCCTCCACGAGCTCCAGCCGGCCCAGCGCCGCGCCCTCGCCGGCAATGGATCCGCGCACGCCCCGGCCGGGTACGAGTTCCACGCCCGAGGCCTCCAGCGGAGCGAGGCCGCGCTCCTCGATGGCGGCGTTGATCGCGCTGGCGAGCGGGTGGCTGCTGGAGGCTTCGAGAGCACCCGCGACGCGCAGGGTTTCGGCGTCGTCGAGCCCGTCCAGGCACTCGACGCGCGCCACGCGCGGGCGTCCCTGCGTGAGCGTGCCCGTCTTGTCGAAAATGACGCAGCGGCAGCGGGCCAGCGCCTCCAGGTACGCACCGCCCTTGATCAGCACGCCCCGGCGGGCCGCGGACGCGATGGCCGAGAGGTAGGCGATGGGTGTCGCAATGATGAGCGCGCACGGCGAGCCGACGATCAGCAGCGCGATTGCCCGCCGGACCGACTCACGCCAGTCGAGCCCGGCCACGAAGGGCGCCAGCACCGCCATCGCGACGGCCGCCGCGATCACCAGCGTCGCGTAAGTCGGGCCGACGCGGTCGAAGAGCCGCTCCACACGGGCCTGCTTGCCCTTGGCCTCCGTCACGAGGCGGATGATCTTGGCGAGCTGGGTGTCCGCGGCGACGCGCGTCACCTCGACCACCAGGCGGCCGCTGCCGTTGATGGCGCCGGCGTACACCGCGTCGCCAGAGAACTTCTCGCGCGGCATCGACTCGCCGGTGATGGGGGACTCGTCCACCGCCGACTCGCCCTCGATCACGGCGCCGTCGAGCGGCACGCGGTCGCCCGGGCGCACGAGAATCCGCGCGCCGAGCGGCACGTTGCGCGTGCTCACGCGCTGCTGCGCGCCGGTGTCGTCGAGGAGGATGGCGATCGTGGGGTTCAGGTCGCGCAGCGAGCGGATCGCCGCGTGCGTGCGCCGGGTTGCCTCCTCTTCGAGGGCGCCGGAGAGTGCGAACAAAAAGAGCAGCAGCGCCCCTTCGATCGGCTGGCCGATGATGGCCGCCAGAACGGCCCCGAGGATCATCAGCACGTCGATGTCGATCCGGCGCTCGAGGATCGACTCCATCGCCGATCGCAGGCCGGGCACGCCGGCGATCAGGAAGGCGATGATCACGCAAAGGTGCATCAGCGGCTGAGGCGCGTGGAGTTTCTGGGCAAGGTACGCCGCCAGGAGGAAGGCCCCGGCCAGCCCGGCGGAGAGCAGCGGGATGTAGCGCTCGATGCGCCGCGCCTGGGGCGTCAGGAAGACGAGCGCGGCCTCTTCGTCGGCATCGAAGATGACGGAGTCCGTCAGGATCGGGTTGACGGCCCGGCGCGTGAAGAAGGGGATGGAGGCGGTTTTCACGGTGCACCCGCCGATCCATGCACCGTCGCCAGGAGTTCCGCGACATGATACGCGATGCCCCCGACAGCCGCGGCGGTCACGGCCCAGCGTCCGAAAGATCGGACCGCCAGCGAGAGCGATTGCCCCGTCCGGATGACGGAGACGACCGCCAGCAGGACGAACACCGCCAGCACCGGCGCCCACCACGGGCCCAGGAAGCCGGTGATCGCGATCGCGAGGCCCCCGAGCAGGGCCGCGGACCCGGTGAGAAATCCCATCACGACGGGGTGGTTCGCCTGCTCGAAGAAGATGCCCAGTTCCTCCTCCAGCATGATCTTGAGCAGGCGGTCTTCGTCCGCGCAGAGCGTTTCAACGATCTCGTCGAGGATCGGCCCGCTGAAACCCTTGGCCTCGTAGAGCGCCCGCACCTCGTCCCGCTCGAAATCCGGCTGGGTACGGATCTCGCCCCGCTCGCGCTGGAGTTCCGCGTGCCAGAAGCGGAGCTGCGACGAGATGGCGAGCCCGTTGGCGATCCCGGTGTAGAGCGCGAGCGAGAGGGCGGCCGCCAGCACGACGAGCGCGCTGTCGCCGCTGAAGCGGACGCCCTGCAGGATGAGCCAGAGCGACAGCATGAGGATGAGGCCGTCCCGGGCGGCGCTGGCCGAGTGAAAGATCTCGGCCCGTACGCCGGTTTCGGATTCGAGCGCCATGAGGTGTCGCCCGCGTCTGCGGACGGCGTCGAGGTGTGCAGCGGTGGTACTCGCGGCGTCGCTCATCAGTGCACTCCGGTCTTGAGATCGCGTTCCGGCACCCGGGAGCGGCTCATTGTAGAACGCTGACAACGCCGGAAACAACGGGCACGAACTCGAAACTACTGTCAGCACATGATTTGAGAATGGGTCTCAGTCGCAGCAGCAGCGGGTGGGTTCTTGTTGCTTTATGTTAGTGGTACACGTGGATGGCGCTCCTCGGGTGCATGCAGAAACAGCCGTCGCAGGCACGTCGGTCGTTCGGATGCTCACCTGCACGCACAGAAACAGGCCCGTGCGTGCCACACCCGTTCGTGTTGTTCCTGGCGCACCAGGACGATCGGTGCGTGCCAGGGGCCACCCCCGACCGTTGAGTCCCTCCCCACCCTCGTCTAAAATGAGCCCGACGGCGCGAAACTTCGGCAACTTCCGGCGAGTGTGAGACATGCGAACGGATCGAAACGGCTCCCGAGTCCCCAGAGCGATCGAGCGGACCTCGCCCTCGCGGATTCTTGTGGTGCTCCCCAAGTGGGTTGGCGACCTCGTGCTGGCGACCCCCGCGCTGCGGGCCTTGCGGCAGCGGTTTCCCTCGGCGCATATTTCGTTCCTCGTCCGCGGCAACCTGGCCGAGGTGCTGACGGGCGGCGACTGGATGGATGAGGTGATCCGCTGGCCGACCGGGCGCGACAAGTCGGCACGGCGCCAGGGATTTCTGGGCCTGGCCGGGCAGCTCCGCGACCAGCGGTTCGACCTGGCGATCCTGATGACGAACTCGTTCCGCTCGGCCCTGCTCGCCCGGCTGGGCGGCATCCCCCGCCGGGTCGGCTATGACCGCGACGGGCGGGGCCTGCTGCTGACCGACAAGCTCCTGCCCGAGCGCTTCGACGGCAAGTACGTGCCGGTGCCGATGATCCGGTACTACAACGCGATCGCCCGGTATCTCGGCTGCCGCGACTGCGGGACGCGGCCGGAATTGCACACGACCGAGGAAGAAGAGACGGTGGCGGCTGATGCCATCGCGGCCGCCGGCGTCGACCCCGGCAGCCCGATCGTGGTGATCAACCCCGGCGCCTCCTTCGGGCCGGCCAAGTGCTGGCTGCCGGAGCGCTTCGCCGCGGTCGCCGATCGCCTGGTGGCTGACGGGCGGGCCGCGGTGTTCGTGTCGTGCGGGCCGCGCGAGGTGGCGATCGCCCGCACCGTCGCACGCCACATGAAGCAGAAGGCAGTCGTCCTCGACAACCCGGTGATGCAGCTCGGGCCCAGCAAGGCGCTGATCCGACGCGCCGCCCTGCTCATCACGAACGACACCGGGCCGCGGCACTTCGCCAACGCCTTCGGAACGCCGGTCGTCACGATCTTCGGCCCGACGCATCCGCAGTGGACCGCCACCGACGCGCCGCTGGAGCGACGGCTCATGATCGAGGTAGACTGCGGCCCGTGTATGAAGCGGGTCTGCCCGCTCGACCACCGCTGCATGACGGGCATCACGACCGACATGGTTCTCGCCGCCGCCCGCGAGCTGCTGGCCGGCAAGGAGCCTGCAGACGCCGCCGGCGTCCGGTAGCGCCGCCCACGCGGCGGACGGGCCGACAACCCATCCGGTGCAACACGTGCCGACGTCAGATTTACAGCTCCGGCTCACCGATGCCCTCGGGCGGCTCCGCGGCGTGACTGTCGGTGTCGTCGGCGACCTCGTGGCCGACCGCTACATCAGCGGGCAGAGCGACCGCGTCTCGCGCGAGGCCCCGGTCCTGATCCTCCAGTACGAGCGTGAGTGGCTCCGCCCGGGCGGCGCGGCGAACGTCGCGGCCAACATCGCGGCGCTGGGTGCCCGCGCGTGTCTCGTCGGCCTCGTCGGCGAAGACGAGGACGGGCGTCGACTGACCGCGCACCTGGCGGGCGGCGAAAGCGGCGGCGTCGACTGCACCCGGATCGTGCGCGCTCCCGGTCGTGAGACGATCACGAAGACGCGTTTCCTCGCCGGCGCGCGTCTCACGTCGCGCCAGCAGGTGCTGCGCCTCGATCGCCAGCCCACCGCTCCGCCGGACGCCGCCCTGATCCGGCGATTACGCGATGCCGTCGCGGATCTCGATGCCCGCGTCGACGCTTGGGTCGCCAGCGACTACGGCTACGGGAGCTTCGACGAGCCGCTCCGCCGTCTGCTGCGCGACATCGCGGCCCGCAAGCCGGTCGTGGCGGATTCGCGCTACCAGATCCACGCGTTCCAGGGCGTCACGGTCATCAAGCCGAACGAGGAAGAGGCCGAGGCCGCCGCACGGGCGCTGGGGCTGGGCGTGCAGGATCCGCCGTCACTCGCATCGGCGCTGGCCGAGCGGCTGGGAGCCCGCGCCTCGCTCATCACCCTCGGCAACAAGGGCATGGTGCTGTGCGACGGGCGCCGGACGGTGGAGATCGCGGCCGTCGGCACCGAGGAGATCGTGGATTTGACCGGCGCCGGGGACTCGGTGGCCGCCACGCTCGCGACCGCAGTGGCCGCCGGCGCAGACATCGAGTCCGCCTGCCGGCTCGCCAATCACGCCGGCGCGGTCGTCGTCATGAAGGAAGGCGCCGCCACGGCCTCGCCGGACGAGCTCCGCACGTCCATTGAACGGCGGGTTGAGTGAAGAGTGCTGAGTGCTGAGTGCTGAGTGCTGAGTGCTGAAATGTAGCGTCCGGCGCCCACGCCAACCGGAGAGTGATGAGTGCACCGAGTGCTGAGAACCGAGAACCCTCCGGCTAAGAGCGGATGGCTGACAGCTGAGAGCTGAGAGCTCCCATGGGTGAAGTCATCGTCGATCGTGACCTGCTGCTCTGCGAGGTGGCCGACCTGCGCACCGCGGGCAAATCGATCGTGTTCGCCAACGGTGCGTTCGACATCATACACGTCGGGCACGTGCGCTACCTGCAGGGCGCGGCCGCGCAGGCAGACGCGCTGATCGTCGGCGTGAACAGCGACGAATCGATCCGGCGCTACAAGAGCCCCGACCGCCCGTTCCAGCCGCTCATTGAGCGGATGGAGATCGTGGCGGCGTTCGGGTGCGTCGCGTTCGTCACCCCGTTCGACGAACCGACGTGCGACCCGATGCTCGAGCTGATCCGCCCCGACGTCCACGCCAAGGGCCCGGACTACACACCCGAGAATTTGCCGGAATACCCCACTCTTCAGAGGCTCAGCATCCGCCTGGCCATCGTCGGCGACCCGAAGGACCACTCGTCAACGGACCTGCTCGCCAGGATCCGGCATCCGCTGCAGCCGTGAGGACGTTTAACAGACGCGGGGTTCCGCCTGCCGGACGGCCGCGCCGGCTGAAGCCTGCGGCTCTCTGGAGCATCCGGCAGAGGTACCATATCTCCCCATTCGTACGTCAGTTGCCGGGCGTCGATTCCCCCGATCGTCGCTGGTATTCCTTGAGATGCTGCGGCTGGAAGGCGATGCGGTCTTCCAGGCAACACGCGCCCAGTTCCCCGATCCGCACCAGTCGGTGCAGGGTGGGCTGGTCGAGGTGCAGCATCGCACACGCCTCGTCCACCGAGTACACCGCCTTGCCTCGCCACACGGTCATCGCAAACCCCCGTTCTCCGAAATCAGTCTCCTGCTGAAACATCGTGCAACCGCTGCACGCACGTCTGACCCATGCAAGAGCTGTGCCGCGCCGGCACTGGGCGATTTCCGCAGAAATCAGGGCTTTTCTTCGCCCGCACCCGGCCCCATAATGCGGCCAGCACTGCAACATCCGTGCACAGAAGAGAGAGGAATGCTCAGAATGGCGGCAAGAACGATCAAGATGGCCTCAATCGGCGGCGGCATGTTTGGGCGCGGCGTGGTGCTCAACAGCCTGGCGAGCATCGACCGCTGCGGGATCACGCCCTACCTCGCCACGCCCGGCCTCGACCACCACGCGCCGGACTTCAAGGATGTCACGTTCCAGTACGTGGCCGTCGGCGAGCGCTTCGAGCATCTCGCCCACGGGCTGGTGAAGGATTTCAAGGCCTGGTCGCCGGCCGCCAACCCGAAGCCCTACTGGGGCGAGACGCCGTGGGTCGACATCCTCGAGAAGGAGAAGCCCGACGTTCTCTTCATCGCCACGCCGGATCACCTGCACACACCGGCAATCCTGGCCGCCCTCGATCGCGGCGTGCACGTCGTGTGCGAGAAGCCGCTCACGCTGCACGCATCGGAGGTGCGCACGATCATCGACAAGGCCCGGCGGGGCAACCTCGTCGTAGCGGTCGACATGCACAAGCGCTATGACGCGTTCCTGCGCAGCGCGTTTGTGGACGTGGTGCCGAAGCTCGGCGACCTGATCTACGGGCGCGCCGTGCTCGAGGAGCCGCTCGAAATCTCGACGAAGATCTTCAAGTGGGCCGACAAGAGCAACCCGTTCAGCTACGTCGGCGTCCACTGGACGGACCTGTTTGGTTACTACCTGAATCTCAAACCCGTGTCGCTCCACGCCGTCGGCCAGAAGAAGCTGCTGGTCAACTGGAAGGACGAGGCTCACCTCGACGGCATCGACACGTTCGACGCCATGCAGGTCACGGTGCAGTACGACAACGGCATGAGCGTTCAGTACGTCAACAACTGGATCAACCCGCCGGATTTCGAGGGACACGTCAACCAGGAGATGGAGATCGTCGGCGCGAAGGGCCGCGTGTTCGTCGATCAGCAGGACCGCGGCATGCGTTCCGCGGTGAATGGCGAAGGCACCCGGACGCACAACCCGCACTTCCAGGCGGAGGTGCCGCGGGCGGGGGGAAAGGACGGCACCGTGGGCGTCGGCTACCACAAGGACTCACTCGTCGCCGGGCTCGACGCCGCGGCCCGCGTCCGGCTGGGCCTGACCGACCGGGCGAGCCTCGCCGGCACGTATGCCGATGCCGAATCCGCCCTGAGCCTCGTCGCGATTCTCGAAGCGGCCGCCGAGGTGGCTCTTGCGAACCAGAAATCCCTTGCGGCCGGCAAAGGCCTCCCCGTCAGCGCCCGGTTTGACAAGGATTGCAGCTACGAGCTGCTGGGCGTCGGCAAGTAGATCGGTGCCCAGGCAGTGAGGCACAAGACATGGAATCAACCATCGGCAGCCACGATGCGCGAAACGCTCTGGCCGGGCTTCTGAGGCGGGTTGAGCGCGGCGAGTCCATCACTATCACCCGTCACGGTATCCCAGTTGCGCGCTTGGTGCCCATTGCCGTACGGAGCCCGGAGCAGCAGCAGAAGATCAATGAGGCGATCGACTGGTTGCTCCGATTCAGGACGAATCACCCCTTGGATGGACTCAAGATCAAGGACCTGATCAATGAGGGCCGCAATTGAGCAGTACTCCAGAAGAGATGTAACCAACGATGAACATCACTGAGAATACCCCCTGTGAACTGCATGGACGACTGTATCCCGACGGCACGCCCGTACGCGTGCGCGTCGAGCGCGGCATGATCGCCGACGTAAAGCCTGCTCCCGTGCCGCACGAAACGCCCGGCGCAGAGCGGTGGATCCTCCCCGGCCTTTTCGATCTGCAGGTCAACGGTTTCGCCGGGCGCAACTTCATCGAGATGCATGTGAAGCCCGAGGACCCGCGGCACATCGCCGAGGCGGTCCTGCGGACTGGTGTGACGCGTTTTCTGCCGACGGTCATCACGGCGGGGATGGATACGCTTTGCCACCAGCTTGAAGTGATTGCCAATGCGATCGAGCGCGACCCTCTCGTGCAGCGCATGTGTCCCGGCGCACACGTCGAGGGGCCGTTTATTCACCCTGAGGACGGGCCGCGCGGCGCGCACCCGCGCGAGCATGTGCGACGCCCGAGCATCGCGGATTTCGACCGGCTCTGGGCGGCGGCGCGCGGGCACATCGCCCTGCTGACACTCGCGGCCGACCAGCCGGGCAGCGTGGACCTGATCCGGCATGCCGCGTCGCGCGGAGTCATCGTCTCGATCGGGCACCACCGCCCGACGCCGGATGACATCGACGCCGCGGTGCAGGCCGGCGCGCGGCTCTGCACGCACCTGGGCAACGGCAGCGACGCGATGCTGCCCCGGCACAGCAACTACGTCTGGTACCAGCTCGCGGATGATCGCCTGCAGGCGACGCTCATTGCCGATGGGCACCATTTGCCAGCCGCAACACTCAAGTGCCTCCTGCGGGCGAAGGGGCCGGAGCGCAGTTTGCTGATCACGGACGCCATGGGCGCGGCCGGCCTGCCGCCGGGGCTCTACAAGCTGGGGCAGATCGAGGTGGAACGCACGCCCGAGGGGCGCGTGGTTCTTCCCGGCACTCCCTACCAGGCGGGCTCGGCCGCCGAGATGCCGGTCGTGCTGTGCCGCGCAGTGGTCGATGGCGGCGTCTCATTCGCACAAGCGGTGTCGATGGGATCCCTGCAGCCTGCGGCGCTGTTTGGCGGTCGACTGCCCGCGTGGTCGTGCTCGCAGGGGGCCCCTGCCGACCTGGTCGAGGTCACCTGGATGCCGGGCGAGGCCCGGCTGACGGTGCGCAAGGCGGTCACCGGCCCGTTCGGACTGACGAACTGACCCTTCCTATCTCCGCAGGCGCCGAACGAGTTGCGGCAGCAGGTCGCAGCGGCTGAGCCGCACGCCCGCCGCCCCGCCGCCGGGGTGCACGACCACGAACTCGGGATCGGGCTCGAGTCCGAACCGCCGGTAGAAGGCCGCGCGGATGAAGCGTTCCACGTCGTCGACGCCCGCCTGCTGCGTGTCGATGTGCACCTGGAAGTAGTCGCCCTGGCCGGCGGCATTGACGCGCACCGCCACTGCATCGCGCCCGAACGCCCGCTTGAGCATCGCCTCGGCGAGATCGATCAACGCCAGGCCGCGGAAGAAGTTCGACCCCTCCAGCCGGTGCAGCACAGGAGGGTTCGCGGCGTCGAGCGAAGCGTCGTCGAGCCCGCGATTGAAGTCGAACGGCACCGCTCCGTGGCGGTCGAGCCAGGCTTCCATCAATTCCGGCCCGGCCAGGTCGCGCTCCCAGTCGAGTACGCCTTCCATCGCTTCGCGGGGCGGCAGGCGGCCGGGGTCGATCTCGACGCAGCGGTCCCCCCGCTGCGAGAGCGTGATGTACTCGATCCAGCGATCCGGGTGGTGAATCAGGTAGAAGTTCTTGGCCACCTCGCCGAAGAGATACCCCAGCATGGCCCGCAGCGGCACGCCCTCCTCGCGGACGATCTCACCGGAGGGTGTCTCCCGCCGCAGCACCGGGTCGCGCCAGCCCGCAAACATGGCCGCGATCGTGCCGTCCGCCTTCTGGGCAGCCGCGGAGGCATCCAGATGATGCACCTCCGCGAGCTGGCTGACGTACCAGTCGCGCGACGCCATCACCTGCTCGCGCAGCTCCGCCTGGCGGGCACACAGCGGCACCTGGCGGAGGATCGAGCAGACCCACGCGCGGCTCTCGGCGCTGAGCACGCCCTGGGAGACGAGATCATTTTCGATTTGCTTGAAGAAGTCGGTTTCGAGCGGCAGTCGCGTCAGCAGGGCCGCCAGTTCCGCCGCCTTGCCCGTCATCTTGCGGGCTTCACCGGCGGTGAGCGGCCCCGATCCGGCCGACTCGGCGTAGAAGCCCCACGACCAGCGCCAGGCCGACCGGTCGCGCTCGACGCTGTACGGGAAGATCACATGGAAGCGTTCGGCCGGCACCGGGTACGTGCCGATGATGCGGTAGTTGTCGCGCGGATTCGACGAGATCAGCGTGCCCTGCCCCGCGCGCCCCTTCTGCTCCGTGGCCTGATCGAGCGAGCCGGCGCGTACGCCGGTGCCGTATTCGGCCTGGCAGGCGAGGTGCACGAGCAGGTCCGGCGGGATGCCGATGTCGAACAGCGCGTTGATCGCGTTCTTCGTCGCGACCGTCACCGCGGACGAACTCGAGAAGCCGCCCTGCGGGATACCGCCCGTGCACAGCATGCGCAGGCCCTGGAATCCCTGGCGCCCCAGATGCTCCTGCACCCGCGCGCCCAGGTTGCCGGCCCGCAGCGTCCGCATGGAGGCGATCGCGTTACCGACGAGTGCGAACGGCCGGCGCATGTTGCTGCTGATCCACAGGCTCTGCGGAGGCAGCGGCAGCCCGGCCGCCCGGCGGCGCTCGAGTTCCTCGTCGCTGAAGTAGCCGAGCGAGAGCAGCAGCGTCTCGCTCATGTGCGTGCCGAAGCCCTCGTACGTGTGCCAGTCGGAGATCTCCTCCCCCGGGTACATCGCGTCGGTATCGGATGCGACGAAGTTGATGCTCTCACGATAGCGGGGATCCATGGGGTACAGGTGAACGCGCCGATCCTGGGTGCCCTGCGTGACGACGACGATCTGCTCGCGACCCGATGCATCACCCGCCCCGATCGGCATCTGCCACGCCGGCCCGAAGAATCGCACCATGTCCGGATGCATGAACGCGATGCGCAGGCGCCCGCCGGCGATGCCGATGCCGATAGGCAGTTCCGGGCGGAACCCCAGCTTCTCGCGGGCGTTTGCTGAGACGAGTTCTTCGAGCTGCGCGGCGATCGACGCCACCTGGCCGGGCGGGCGGTCGCGCAGGATGACCTCCGCGGCCTCCTCAATCTCCTGCATCTCCGTGAAGTAGCCCGGCGTAGACGCCAGCTTGCCCTCGAGGAGTGCGAGATCCATCGGCTGCGTCACATCCGAACAGAGGAGGTCGTACTCGGGGTCGCCCGGAGTCGTGGTGAGCGTGCGAATGTCGCCATTCTCGCGGCTGATGCTCTCGATAATGTCGGTGAGGTAGTACTGGCCCTGGGCGTTGGCGTTGCTGATCCGCTCGAGGTGACGGTGCAGGGTGGAAGCCCGAATGGCGTAGAGCGGGCAGTTGCCTTCCGTCAGGTTCAGCAGCGCCTGCCTGGCCGCCGGGTCGCGCCCGGCCGCGATGTCGCGTTCCTCGATGATGCGGACCACGCGCCCCTGGTCATTCCGCAGGACGCGGCCCTTTCCGCGGTTCTTCGGCGGCTCGTATCGCGCACTCAGGAACGTGAGGTCGGCCTCCCGTGGCCCCGAGCGGTGCGTTTCCCACAGACGCCGGAAGATCGAGGACGGCACGATGCGGTCGCCCATCGTGATCATCAGGAGCGGACTGTGCTCCAGCAACGCGGGGACGCAGAAGGCCTCGAACACCGCGAATGCGGTCCCGCCCGTCGGGTTATCGGAGCGGACGTAGACGTTGTCGGCGCCCAGCGCGCCGGAAACGTCCTGGTACCGATAGCCGACCAGACAGATCACCGGCGCTGGCATCATCCATCGGAATGCGTCAATGGAGTGCCTGGCCAGCGGCGTGCCATGCACCGGCTGGATGCACTTCGGGCTGGTGCCGAATCGCGTGCCCTTGCCGGCCGCCAGGATGACCAGCACCGGGGCATCCGCGCGGATCCCGTGATACAGCGACAGGCTTTCCGGGTTCAGGATTTTCGCAGGCCTGAGCCGGACGGCACTGGCGAGCGGGCTGGCAGTCTGTGGCGTCGATCCCGGTTGTGTCATGTGCCCTCGCTCGAGCAGATGCCGCTCAAATGCCCGCCGGGAGGCGGCAGAATCAGGTTGCATCAATCGTACGCCGACGAGGGCCGGCGGGGAACAAAGACTGCCGGAAAAACGCTCAGAGGCTGTGCGGCCCGCCGGCCGGACGACCGTGTTATCGGGCAGGGGCAGTGGTTGCCAGATGCGTGACCAGCGCTCCGGCCCTGTGCTCGATGTGCGATTGCTCCATCAGGTTGTTGTTGACCACGATCGGCTTGCCCGCGCCCGTTTTGTCATCCACCTCGATGACGACGTTTTCGAACATATTGCCGGTCACGAGCGTGTTTCCGCCGGTGATGAGGAGTCGCAGGGGCATGTCGGCGTTCGCCGTGTGCACGTGATTACCGGTCACCACCGCGCCAAAGCCGCGGATGTCCATCGCCAGCGCGCACTTTCCACCGGGATCGACCGTGAGGACGTTGCCGGCAATGACGTGCCGGTGCGAGCCCGCCCACGAACGAAAGCCGATGTCGATGTCACCCCCGCGCCTGACGTGGACAACGTTGTCGGTCATGCGGATCGAATCGCCCCGGTCGGAGCCGGCCGCCACGTGCGTGCGTCCGGTGACCTCGAAGTAGTTGCCGCGGATTTGCCCGGGGCCGGTGAGGATTTCGACCGCATCGGAGGTCGCGTTGCCGATCACGCTGTCAACAACGTTCATGTTGCGCCCTTCGAGCATGATTCCGAGGCGGCGGGCGTTCATGACGCGCGTGTTTCGGATGGTGATGTCGTGGCACGGCTCGCCCGTGCCGCCCGGCACGGCGCAGAACGCCTTGATGCCGCAGAACTCGAACCGGGCGTGCGACACGTTCGGATTGCCCTCGCCGATCGGGTTCCCGTCACGGTTCGCGTCAATGGACAGGTCTCGGATGACGACATCGCCAACACCGGAGCCGATGATGCGAACGACGTTTGTTTCCTGCCCCGGTCCCTGAATGAGCTTCGTGCCTGGACCCTGTCCGGCCAGCACGACATCGCTGCGTTCGATCAGCACGCCGCCGAGCGTGCCGGGGACGCGGCGGATGTCGTACGTACCCTCCATCAGGAGCACGGTTCCGCCGGCGGGCGGGAGCGCCCGAATGGCGGCGTTGATCTCCTCCTGGTCGCCGACGCCGTCGCCCACGAACCGTGCCGCCGCCCTCGATGCGGACGACGAGTCCTGCGTCGCGACGATGACGGCGGCCGGCAGGTCCCCGGCCAGCGTCTGAGCGCCGGATACAAGCACCGCCGCCGCGAAACTGAATCCTTGCGTGATTCGCATGAGCGCATCTCCTCGTGTTCCTCGGTGCCGCCGCATAGAACGTCTCGGAATGCGCTTTCATTCCCGCGCGCAGACAGACGAAGAAGACGGGCCGCCCCGCAAAGCGCCCGCATTCGGCGGTCCCGTTGCCGGCGCGGCCGCAGCCACGGCTGCTATGGCGTCGACAGCTGCGGCGGGTGGAAGTAGCCCATGGAGACGAGGGCGACATCGAGGCGGTAGAGCCGGTCCTGCATCAGGCAGGCGCGGCGGGATTGTGCCGGAACGGTGGTCGTGTAGATCCGCACTTCGCCCGGACGGCTGGTGATGATCTCCTCGCGCCAGTCGCCGAGGCAATCCGTGATGGTGACGACGCGGCCCTCGATCCGCTGCCCGACCGGTGCCCATTGTGTGCTGCCGGCCTGCTGTTCGCCGTCCCCGGCCTGCTGTCCGCCATCGCGATACTTGTTCAGCCTCCCGCTCATGATCATTTCCTTCTGCGGGTCGGCGTCCCAGAAGACGGCATGCGGCGAGAGGCCGTCGATCTTTTCCCGCCCGATCCGCTCGCCCGAGGAGGCGTAGAGCCAGTACTGGCTGCTGTCCTGCTCGCCCACGTAACACTCCTGCCCCGGGTAGCGGGCGATGATGTCCGCCACCATCCCCTGGCTGTGCACGTGCCGCGTGGGTCCGTCGTAGCTCCAGAGCATCCGTCCGGTGCGGGCGTCGACGAGGCAGACGGCATCGCGGGGCTGGCTCGTTTCGATACCGTAGAAGATCTCGAGACCGGGATTGGCAGGGCTGATCTCGCCCACATAGCAGGCGTCCGGGTGGGCCATCGCCTTGTGGTGCATGGGGTTCGTCCAGAGGCCCTTGCCAGTGTCATCGAGCACTGAGGTGCCGAGGATGATTTCGTCGCGACCGTCGGCGTCCACATCCGCGCAGTGCATCCCGTGCATGCCGCTGCCGCTGTAGCGCTGTTTCTCGCTGCGGGAGTTCCACTTCCATACGGGCTCGAGGCGGGCGTCGTAGGCCTCGACCTTGATGAGGCTGTAGGTACCCCGCTCCAGGATGAGAGACGGGTGCTTTCCATCGAGGTATGCCACTCCAAGGAGGTTGCGGCTCATCCAGTTGTAATCCTCGTAGCCGGAGCGGTCAGGCCAGGGGATGCGGCGCGTCACCTTGCCGGTGAGGCCGTCGATCTGCACGAGGTATTCGGGCCCGGAGGTCACCCGGCCGTCGGGATCGCGGGGGTCGCCTTCGCCCCCCTTGGCGTAGACCTCCGCCCGGCCATCACCGTCGAGATCGAAGACGACATACGGCGAATACCAGATCCCCTCCTCAATGGACCAGCCCATGTCGTACCGCCACAGAAACGAGCCGTCCGCGCGGTAGGCCTCGAGCTTGTAAGTATCGGTGCTGCGCTTCCAGTAGCCGGGCCGCTGGAACGGATCGGTGTTGAAGTCGGGGCGTTTGATGACGTAATCGAAGCGGCCATCGCCGTCGAGGTCTGCTACGGCCACCTTTTGAGGGGCATCCTGCTCCTGCAGGCGGATCGAAACGTACGAGCATCCTGGATTCGCGTCCATCACGCCCGCAGCGGTGGAGGGTTCGCCCTCCCGGCCCGCAGCGACGGCGCGGACGGAGTATCGGGCTCCGGGGGCCGGAGCTTCGCGGTCGACGAAGCACGTACGATCGACCAGGGGCTCGGCCGTGAGCCGTTTCGGCGTGTCGGAGCCGTCCGCGAGCCGATAGACGTGGAACGCGACGTCGCGGGGGTCCGAGGCGAGGAGCCGCCACCCGACAAAGGTGGCGCCTTCGTTCGTCCGCAGCACGCAGAGGCCCCGGTCAAGGTTTTCCACGGCACGCGCCGGCGTCGTGCAGGTTGCCACGACTGCGGCGACCATGAACGCGGCGATGGGGAAGACTCGGGTGGGACGCAGGCTGCAGAATTGCATGAGGACACTCCCGGATGGTCAGCGACTGGCCGCAATAGGCACCGATAGGCACCGGACGCTATCGGGACGCGAACACCGGCCGGCAACGTGCGGCCGAACCGGTCGGCGGTGCGTCCCCTATACCCGGCCACGGGCTCTCCCGGCAAGCTTCGACGTGCGGAGGCTGCGGGCCGCCCCGGAGTGTTGCTGGTACCATGCCGCTTGCCCCGCAGGCAAGGTCGCCCACTCGATGCCCGGGCGCCCCGGCAGGTGCCGGCGTGGAGCGCTCCATCGTGCGTCGTGACCCGCTCTCAATCATCGGACCGTGTCTGCTCATGATGTCGAGCGGCTGCAGCGTTCACCAGGCGCTAGTCGCACGTGGTTCATGTTCACGAATCACACTCGGCGACGGCTACACCGATGCGATCTGGGTCTATTGGACGACTCGAAGGTCAGGGGGAAGGACTTCGCCGGCGGTGGAGGTGCTGTAGGACGGGGCACCAGGGGAATTGCGCCCGATTTCGATACACATCGGCCGGCTCGGACACTGGGACTGGGCAGGTCAGATACTGGCTCCGCTTCCGAGCGTCTGGTCGGGCACACTGCTCCGCGAAGTTTTCCGTTGCAGCTACGAACCGCAGCGGGTACGCTGTCTGAATCGGACCAGCTCTGAAGCAGGGCTGTGCCTGTCGAAGGGTGTACACAAACAGGAGGTGGAGAGATGACCAAATCTCGTCTGACACTTGTCGGGCCGGTACTCGTACTCGCGCTGGTAATCGGTTCCGCGCAGGCAGCCACGATCGTCACGGGCGAGACGCAGGCGTGGAACGGCGGCTTTTCGTCACTGAGCCGCAGCGTGCCGCGCGTTCTGCAGCAGTTCTACGAGGCACCCAACTTCGCCGCCATCACGCAACCGGTGCAGATCACCGGGATGTCGTGGCGTCTGCCCGCCATCGCGAACACGAGCTACCCGACGGTGGACATCACGTTCGCCCAGTATGACGTCACCCTGGCGAAGGCGTCGCCGGCCGTCGATGCGGCGAACCAGCTCACGTCCACGACGTTCGCGGACAACATGGTGAGCCCGGTCGTCGTGCGTTCGGGCGGGCTGACGATCCCGGCGGGGAGTTTCACGGACAGTGACCCGTCCACGGATCCGCTCAACCCGGCGGACTTCAGCTACCAGCTGACGTTCACCACGCCCTACATGTACGCACCGGGCGATGACCTGATTCTGCTGGTCCGGCACAGCGGTTACACAGCATCAGCCACACAAACGCAGTGGAACTTCGACGGCTATGCGTTCGCGAACGGCTCGCTCGTCAATACGAGCAGCGTGTCGGGCACGACGGGCAGCTTCTTTGGGAACTTGAACAAGATTCAGTTCACGTACATTCCGGAGCCCACCTCGCTGCTGCTGATCGGTGCGGGGGCGGTGCTGCTCCGTCGCCGCAGGGCCTGAGACAGGCAACCCGCACGCGGCCGGCGCCCGCCTCGAACAGGGCTGTACTCGTCGGGAATTACGGTACCGCGAGCACGAGCGAGCGGCCGCGTGAACAGGACACAGTGAACGCCGGCGACCTCCGAATGAGATCGCCGGCGTTCTATTGCGCTTCGCCGGCTGTGCCGAGTGCGATCTGACTGGACTCGGCGTGCCGCTTCAGTTGCCGCAGGTCGCCGGATTCGTGATCGGAACCTCCGGGCCGCTGACACAGTTCACGAACTTCTGGAAGTCCTCGAGGTCGACCTTCTGATCATTGTTGCGGTCATAGCAGCCGCAGCCGGGGGTCATGCCCGAGGGGTTGAAACAGGCCTGGAATCGGCCGAAATCGTCCTGGTCAACGTCATTGTCCTCGTCGTAATCCGCGAACGGCACCGGGCAGGGGCAGGTCGTCTGGGCGCAGCGGCTTCCGATGCCCTGGAACCGCCCGGAGCACGCCCCATAGTTCACATCCGCGCACGTTCCCATCGACCCGCAGCAGGCGCCCTTGCAGGGATCGGTCTCGCAGGTGGTGCCGACACCGCGGTGGACGCCGCCGGCGGCCGCGCAGACGCCAGAGTCTTCGATCGTGCACTGCCCATCGCGGCAGCACGCCCCGATCTCCTGCTCGTACACGAGCACACCGCTGTGGATCACGATGTTATCCACGTTGCTTCGCCAGTAGCCCTGCGTCTTATCCGTGGAATACCTCAGGCACGCGGTGGGTGTGCCGCCGACCTTGCACTCACCCGTGGCGGCGTCGATCTCGCAGCCGGGGGCCACGCCGAACGAGATCCGGTTGAACGGTCCCTTGTACGCACGCGGGATGGCGGCGTGCCAGCCGCGCAGCGTGGGGACTCCCGACACGAGTTCCGTCGTCTGCATGTATGCGAGGATGTAATCGGTCGTGATCTTCAGCGTCACGTTTTTGCCGCCTGTAGTAATCCCGAAGCGGTTGCAGTCGCGCTGCTCGTCGATGACCATGTAGTCTTCCGGGGGGAATGGGAGTCCTGACGTGGCAATATCACCCAGCGATGAATCGGCCAGCCCCCGGTAGCGCCCGTCGCGAATCTGGCGCCAGGCATAGCCGTCGAACACCGACATCCGGCCGTTCACGGGCTTGTGCGACGTTGCGGCATCGACGACGCACGGTTCCTTGTCGATGATGGCGAGCATTCCAAATGCGATACTATTCCATGTACGGTTTTTCAGTGGGCCGCAGTGCGTGTTCAGGTAATCGAGATCGACCTGCTGCTCGTCCTGGCTGGGCTGGCCTTCCCGGGCGTTGATGTTGATCTCCCGAACCTGCTGGCACACGATCGGGTACGGCCCCTGCGGGCAGGCCTCGGGGTCCCCGCTCTCCAGCGTCTTGGTCGGGTCGCCGCGCCAGATGTAGTCCGTCGGCGCGTGCTCGTTGGCGAAGCTCATGTCGACGTAGCAGCTGCTCGACGGCCCGCGATTATTACCGGGGTCGAGGTTCGGGGCGCTGTCGTGCAGATAGAACGTGAGGATGAGCGGGTTCTCGTTCGTCCCGTTCACCGCGTTCTTGGTCGGGTCGATCGCCTGGATGCGGTCCTTGAAGCTGTGGGTGTACATGGCCATGGCGGTGTAGTAGCTGCCCACACCCCAGACGTTATCGACGTTGCCGTAAAACGGCCACGTGCTCGTGACCTTGTCCTCGGGATCGTCCGGCGGAGCACACTCGCCATCCAGGTTGATGTTCAGGGCGCTGATTCCGGAGACGCCGACGCCCGGCGGAATACAATCGAGCATCTTGGGCCAGTATTGGCGGGCGTACTGGTCTCGACTCGGGGAGGTCTGTCGCCGGACGAGCGGATCGCAGTTCTCGCCCGAGGGGGTCTTCGGCGGGTACACGCCCGCCGGGCTGCCTGCCGGCACCGGGCCCCCGACCCAGAGATTGCCGTTGTCCACGGCCCACTGGCTGTAGTTATCGAATGGATCGGCGAACAAAACCGTTTCCGGCGGCGGGTCGCCTCCGTCGCGAATGCGACCACCCAACGCCTGCCCGGACAAGACCAGGAGTGCAAGACACGTAACGACCTTCTTCATGGTTGCCTCCGTCCGATAAGTAGAACACGAGAAAACGCGGTGCACGATGGCCGCGGCGTGTCAGTGCGCCTGCGCCGACTTGCCGTGGTGGAGAGGCGATCCCGCCTCAAACGATCAGGAACGTTTCCGACGCGAACCGAGCATCAGGCTCCCGGCGGCCAGCAGCAGTAGCGAGGTTGGTTCGGGAATCCGGGCGACCCAGCCGTGAGCAGCGCCGGCGTAGGTGCCGGTGCCAACGAGTGTCCGACCATCCCAGGAGATCCCGGTGACGTTTGTGAATTCCCAGCCGCTGACATTCAGACCGGCCTGGGTGAGGAAGTCCGAAACCCAGGCGACAGAGTCTGTGGCGGCCGAGTAGACCCACGCCTTCTTCGTGCTGTACGCGGGCGCCAGGTAGGTGAAGCCGCCGATCAGCGAGCCGTCCCCGTTCAGCGCATGAGCCTCGGCCCAGTCTTGCCCCGGGAACTGCGGGATCGAGTGCACGGCGTCGTCCGCCCCCCACCAGGTCGCGACCCAGTTGTTCGGGTTCGGGCTTCCGTAGCCCCAGCCCGCTTTCACGTTACCGTCACCCGAAATCGCCAGCGACTGGCTTTCGTTCTGGGAGCTCAGGCCGGCCGGGGACCCGAGCCAGGCGTTTGTCGCGTCGGGACTGGAGCGGAAACCGGTGCGGGCCCCACCTGTCGCGCCGGAGCCCTGATACTGAGCCCAGCCGGTGAGAACGCCCGTATCCGACGCCCCGAGCAAGGTGGAACGATCGTGCCCGCTCGGCGGCAGCGGCATGGAGGTGGAGCTGGCGGTGCTCAACTGATAGCGGATCGCGCTGTGATTCGACGAACCGGGCGTCTTGCCGACCACCCAATAGTTGCTCGAATCCGCTTGGACGCCGAGGGCGTTGGCCTGCCAGGTGCCCTTGTCCGAATCTGGCAGCGGGGCCCACACGCCGACGCCGGCTGTCGTGCCCTGCCAGACGGAAGCCACGCCGCCGACATTCCCGGCCACCAGCACGCCGCCGGAGAGCCAGTCGACCCCCACGACGGCGTTACCGATCGTCACCTTGCCCGTGCCGGTGGTCCAGATGTAGCCGTTCGCCGCGTCAGTGCCGGTGACGAGAGTCCCGTCCTTGGAGACGTCCACGGCACCACCCGGCCCAAGGTCGGTGAATGAATTCGCGGCCAGAGCCGCCGGCGCGAGACAGGCAACCGCCACGGTTGCGATCAGTGCGTGTCGCGTTCGCATCTTTACTCTCCTCCAGTTGTCTTCCGGCTTCGGCGGGGTGCCGTACCCCTCGGGAGCCGGCGGGATGTGCTGTGCATCGAGGCGGGCGGATTGCGCGTACATCGGGCAAGAGCCGCCAGATCGGCGAGTCTGGCCCAAGCTGCTCTTCCGCAAGGTCTTACGCGCTTTTGCTGAGAGTCCTTCCGCCTCTGTGCTGCCGGCCGGCCAGCTTCCCACATGAACAGGACTGGCCTGCCTCGTGACCGAAATCGTACCGCGCCCGGAAACGAACGCCAAGCGAAAAATACCCGGGGCCGACAATTTTCGTCGACCGGTTACGAAAATGCGGTCGACGAGTGCGAACGTGGACCGGCGGCAATCAAGCCTTCGACTCTCGAAAGATCTTTAAGGTTTCTTCAGCCCTCGGCAGGGCGCCGCCGTGGCATCGGGGGTTTACCTCCCCGCCTGAGTGCTTCTGACGCCGGACCGTCCGCTTGCTGATGAACGCAAGCGTCTCTAAAATGTGAGGTTCATGCAGCATGCCCACCACTCCACGGCGGTGCTCCGCGACGGGTCCCTGGAGGGCCGGCGGCCAGCGTGAACGAAACCCCCTGGGGCGACATAAACGACTTATGGCCCGACGACAAAAAAAACTCGGCGAAATCCTTGTCAGCTGGAACGTCATCGGCCAGAAATCGCTGGATGACGCTCTCACCTACGCCTCCCAGCATAACAAGCGCATCGGCGAGGCGCTCGTGGAGTTGGAACTCTGCAAGGAAGAGGACGTCACCAAGGCCCTCGCCACCCAGTTCGACATGGCCTATGTCGACCTCGACAAAACCAGCACGGTCAAGGCGTGCGTTGACAGCGGCCTGATCCCTTCCAAGATCATCAAGGAGCACCAGGTCCTGCCCCTCGGCGAGGAGAACGGGCGCCTCAAGGTGATCATCAGCGACCCGCTGAACCTCGACCTGCTGGACATGCTGCGGTTCCGGCTCAACCCGAACATCGAGCCGTCGCTGGCCCCCAAGTCCAAGATCAAGCGCTTCATCGACACCTTCATGTCGGGTGTGAAGAGCGAGATCGACGACACCATGAGCAGCATTGACGCCAGCATCGACGAGGAGCATCCCGAGGAGGAGGACGGGCTCAAAGTCGAGGGCGAGAGCGAAGACGCCCCCATCATCCGGCTGCTCAACCAGCTGATCGGCGAGGCCGTCCGGATGCGGGCGAGCGATATTCATATCGAACCCATGTCCGACCGCGTCCGCGTGCGGTACCGCATCGACGGCGTCTGCATCGAGCGCGAGCAGATCCCTCTCAAGCTCAAGGGTGCCGTGACCGCCCGCATGAAGCTGATGGCCGGCATCGACATCGCCGAGAAGCGCATCCCGCAGGACGGCCGCATCAAGATGAAGTTCAGCGGGAAGGACATCGACTTCCGCGTCAGCTCCTGCCCCGCGTACCACGGCGAGAGCATCGTCCTGCGTATTCTGCGCCCCGACTCGGTCCGAGTCGGTATCCAGGCGCTCGGTTTCGAGCAGGACGACTACAACACGTTCATGAAGATCATCAAGCGTCCGAACGGGATCTTCCTGGTGACCGGCCCGACCGGTTCCGGCAAGACCACAACGCTGTATTCCGCGCTGCAGGAGCTCAACCGGCCCGACAAGAAAATCATCACTGCGGAGGACCCGGTCGAGTACAACTTCCCGGGCATGAATCAGTGCGCCGTCCGCGAGGAGATCGGCCTCACGTTCGCCCGCATTCTTCGCGCGATGCTGCGCCAGGCCCCCAACATCATCCTCGTCGGTGAGATCCGCGACATGGAGGTCGGCGAGGTGGCCATCCAGGCGGCCCTGACCGGTCACCTTGTCTTCAGCACCCTGCACACGAACGATGCCCCGAGCGCCATCACGCGTCTGATCGACATGGGGATCAAGCCGTTCCTCGTCGCCAGTTCGGTGCAGGCCATCATGGCCCAGCGCCTGATTCGCGTGATCTGCGAGGAGTGCAAGCAGGACATGACGAACCCGGACCGGCACATGCTGCGGGTCCTGCGGTTCACAGACGCGGAACTCCGCGAGGCCCGCTTCAAGAAGGGCATCGGCTGCAAGCGGTGCAGCAACACCGGTTTCCGCGGACGGTTCGGCATCTTCGAGATGATGCAGATGACCAACGAGATCCGGGAACTCGCGTTCAACCGCGCGCCGACCAGCCAGCTGCGCAAGGTCGCCCGGGCGGCCGGCATGAGGTCGCTGCTGGATGACGGTAAGATCAAGATCATGCGCGGCGTAACTACATTGGAGGAAGTGGCTCGGCACGCGCAGGCCGAGGGTGTCATCATCGACGATTAACCGCGACCGGGTCCCGCACGGAGAGCGGGTCCCCGTCGTGAACTGGCCAGGAGCACCATGGGCTCACTACACATTGACCGCATTCTGGAGACCTGCATCAAGCGGGGCGCGTCCGACATCCACCTGACCGTGGGTCGGCCCCCTGTTCTGCGTCTCCACGGGCGCCTTCGCTCGCTCGAGACGAAGGTGCTCGAACCGGAAGACACCGTCGCCCTGATGAAGGCGATCACGCCGGACCGCAACCAGCAGGAAATCCAGGAGGAAGGCGGCACTGACTTCGGCTTCGCGTTCGGCGACGCAGGCCGGTTCCGGGTCAGCGTCTTCCGCCAGAAGGGCAACCTGGCCGTCGTGCTCCGGCTCATTCCCAGCCGGTTTTTCAGCTTCAAGGAGATCGGGCTCCCGACAATCTGCCAGGCCCTGTGCCGACGCCCGCGCGGACTGTTCCTGGTGACGGGCCCGACCGGCTCGGGGAAGACAACGACGCTCGCGTCGATGCTCAATTACATCAACGAGAACTTCGACCGGCACATCGTGACCGTAGAAGAGCCGATCGAATACTACCACATGCACAAGAAGTCGCTCATCAACCAGCGCGAGGTCGGCAACGATGTGCCGAGCTTTGCCGAGGCCCTCCGCCGCGTGCTGCGGCAGGACCCGGACGTGATCCTGGTCGGTGAGCTCCGCGACCTGGAGACGATGGAGTCCGCCATCCGCGCCGCCGAGACGGGCCACCTGGTGTTTTCGACCGTCCATACGACCGGCTGCCAGGGAACGATCAACCGAATCATCGACGCGTTCCCGCACGAGCAGCAGGAGCAGATCCGCGTCCAGATTTCAACCAACCTGATCGCGGTGCTCTCGCAGGCGCTCTGCCCGCGGATCGAGAAGGGCATGATCGCGGCCTACGAGTTCATGGTGGTCACGCCCGCCATCGCAAACCTGATTCGCGAAAACAAGACGTTCCGTATCGATTCGAGCATCCAGACGGGCAAGAAGTACGGCATGCAGCTGCTCGACGAGCACCTGTTCGAGCTGTACCAGAACAAGATCATTGCCGCCGAGGAAGCGATGGACAAAGCCCGCAACCCCGGCGAAATGCAGGACAAGATCGAGGCTCACGAGAAGGGTCTGCCGCCGCCCGCCGGTCCGGCCGGCGCCCCCAAGCCCAAGGGCCCCGAGGACGAAGGTCCGGATCTCTCCCGTATCGGCCGCGGGAATTGAGTCGGTGCGGCGCCGGCGAACGGCCCCGGCGGCCTCGCCGGCAACTGCGCTCGGAGTGGCAGGCGGCCTCGCTTACCCTCGCTTTGATTGAACGATCCGAGGAGTCAAATGGAATCAATGGATGCCGGAGCCACCCGGCCGACAGAGCGGAAACCCTCAGCGGCCCCCCAGCGGCACGAATCCAAGATGCCGCCGGTCAGCCAGCTCCGCGGGCGACCCCTGGGCCGCATCCTGATCAAGATGGGCAAGCTGACCCGAACCCAGGTCGGCGAGGCCCTCGAGATCCAGAAGCGCAAGGGCGGCCCGATCGGCCAGATCCTGGTCGAGCTCGGCTACATCACCGAGGCGGAGGTGCAGATTGCACTGGCCGCCAAGGTCGGCATGGAGCCCGTCGAACTCGGCAAGTTCGACGTCCCGAAGGAGGTCATCTCCCTCGTCCCGCCGCAGGTCGCCACGACGTACCGGATCATCCCCATCGACTACGAGCCGACAAGCAAGCTCCTGACGATTGTTCTGGATGACCCCAACAACTTCCAGGCGACCGACGACCTGAAGACGCTGATGGGCTTCCAGATCAAGGCCTGTATCGCAACGCAGGAGGACATGGCAACCGCCCTCGCCCGCTATTACCCCGAGGACGCCGTCCAGTCGATCGGCGACCTGATCACCGAGTTGGCCGGCGACGAAGACCTCTCCAAGTTCGAGGGCCGCGGCGAAAGCATCGATCTTGACGATCTGCGCGAGCTGGCCGAGTCCAGCCCGGTCAAAAAGCTGCTGAACCTGGTGCTCCTGCAGGCGATCAAGGACAAGGCGTCCGATATCCACTTCGAGCCGTTCGAGGACGAGTACAAGATGCGGTACCGCATCGACGGCGTCCTCTACGAGATGGTCCCGCCCCCCCGGCACATCGCGATGGCAATCGCCAGCCGTATCAAGGTCATGGCCAACCTGAACATTGCGGAACGCCGGCTCCCGCAGGACGGGCGGATCGCCCTGCAGGTGGGCGGCAACGCCGTCGACCTCCGCGTGGCCGTCCTGCCCACGATGTTCGGCGAGAGCGTGGTCATGCGTGTCCTGGACCGCGGGAACGTCTCGCTGAGCCTGGACCGCATCGGGATGCGCGATGACGAACTGGTGATTTTCCGCCAGCTCATCAAAAAGCCGAACGGTATTATCATCAATACTGGACCGACCGGCTCGGGGAAGACCACGACGCTGTACTCGGCCCTCAACGAGCTGAACGACGTCGACGTCAAGATCCTGACGGCCGAGGATCCGGTCGAGTACGACATCGACGGTCTGGTCCAGTGCCAGGTCAACCCTGACATCGGGCTCACCTTCGCCAAGTGCCTCCGGAGCTTCCTGCGCCAGGACCCGGACATCATCCTGGTGGGCGAAATCCGCGACCTGGAGACCGCCCAGATCGCTGTTCAGGCTTCCTTGACGGGACACCTGGTTTTTACGACCCTCCATACGAACGACGCCCCGTCCGCCATCGCGCGCCTCGCGGATCTGGGCATGGAGCCGTTCCTGCTCACCGCGACGGTGGAGGCGATTGTCGCTCAGCGGCTCGTTCGCCGGATCTGTGAAAACTGCAAGGACGAGTTCCACCCCACCGAAGACATGCTCCTGGAGCTCGAGCTCAAGCCCGAGGACGTCCAGGGCAGGGTTTTCATGTACGGTAAGGGGTGCGACTACTGCAATAACACCGGCTACAAGGGCCGGATGGGCCTGTTTGAGCTGATGGTCATGGCCGACGACCTGCGGGACCTGGTCATGAAGCACGCCTCGACCAACGTGCTGCGGGCGGCTGCTCGCAAGCGGGGCATGCGGACTCTGCGGGAGACCGGGCAGATGGCCGTCTTTGAGGGGCTGACGACCCTCGAGGAAGTGGTCCGGGAGACCATCCTCGAGGAGCATTGAGAGAGTGAGCGAACTGAGGGCAGGACCCGGCGAACTGACGGCGCCACCGTGACAGCCGCCGCCGTTCGCCGGGAATCGTTCGCTTCAACGGAGCATTGCGATGGCGACCTTCCAGTACGAGGCCATGAACCAGGCCGGCCAGGAAGTCAAGGACGAGATCGAGGCGCAGTCCACAGAAGAAGCGCTCTCGAAAATTCGCGGCCTTGGCTACTACCCGACCAAGCTGCGCCAGAAGGGCGGCAAGAAGGGCGCCAAGGGCGGCGGCGCGGGGGCCGGCGGCAAGGCCGGCAAGAAGAAGGCCGTCGGCGGCATCGGAAGCATCAAGCAGAAGGAAATCGTCCAGTTCACCCGCCAGCTCTCCACCCTGCAGGACGCCGGTCTCCCCATTCTCCGCAGTCTCCGCATCCTCGAGCAGCAGCAGAAGCCCGGCATGCTCCGGCTGATCCTCCGGAACGTCGCCGATGACATCGAGGGCGGCTCCACCCTCTCCGAGGCCATGGCCCGCCAGCCGAAGGCGTTTGACCGCCTGTACTGCAACATGGTGGCCGCCGGCGAATCGGGCGGTGTGCTTGACGTCATCCTCCAGCGCCTCGCCGACTTCATGGAGAAGGCCCAGCGCCTCAAGAGGAAAGTCATCGGGGCCATGATCTACCCGAGCGTGGTCATCAGCTTCGCCGTGCTGATCGTGGCCGGCATCATGGTTGCCGTGGTGCCCAAGTTCAAAGAGATTTTCAAGGATTTCGGCACCGAGCTGCCGTCGATGACCCTCATGCTGATGGGCGTCTCGGAGTGGTTCGTGAGCGGCACGCCCCCGGGGTGGGTGCTGCTCCTGTTCTCACCACTTGGCTTCTTCCTGCTGATGAAACTGCTGAAACAATCGCAGTCCGGGCGCTACTTTGTCGATGCGCTCAAGCTGAAGATACCGATTCTCGGCACAATCCTGGCAAAATCCTCGGTCGCACGATTCACGCGAACCCTTGGAACCCTGCTGGCGGCCGGCGTGCCGATCCTCGAGGCGATCAACATCACCAAGGATACGTCCGGCAACGAGGTCTACGCCCGCGCCCTGGCCAGCGTCCACGACGAGATCCGCGAGGGTGAATCCTTCGCGAACCCGCTCCGCGCCGCCAAGATCTGCGACTCGATCGTCGTCAACATGATCGACGTCGGCGAGGAGACCGGCGATCTCGACAAGATGCTGATGAAGATCGCCGACAACTACGACGAGGAAGTCGAAACGCTCGTCGACAGCCTCGTGAGCATGCTCGAGCCGGTCATGGTCGTCGTGCTCGGTGGTATCGTCGGCTTCATCGTCATCGCCCTGTTCCTTCCGCTGGTGCACCTGATCAACTCGGTGTCGTCCGGCGGCTGATCGGAGGGAGGGCCCCGATGCGGACAGCGCCCCAGGGAGGCAGCAACGCGCAGATGCGCGCCCATGCCGGATCCCCGGGCGCGGGGGAACGTGCCGCCTCAGGCAAAGGGGCTGGTACCACCCGGAATGCCGCGAGGAGACAGGGCTCTATTCCCCGTGCAAACCCTGCCGCCCGCATGGCATCGACCGCCGTGCGGCGATACAATGTGACGAGATTCAGTCGGCTCGGGTCCCCCGGGAATCAAACTCCGCCGCTGCGGCGGCCGGCTTTCATCGCATCCCTCATAGGAGTCTTCCGATGACACTCGGGAAACACGCTCACCGTCGGGCGGGCTTCACGCTCGTCGAGTTGCTGACGGTCGTGGGGATCATCGCCCTGCTGATCGGCATCCTGATCCCCTCTCTCAGCAAGGCCCGCGCCCAGGCGAGAAAGGTCAAGGTTTCGGCGCAGCTCTCGGCCACCGAGAAGGGGCTCGAGATGTTCCGGAACGATTTCAATGATTATCCGGATTCGAGCTCCGGGACCTCGTCGGACCCTCGCAATGATCCAATCACGGATTACCCTGGAGGAGGCAGCGGCTATCGATTGTCCGGTGCTCACTGGCTCGCCCGCGCTCTCGCCGGACACGACCTGCAGGGTGTGGATGCCAAGGGATACACGCTGATGGATAGGGACAGCGTCAAGTGGCAGAACAATCGAATTGAGACCGGCGCTTCCGGCGGTTTCACGATAGACAATCTCCGGCAGCTGAACATCGACCGTAAAGGCGTGTACATCGAAGGCAATGCTATCTGGCTGCGGGATAACGACCAGAAACTGTTCCAGGGCGGCGATCCGCCGAACACGGGGCGACCGGTCATGGTCGACGCGTACAACTTCCCCGTCCTCTACTACAAGGCCAACACCCGGGCCGGCAAGGCATTCAGCCAGACTGCCAACGATCCCAAGGGGATCGGCGGGGCGCGGGGCATCGGCGTCTACAACCTCGAGGATAACGCCGCCCTGACGGGTTCAGAGCCCTCCGGCGCCGCCGGCTGGCAGTTCGTCGCCGGCACCCCCGAGCACAAGCTGGGCAAGTGGTGCGCCAGCCAGGACTACTCCGCTTCCGGCAGCGATCCGCACGAGCCGGACGGCAATTTCGTGGGCTACCTCCACAACGAGGCGGTGCACGAGCTGTCGCAGTCGAGTTTCCCGCAGATCAAGCCGCTGAACCCCGACTCGTTTGTCCTGATCTCGGCAGGCAACGACGGCATCTACGGCACGGACGACGACGTCAACAACCTCAAGAGCAAGTGAGTGCCCCGCGGGCCTGAACGGAGTTGATACCATGCCACGTACAGCATTGAGAGGCCGGCGGTCGGCGGCCAGCCGGCGTGCGTTCACGCTCATCGAGCTGATGGTCGTCGTGGGCATCATCGGCCTGCTCATCGCGATCGCCCTGCCGGCCTTCAGCGCCGCCCGCCGGACGGCGAAGGTCAGCGCGACGACGGCCACGATCAACGTGATCGGCCTGGGGCTCGAGCAGTTCCGGACGGATGCCCAACTCGGCGGCTCCTACCCGCCGTCGGTGCGGACTGAGTGCCGCCCCCCCTACCAGAACGCGGGCGGCAAGACCATCTGGGTGGGCGGGGCTGGCCTCCTGGTGTGGGCGCTCGCCGGGGCTGACCTGCTCGGCACGCCCGGGTTCCGTAACGTGGACGGCAACAGCGACAATGACCCGTTCGGCGGCTGGCTGAGCGACACCCACACCAACTTCGTCAGCGGCGGCATATCCGGGCTTTACGCGCTGGACCCCGCCACCGGTAAGCCTGCGTACGCCCGATCCGGGCCGTTTGTCGAACTGAGCAAGATGAAGCTCGCCACGAAAGTGGCCGGCCAGGACGCAGCGTTCGAGATTCCGACGGCCAAAGGCGACACCCGGCTGCGTTCCGCCTGCTTCCTCGACAGCTTCGACCAGCCGGTCCTCTACTACAAGGCGAACACGGGCGCGCCTTCCATGGCGGCTTCCGGCTCACGCTCGCCCGACTCGGGGGGTAACGAGACCGACTACGCCTACTCGTCCGCCGGCCAGTATGTCCCGACCGGTATTTACAACATGCGGGACAACAGCATCATCACCGGCGCCGGCAACGAAAAAGGGATGGACCTCGGCGCGGGCAGCGGCCATTTCGCCCAGGACAGCGGCTCCAATCCGGAGCTTGGCAATGTCACCCGGGTCAACTACCAGAGTGACCCGACCGGGAACCGTCCGCAGCCCAGGACTTTCCAGCACACGGTCTGGAACCCGAACGTCACTGCGACGCTCCGCCCCCACCGCGAGGACTCGTTCATCCTGCTCTCGCCGGGGCCGGACGGGCTGTTCGGGACGGGCGACGATGTCGGAAACATCCCGAACAACTGAGGACGCACGGACACCAGCGGACAGGGAACGACACGGCGAAAGGGGAATCGCATGACACGGACGCGGCGCGCGTGTGCGTCCGGACTTTGATTCCTGCCTGTTTTGCTCGTAACTTCAGTCTTTTCGCCGGGCACGCGGCAGACGTCCATCCGTCGGCTGTGTGCCCTAAGCTCTGCCAGTTTCGGCAGTTGCATCTCTCGACTTGGGCCCGACACTTGGTGATCCGAACCATGGAGGCGCCATGGAGCGAGCAGCCTTGGACAATCTGCGGCCAATCCGCCATCCACGATTCGGCCGGACGGGCTTCACGCTCGTCGAACTGATGGTTGTCATCGGGATCATCGCCCTGATCCTGGCCATCGCCGTCCCGGCCGCCATGTCGGCCATCTCGGCCCAGCGGGTCAAGACCACGCTGAGCACGATGAAGGTCCTCGAGAATGCCATCGAACGATTCGTCGCCGAAAAGCCGCTGGCCGGCACCGGGATCATCGGCCGGTACTACGGCGCGCTGCCGCCGGACACATATACCCTGCTCTGCGAGGACTTCGACGACAGCACCAGCGGGCCGAAGGACAACGGCCTGTGGGACGAGGGCGAAACGCTCGACGATACGAATGGGAATGATCGCTACGATCCGGCCGCCCTGGGAACGGACCTCACCGCCTCACAACCCTGCCGCGGAACCGTCTCCGGCATCTCGGCTAAGAACGGCAGCGGCCTGGTCCGTACGCCCGCCGGCACGCCGGATCCGGATCCGGAGCCACTGTCCGATAACCCCTACCCCACGCCAAACGCCAAACTCTTTGACGCGGATTACCGGTCGATCGAGGCGCTGGTCTTCTTCATCAGCCATCTGAGCCCCCAGGGTAAGACGATCCTCGGCCAGCTCCCCAACCAGACCGTCAACAGCGACACCTGCGGGAACGCCCCCTGCCCCGACTATGTCATCGTGGGGATGACCTCGGCGGGTATGGCGGACACGACCAACGGCCAGCGGATCGAGCTCTCCGAGATCGTGGACGCCTGGAAGCGCCCGCTGCGATACGCCGTGCGGCGGACCGGCGGCGACGCCTCGGTTCGTCACGAGTGGGAACTCCGCTCGGCCGGCGCCGACGGGAAGTTCGCCCGGATGTTCAGTGAGCAGTCCGAGAGCGACGATGTTTTTCTGAGGGGCCAGTAACCACATGCGCCACCCCATCGTCTCCCCATGGCCTTTCAGCGCAGAGCCCGCCCGGGACACCGCCGCGCCGGGCACGCCCCGCCGCCTCCGCGTCCGCGCGTCCGGCGGATTCACCCTGGTCGAGCTTCTGGTCGTGATCGCGATCATCGCAATCGTGGCGGCCCTGGCCGCGCCGTCGATCGGGCCGCTCATGCGTTCGAATCAGCTCACCGAGGCCGTCAACACGCTCAACGGCCTGATGACCAGCGCGCAAACGGCGGCCGAGGCGAATGTCACGCCGGTCGCCCTGCGGATTGAGCGGGCGTACGAGATGGTCACGGCCGTGGTGCCCGGCGACCCCGACGCGGTGAAGTACAGCCAGATGCGCAAGACCGGCACGGGCGAGGCCCGCTGGCTTCCCTACCAGCAGGCGCGGCTCTGCCTGTACGCCACGAAGCGCCCGGATGCCGCGAGCAGTGACGAGGCCGTCGCGTTCCGGCAGATCCCGGGTTCGAAAATCACCCAACTGCCGGAAAACGCCTGGCTCGCACCTCTGAACGCCATCCAGTCGTCGTCGAACTTCGGGGCGCTCACGAGCAACGATCTCTGGTACCAGCCGAACGACATCACGACCGCCCCGACGTACAGCCAGTACTCGAGCACGCTGGTCTCGCGGTTCAACCGGCTGGACACGTTCTACATCGTCTTCAGCCGCACGGGCGGGGTGAGCACGATGAACGTCACGCCCGGCGTAGCCGCCGCCGCCAAGGCCACCCACTACTGGTACCTCGATGAAACGCAGCCGTACTGGGACGGCACACTCAACAAGGTGCTCTCGCGGTTCATCGACCACCCGGATGACTCCGCGCGGGGCGTGATCATCTACGACCGCAAGGAGTTCGAGTCGCTGGCCGACGATGACGCCACCCGGCGTGAGTACCTGCGGCGGTCCCGCAGCGTCTACGTCAATCGGTCGCTGGGCTCCGGCGTCGAGGGCAGAGTGCAATGACAGTGCCGATTTCCAACAGTCGATTGCGGGTCGAGCGCGTGGCGGATCGAGTGTCCCCCCGCCCGGTCTGCCGTTGCGTCTCTCCCCTGCCGGCTCGAGGCGCAAAGCTCAAGGCTCACGGCTTCTCGATGGTCGAGCTCCTGATCGCCATCATGGTCCTGGGCATCGGGCTGGTCATGGTGGCCACGGTCTTCCCGGTTGGCCTCGACATGACGCGGGAGACGATCCAGAAATCGATCACGCTCGGGGCGGTCGATACGGCCGTCGAGACGGTGAAGCTCAAGGTGCCGACGGTGCACCAGCAGATCGACACCAGCGCGAACCACGTGGCCCTGACCTTCATCCCGACCAGCATCGCCCGGTTGGACGACCCGCTCGTTGCGGCGGGGGCAAAGCTCGGCACTATTACCGTGGCGAACGCGAATCAGGTCGGGATCGAAAACGACCCGATCGATTCGAACGAAGCGGGATGGCTGACGCCGGCACAGAGCGTCTGGGGGCAACCGCCTCTACCTCCCCCGTCGCCACCTATCACAATTTCAACAGCATGGACTTACTGGCCAACCGGTGGGATTCCGACGAGTGCACTCCCGGACCCGCGCGTTGCCAAGACCCGCACGTTCACTGAGCAGAGCTTCTTCGAGGGAGACCCGCTGACAGCCGCTCCGAAGCCGGAGTTCACGTACATTCTGCGTCCGCAGAACATTCCGGCAGACTACCTCAAGCGGGCTGACAATTCGCCCGATCCCGACAAGCCGGTGATCATCACTGATCGGGTCCCCTTCATCGGTGGCGGAGCATCGAACGATGTGGCGCCCCCGCGGCTTCACCTGATCGAGCACGTGTACCCGGCGCTTACCCCGAACGCTGCCTTGACAGAAAACCTGACAAAGCCGCTGGCGACAACCCAGCGGCGCGACGCGGACCGGGACGTCGCCCGGGAGGCGTTCGATAAACGCCGCTACAACTGGACGGTCATCCATCACCGCACGCCCACGATCGGTGACAACCGTTCCTTCCTCCTGACGGTCGTCGTAACCTACCGCCAGGAGCTGGTCGGCGTGTATGCCCGGCAAAAACACGAGAACCATACGGAGCAGCCGCTCGCGTTCGCCCTTCCCCCCGAGATCTGGGCGAACGTCCCTTCGCCCCCGTCCGATCCGGCCCAGAAAGACACCGTCGAACAGCTTCTGATCCCGCGCCCGACCGAGCAGGGCGAGCAGGACGACGGCCCGGCGAGCCTGAAGGGCTACGACTACCAGGACACGGTCTTCCCGCGGCCGTGGCTCGTGATGCTTTACTCGATCACGCCGGCCACGGGCGAAGTGCGGTGCTCGGCGGAAGTCGCGCGCCTTCTCCCCGCTGATTCCACCTTCATCATCGCCCGCAACCCTGGCGTCGTTCCGTCGGGTGGCGGTGGCCCGGATTTCGCGCAGGCGGCCACGCTGGGATTCGCAGCCGGAACCCCCCACCGGGTGCTCAATTCCACCTACAACCGCGCACAGCTGGAGAACCCCCCGAAGTTGCCGTCGAATCTCCCGGACGATCTCGCCCGGCTCCAGATCAGCAAGAGCAACGTGGATCCGGTCGTCGTGTTGTACTTCGTGCCCGTGTGGGTCTTCCCCCCTGCGATCACGCGGCATCCATCCGGCGCTGACCCGGGCGAATTCACCACCCGGACACCGGTGGTCTGCACCTCGATGCGGGAGGTGACCCTGCCATGAGAACCGTGAACACTGCGGATCGCGGATTGCGGATTACAGGATGGGGCGCAGCTCGCACATTGCCGGTGCATGAATCCCTTCTCGCACCGTCTTCGGCCGTAACCCCTTCTCGCAGCATGTCCGGCCGACAGCCGGGAGCCAAGAGTCAACAGCTTCGTCCGGCCTTCACTCTCATGGAATTGATGGTCGCAGTGGCGATCCTCCTGGCGATCCTCACGATGATCGGCGTCGTGTTCAACACCGCGGGACGGTCC
This sequence comes from uncultured Planctomycetales bacterium, assembly GCA_964548565.1. GTDB lineage: Bacteria > Planctomycetota > Phycisphaerae > UBA1845 > PWPN01 > CAYLLT01. The sequence continues at coordinate 4,914 of CAZJTF010000013.1, read as the reverse complement.
AGCAGCCAGGCCCAGGCCAACAGCGTGGCCTATCGCGAGCTCCGGCAGGCGCTCGGCCATATGCGCGCGGACCTGGCCAAGATTCAGACCGGAAGCGACGACCAGTCGGCGCACGCGGTGCTGGCCATCGCCGGCGTCACCGTCCAGGCCTACCTGAATCAGAAAGATGTCGAGTCCAACCGTCCGCTCGGCACGGCCGACGAACACCGTGCCGACGTCCTGATGCTGCTGACGGACCGGGCGGCGGAACCGTACGTGTTCCGCAACCCTCCTGTCTCCAACGTCCAGCATGTGCCCCTTTCGGATACTGTACAGGTGGTGTACGGCCATGCCGATCTGGCGACCCTCACCCAGACCGGCACCGGCTGGACGTACATCCCGACCTCGGTGCGCCGTGTCGAAGGCAGCGCATCGCCCGGCGCCTCGGACATGCCCGCCGCCCAGTGGCACCTGGCCAGGCGTGTCGTTTCCTTCCCGGAGACGACCCTGACGCCTGCGCAGCAGAACCAGGACGGCATTTATCCCAAGTCGGGCAACCCGCTCACGAGCAGTATCTGGCCGACCGACGTGGAGTTTCTCACGGGTCAGGCCGACGTGTACCCCGCGGTCTGCTACACGCCCGGAGCACTGGCGGATCCGAACACCGTCCTCGGCAATATCGGCCAGGGATACTACAGCTACCCCGCGGCGGGCAGTCCGTCGGACTATGGATTCTGGCGATGGCCCGGTCTGAACTGGTATCGCTTTGAAAACGGGTCCTGGTATCTGTTTGACCAGGGATTCTGGCTCTCGGGGACATCCGGCTCCTGGACTGGCGGACCTCCAGGCGCGCCTGTGACCAGCGGCCGCCCTTCCCCCCTGAACTACGCGCCTCCGGTGGCACGACCGCCGGATGTTCGCGCCCTGTTTTATCCCGACGCGACCGACCGCCGGACCATACTCGATCTGCATCCACCCGTGGACGCGGCCGAGCGGCTGAGCGGTTACTTCCTCTCGGGCTGCAGCGACTTCAAAGTCGAGTACACCTACGACAGTCCATATCAGGTTCAGCTGCGGGACGACGGCACTGACTGGATACCCCAGCCCCAGGCCCCCGTCCGGTGGCAGGCCGTCCCGGCCGGGAGACAGATGGTCTGGTCCAGACTCTCGGTGGACCCGAACAATTACCCGTCCTCAGCGGATCCGCGGAATTATACGGACCCGATGAGGTGGCCCCGGGCCCTCCGGATCACGATCCGGACGTTCGGCCCCGGAGCCGGGCTGGAACGGCCGATCGAGGAAACGATCGTTCACACGTTCGACTGATCCATCGACGGCCGGAACAGCGGGATACGATCCGGGGACTTGGGTTCCCGGTTGACGTCGAAGGAGTGCCCCATGTGTGTCGTACCCCCATCGCGAAACCAGCGACGCGCGACCGTCCTCGTGATGGTCGTGGGGGTCCTGGCGATGCTGTTCATCATCGGCTCCACGCTCCTGGTGGTCGCCCGCTTCGAGCGGCAGACGGCCGAACAGAAGATCTCCGCCGATAACATGAAGGCGGTTGCCTCGGCCGTTCTCGATCCAGTCATCAATCAGCTCGGCGACGACATCCGCGGAAGCGACGGCGTGCCCTATAACCGCGGCTGGCATATCCCCGGCCATCCGGGCAGCGGCGACGAATCCGTCATGGAAGATGCGTCGGACTTCCCCGGGCTGCGCGGCACTGCCAACCCGTTCGACCGGATGCGCAACGGCGATCTGCTTGTTGCGAGTCCTGAACCCTTCGCCGAGTCCACGTCCGGTCTTCTGCTCTGGTACGCCCGATCGTGGGCACAGGACGCCGTGACGGACGGGCTCACGCCGCCCAGGACAGATGAGGCGGTTCTTCAATCTTGGCGGAACCCCGGTACGCCCTTGGGCGATGCTGACGGCGACGGGATCCCTGACTCGCCGAACGACAGCTCGCTGAGCATCTCCGGCGCGTTCGGCGGGACTTACAACATGTTCCTGCGGATCATTCCGCACGGCAGCATGGTGCACCTCGACCCGATGACGCACCCGTCGCTGCTGGCGCAGGGGCTGCATCCGAGCGACACGCCGAGTTCCGTCACCTCGCTGCTGCAGACGATCTCGTCGCTGGATCTCAGCACGACCACCGAATCGCAGCTTCGCCGGCGCTACCTGCTGGCGGGCAGCCTCAGCAGTGCGCAGCTCGGCACCCTCTCCTCCGGCGACGCCCGCCGCGTTCTGCCGATCACGCTGGGCTACCGCGCTCCGAATGGCGCGCCGTCCTGGTTCACCGCGCTCACGCCCCACTGGGGTCTCGTGGACGAGACTGTTCCCGGCCAGGAAAAGGATCTGGACTGGTGGGCTAACCGTGTCAAGCCGGGTCCGGATCGCACCAGCGGGTCTTACCAGGCCGGCACCGATCTGTACGACCGGCGACACCTGCTGACAACCATCAGCTCGGACGACGTGCTCCGTCCGCAGCGCGACGAACTCCGCCTGCGCCAGGTCACTTCGGCCGGCCCGGACAATATCTACGGCACGCCCGACGACCCGCTGCCCGGAAGTCCAGGCGCGGTCACTCTGAACGCGGCTTTCAACACGGCTCCGGCTTCGCTCTATTACATTCTCAACCCGGATACGACGACGCCGGCAACCGACGGCTTCGGCCTGACGAAGTTCCCGGGAGATGCGTACGGTCGCCACCCGTACGTGCTGAACAACCCGCTGGCCTTCAACGACAGCGGCCTCCGCACGCAGTTCAGCCTGCGTGACGTTCTGGTCGATCCGACGCTCCGCGTCAACCCGGCCGATGCGAGCAGCCCGATCACGTACTACCAGGCCTCGTATCGCCGCGCGGTCCAGCTCACCGCCTACTACCTGGCGATGATCCAGCACACGAGCGTCCCGGGCAGCAGCGACATCGCACCGCTGACCCCCGACCTGCAGGCGCAGCTCAAGACGGCGGCTCAACTGGCGGTCAACACGATTGACTTCGCAGACAACGGCGACGGCAACGGCGATGGCCTGATTACCGTGGCGCCGGACCATGCGGACAATCCCAGCTACTTCGCCTGGCCCCCGGGCGCGGCGACGCCGCTCGTCGAGGCCATCGGTGTCGAGAAGCAGCCGTACATCACCGAGGCCTACGCCAAGATCGTGCAGCAGCCCGACCCGATCGTCACAAGCCAGTGGGCGGAGCCGGCGACTGCGGAGTCCATTTACGCGATCGAGCTGTACAACCCGTACGATACGCCCATCCGGCTGGCAGGTTTCGTTTTGGGTAACATCATCAAGACTGCCCCGGCCGTCACCTACCCGTACGCCCCTGCTGCGTATCCGGATCTCGACTTCGAGACCGTCTTCCCGAATGCGGTCATCCCGCCATTCAGCTATATCGTCATCACCAGCCGCCCGGACGACGTGCTGCTCAAGCCCACGAGCGGCCCCTTCCAGTTCCCCGCGACCGCCCGCACTGACGTGCTCATCTACAACGTCGCCAACACGACGCTCGCGTGGAACCATGGCGAACCGATCGTCCTGAAGCGCAAGTACCTCGACCGCCTGCTGCCGAACGGGGGCGTGCAGGTCATCACCACGTCGGTCGCCGTGGACACACTCCATCCGACCGGCCTCGGGAACGTGGCCGACGCCTGGGCCCGGCCCGGGTACGTCCAAGGTGACAAGTACACGGACGAGGGCGGCACGGTGCGGCGTCCCAGCGCGAGCGACCGGCTCGTCCGAGACACCAGCCTGCAGCGGCACAAGGATCTTGCCGGGCGTCCACCTGTGTTCTGGCACTGCACGCTCTCGCGGCAGATGCTGTTCCCGCTCGCACAGGACGAAGCGTCTCTTCCGCCGTCGGGACTGTCCTCGGATGTGACCCGGCCGGCTCAGCACAACCTCCTGGGCAACTTTGCCGGCAACCAGCAGTACCTGGCGACCGAGACGGTCGGGTTGCCGCTGGCGGTCTCCCCAAGAGGAAACACGCTGTCGAGCCCGTACCTCGAGAAGCTTCCGATTGCACCGTTCCCGGTGCTCGTATCCGACCTCGGTGTCGAGACGCAGAACCCCGACGTGCCGACGAAGGCCCGTGCCTGCCGCGCGTTCCCCACGACGGGTTCGCTCCTGCTGGTGACGCGATACGGCCCGGACAGCAAGCTGAATCAGACGACCTACGCCGTGACCGGCGTCGAGAAACCGCTCACCCAGGCGGCCGCGGAGCCCGTGCAGATCGCGGGAACCAACGGGGCGGTGGCACTCCGGGCGGCGGTGGGGGTCGGCAACGCGGCCGGCCAGATGCAGCAGCTCGACAACGGCCACATGCCGATCTTCGACAGCGACACGTTCGACGCCAGCTGGACGGTGACTTCCCCCGGCCAGTCGGCGCGGGACATCCGCGCGAACGTCGCTCACGGCAATAAGCCGCAGGGCCGGTTCGACGTGCCGTGGGGCCAGCTCGTCTATCAGTATTTCACAGCCCTGCCGCTGGAAGAGCTGCTCAGCATCCCGACGAGCCTCGCGCCGACGTGGGCCCAGCGCTACAAGCTCGCGTTCAGCTATGACCGCAACGGAGGCAGCGCTGCCAGCGACGACATCGCGGCACGATACCCGCTCGTCGACTGGGTCACGCCTCCGAGCGGAACCGAGACGTTCGGCCCGAAGGTGAACGGCCGGGTCAACATCAACTACGCGCCGTGGTGGGTGCTCGACGGCCTGCCGGCACTGCCGGATGCGATTTCGTACATGTCGCCGACCGGGACAGCCACGTTCGACCTGTTCGTTCGGACCAAGCTCCTCCCGACGCCGAGTTCAGGCGAGAAGATGGTTGCGCTGTCGGGCCTGCCGGTTCCTCAGATCCAGTCGACCTGGCTCGACCCGGAGATCCTGCCCGACGGCAACTCCTTCCCGAAGGTGGAGCGCCCC
>CAZJTF010000012.1:0-40985 GCA_964548565.1 uncultured Planctomycetales bacterium | reverse complement strand
GGGTTGAGCATTTCGAAATCGACGGCTTCTCGCAGCTCCAGGTGCGGATCGAGCCACTGCCCTGACGCTCCTTCTTGGAGCGAAAGCAGCCCGTAACCTTGCGTGCCCGGGCGCACGAGGGCGCGATTGTCGATCTTCGATTTCGCAATTCCCGATTACGTGCGTGGGCGGCGCAGTCCGTCCGGCTGGATGGAACGTGCAGATCGGCGTTTGCTGCTGCATGCCGGCTCGAAACGCCCTTTTTGAGCCGGGAGGCTCCGGGAGTATAATCGGGGCCGAGTTGCGGAAGAGGATCGACTGAAAACATCTCCACATGCCGTTTGGGAGGGCATGATGAAGCGTCTGACCCGCGGACTGGGAGCGATTCTGTTGATATCGCTCGGCACGACCCCCGTCGCGGCACAGCCGACGCGGGCTCTTTACCCGCGGACCCTGCTCATCAACTTCGACCCCATCATTGAAAGCCGTCAGAGCCAGCGGCTGCACACGGTTGCGGGATGGAGCGACCCCACAACCCTGACGGGCGGGTACATCAGCGACGTCGCCGGTTCGAGCCACGGACTGGTCAACTACCGGCTCGGGCGGATCATCAATGCCGACGTCTGGCCCGTCAAGGAGGATGGCTTCCGCTACACGGACGAGTCCTACCTGAACGGTCTGTCCGGCGGCGGCTGGCACACGCCCGACCTGTCCGACTACAAGGCCAAGGTCCGGGACTATGACCTGGCGCGGAAGGTGGACTCCGGCGAAATCGAGGAAGTGCTCGACCACAGCGGGCCCTACTTCGGCGGTTATGAGACGCGAATGATCGGTCGCGGCGGGTACTGGTGCAATTCGCCGCCCCTCCAACGGGTGGCCTGCTCGCGCATCTTCGTGATCTCGGTCTTCAACTACGAGCGTGGCGTGGGCGAGATGCTCGAAGACCTCGGGCATCGCACGGAGTCGATCCTCCGATATGTCTACGGGAGCTGGTCTGCCCAGGAGACGCATACCTGGAACCGGTTCACGCTGTACGACAAGGTGCTTCCCGGCAAGGCGGCCTGCGGGAACGTCCACTTCGCACCGAACAGCGATTCCGATTACGACTGGGGCAACGTTCGCTACGTCGACAGCACCGCCGACTACTGGCTCAACGTCTTTCCCGCCGGCTATCCGACCGAGATCAACAACTACAAGCGGTCGATGAACCGTACCGAGTGGGGCAACGGCGATATCCGGCTGCACCACGTGTGGTGGTTCACGCGCATCCCGCACGCGCCCGGTTCGATCACCGAGTACGGCATGACCCGCCTCAACAACTGGTGGGCGTACATCCAGGACTTCAACAGCCACCCCGAGAGCAATGGCGATTTCGCCCGTGGCGGCACGCCCCCACCCGCGCAGCCCTATACCGGGTCAACGCTGGCCGTCACATCGAATGGGTACGACGACTGGCAGCCCCGGTTGAACGCGGCCGGACGCGTCGTGTGGCACGGCTCCGACGGCAACGACTTCGAGATCTGGTCGGCCAACACGGATGGCAGCCGCCTGACACGGCTGACGGATAATGCCTTCCACGACGAGGATCCGCAGATCAACGCCTCCGGGCGGGTGGTCTGGCAGGGATTCGACGGGCGCGATTACGAGATCTTCAGCGCGAACGCCGACGGCTCGGGTTTCGTGCAAATCACAAACAACAACACCGACGACCGGCACCCGCAGGTCAACGACAACGGGACCGTGGTGTGGGATTCGTTCGACGGGCAGGATTACGAGATCTTCAGCGCGAAGGTCGATGGCACGAGTATCGTTCGGATCACCAACAACTCGGCCGCCTCAGGCTATCCACGCGAAGACGTCTGGCCCCAGATCAACAACCAGGGACGGGTTGTCTGGTCCGGCTACGACGGAAGCAACTGGGAGATCTTCAGCGCGAACGCCGACGGCTCTGACCTGGTCAACGTCTCGAACAATACCTACGAGAACGAGTATCCCCGCATCAACAACGCCGGACGCGTTGTCTGGCACGCGTGGCATACGAACACGAACAGCGAGATCTACAGCGCGAACGCCACCGGTGGATACCTCGTTCGCCTCACCACCAACACGTACGAAGACTGGTACCCCGACGTGAACGACAGCGGGGTCGTTGTGTGGATGGGCCGTGCCAACAGTTCCGACTGGGAGATCCTCAGCGCCAATGCGACCGGCGGGAGTCTGCCGGCGGTCACCAACAACAGCTCGCACGACCAGTACCCGCGCATCGACAACACCGGGCGGGTCGTCTGGCAGGGCTTCGACGGCACCGATTTCGAAATCTACGCCTGGCGTGACGGCAGCGTCGTGCAGGTGACGCAGAACGCGTACGACGATCGCTGGCCGCAGATCAACAGCCTGGGCGAGATCGTCTGGCACGCCGATGCGGCCCCCTCTCCCACAGCGCCGACGAGCGAGATCCGCGCAGCCTACCGGGTGCCGCGGGTGCCGGGCGACTACGACCTGGACGGCGACGTGGACCAGGAAGATTTCGGGCACTTTCAGGCGTGCATCACGGGCGATCTCACGCCACCGCCGGCTGGTTGCGAGGATGTGAATTTCAATGGCGACTCGCACGTGGACAGCCTGGATTTTGATGTATTCTGGAACTGCTGGGGTGGGCCGAACCTGCCCCCGAAGCCGGGTTGCGACGTCTGACTGGTGACGGAGGGCCCCGATGATGTGCAACAGCGCGGTCACTGTCTTTTTCGCGTGCGTGCTGACCGCGGTCGCTACGGTCAGCGCCCAGACGCCGGACCTCGATGTCCGCTTCATCGAGCGACTGCCGCGGTACGACTATAACGCCGCGAAGAACACGCCGGCCGCCGGTGATCCCGTTACGTTCCAGGCGCACGTTCGGCTGCTGGGCTCCGTGCCCGTCGCGTCCGCTGGCTATCGCTGGCAGATCGACGGCGCGACCGTCTCTACCGGCACGATCAGCGGCCTGAGCCCCGGCGAGGATCGCGTCGTTTCGCAGCCGTGGACGTGGCAGACCGGCCCGCACACTGTTCGGTTCACGGTGGACCCCGATGGCCTGGTTCCCGAACGCAGCGAGCAGAACAACAGCATCGAGGACCGGACGGACGGCATCATCGTCGGCTTCTGGGTCGAGCAGTCGGTCTACGACTATTTCGCCCAGTATCAGCCGCAGCTCCCCGGGATCGGCTCCGGCTCGTGGGATGACTGGGCGCAGCGGCAGATGCGGTTCTGGAACCAGTTCAGCGCCCAGGCCATCTACCCGACCACGCCGAACGGCGTCATCGATCGCGTGCGGATCGACAAGATCGTGATCGTGCCGGACAGGGCCCTGCCGCTCAACGGAGGGCTCGCCACGAACAACCCCGACCTCTCCGACCGCACGGTGGATATGATGTGGGGCTTCCCCGCGTCGCTGCTGCCAGGCGGGATGTACAGCAATCACACCTCCACGGCCATGAGCAACCCGTTCTACTATGAAGGCTCGCTGCTGCACGAGCTCGGGCACGCGCGCTACCTCATCGACACCTACGGCTTCGACGTTCACAACACGTCGTCACATCACTCCGTGCAGATCTATGAGGGATCGACATACGTGGCGGGCAGCTCGTACATGCCGTTCATCGCGTTCGGCGAGGTGCTGCACTACAACACGTACGGCAAGATGATGTCCGGCGGCCACGACCAGGGCTGGTCGGAGTACGACGCCGGCGCCCTGAACCTGATTGCCGGAAAGCGGGCCAAGTGCGGCAACTACAACGCGCCCTGCAATATCGGCGTGTACATCAACGACCTGCCGCAGCGCAATCACCTGCGAATCACCGACGCCAACGGTGCTCCACGACGAGCCGCGAGCGTACGGGTTTACCAGGCAGTCAGCGGACCGGGGTGGTACGGCAAAACGATCGATAACACGCCCGATCTCTTTTTCACGACCGATGCGGACGGCTACGCCCACCTGCCGCGCAATCCCTTCACGAGCGACACCATCCGGCACACCTACGGCGTCGCCAACGGCATCATGGTTCTGCGGATCGAGCACTCCGGACAGATCTGGTACCGTTTCCAGGAGGTCACCGACTTCAACATCCAGTTCTGGCGGGGCAACACGCAGGATGCGTACTACACGCTCGCGCTGAGCGGGCCGCATTCGGTGCCGGGCGACTTTAACAGCGACGGGAAGGTGAACGACCTCGATTTCGAGCACATGTATCCGTGCATGACCGGTCCCGGGGATGCCCCCGGCGCGGGCTGCGGCAACGCCGACCTGGATGGCGATAGCGACGTGGACCAGTCGGATTTCGGCCTCTTCCAGCGATGCATCAGCGGCGATCTCCTCGCCAGTCCGGCCTGCGGCTGATTCCAAAGAACTGCGGGGGCGTGGTTGCCCCGGCAGCGGCGGTGCCACGCCGCAATCAGTTTTGCTGAAATCAGGTGCTCCCTTGTGCCCGGTGCCGCTTGTGCGATGCTGAACTACGTGGCACACTAGAATAAGTACGCGACAACCCTGATCGTGGCAGGGGAGTCGTCATATCGATCCGATCCGGGCGCTCGGCGAAGAGGCAGTACGGGAGCAGGTGCGCAATCATCTCTTTTTTGCAGGGTGGGTCATGCCGTTCAAACCTGTGCCCAAATGCGTCGTGCGGGCATTCACGCTGATCGAGATGCTCGTCGTGGTGGCAGTCATCGCGCTCCTGGTCTCCGTGCTTCTGCCTTCACTTCAGAATGCCCGGAAACAGGCAGCAGCAGTCGCCTGTGCATCCAATTCCAAGCAAATCTACATGTCGCTCCATATGTACCAGAATGACCACAAGGGGTACCTCCCCTGGACACTCTGGAGTGAGTACGACTGGGACTTTCGCCCCAATGATGCCGCGCCGAAGTCTAACCTCTGGTTCTACAAGCTGTTCCCCAAATACCTCAAGGACCCGAACGCTCTTGTCTGCCCCGGTGACCCCTTCCGCAACCAGTTTGATTTCAAGGCAGTCCGGAAACAGCGTCCCCCTCGACCGGAGATCTGGTACGCGAACATCCCCGTCCCGAGCTGCGGTTATGCGCTCAACTACCTGTTCCGGCATTTCACCGGCGGCCACACGAAGCGCCCGGCCTACAACATGGACGCCCATGCTCCCAAGCGCCCCGGGAACACCATCCTGATGGCGGAAGTCGGTCCCGACGACAGGCTGGCCAATGCCCCCCTCGGACAGGGCGAGGCGCAGCCCTGGCGCGACGGAGGGCGGCTGGTGTGGGATGACGGGGCGCGTTCATGGTACTCCGGCCCGACCTGGCTCACCGCGCGGCATCTGGGCAGGATCAACATGGTGGCGATCGATGGCACGGTGCAGCGGGTGCCGACCGTGCTGCAGCTCCAGACCCGCTTGAGGTCAGGCCCCTACGCGGACTGCGAGCGCGGAGGCTGTTACTTCTGCATTTACGAGAAGAGCACTCCTCACTACAACTTTGCTCCATCCAAGCTCTATTGGTGGACCGGTAAGCCGGTGTTCGGGCCCTGAATATGAACGATGCAGAAACCCCGCAGGAAGTCCGCAGACAACGGTTGCTCGCCGTCCTTGCGACAGTCATCCTGATCGCAGCGGCAGGCCTTGGCTACTGGGGATACAGGCGACAGAACCCGGTGATCACGCCTGTCACGCGGAAGACCACCGACTTCGTGGTGCAATGGAAGTGCCTCGCCTGCGATAACGTAGCCGAGCAGAACGCGGGGCGAGGCCCCAAACATTGTCCGAAGTGCGGCAAGGACGAGATGTACGTCAACCTGCGATGGTCCTGTCCGGCTCACGGAGTCCAGGACGTCGCCTTTCAATACGACTCGGACGGACAGCCCGAGCAGATCAAGATGGGCAAGGGCCAGTGGCTCCCCGCCTTCAACGAGGAGGGAGGCTGGTCCATGAAGTGCCCGGTCTGCGGGGGCAATCTGATGCCGCTGGGTTGAACCTGAGGATCCTGTCCGTTCACTTCCACCGGTAGACCAGAGCGTCCCCTTCCAACTGTGGTGCGATTTCACCGGCAACGTTGATACGGGCAGAACGCGATGTAACCATCCCTGCCCCGCGCAGCTCAACCCGCCCCGCCCCGGCCGCAGTGATCTCAACCTGCCGATCCGCCGCGCTCCCCAGCGGCAGGCGGACGATCGCCCGGGAGGTCGACTCCAGGAACAGCTCGCCGTTGCGGCGGACGCGGACGCCCGCACCGAGTTCAATGTCGTAGCGGTCAGGGCCAACGTGAACGTCGCGCACCGCCGCGTCCGGGAACTCAAGCGAGCCGATGCGGAGCCAGCCGGCCGGTTCGAGGTCGATGAACTCCCCCAGCGCGATGTAGACCATCAGTCCGCCCCAGTGATAGAGGCGGGCCGCATTCCAGACGTCGCCGCCCTCGCCGGTCACCGCGTTGTAATTCTCGTAGACGCCGCCGTCCTTCCGCCAGTTGGCCATGAACATGTCGAGGCCTTTGCGGGCGAGTTCGGAGGCCTCGCGGTCGAATCGGTACCGCCGCAGCCCCTCGGCGACGAGGAAGTTGAACGGCCCCCAGATGCGCCCCCGCCAGTAATCGTTGTCGCCGAATGCCGGATCGCTGCGGGCGATCGCCGGAACCACGTAGGTTCCCCAGAACTCCGCCTCGTTCAGCAGGTGCTCGCGGATGAGCCGTTCCGCCTGCTCGCGGCTGGCCAGGCCCGCGATGAGCGGGAAGAACGACGTCGGCGAGATCCGGTCGGAGAAACGCCCGTCCCAGTGCCGGTTGGCGTAGATGCCGCGGGATTCGTCCCACAGCGTCGCATTCACGCGCCGACGCATCTCCTCCCACTCACGCCGGTACGCCTGCGCCTCCTTCGGTCGCCCGAGCGCATCCGCCATGGCAGCCAGGCCTTCGCACTCCATCGCGTAGTAGCTGTTGAGCGCGACGTCCGCGAGTTCAAACGTGCCGCGTTCCGCCTGCCGGCTGAACGGTACGTCGTCGTACATCGGCGAGTTGTCCAGGCCCGATTCGTACATCGCACACTTGGCGGTGTACTGCAGCGACGGGTTGTACGGCAGGAGCTGCGGGAACTCGTAACGCGGCACGGGGTCGCTGCCCCACTCGAGCAGTCCGTCGCCGTTGCCGTCACGGTGCTTCATCCACCACGCGTGCCACTTGCGGAGGCGGGCGTACGTCGGGCGCAGCCAGTCGAGGTCCGGCGCGAGCGCCTGCGTTTTCCAGATCATCCAGCCCCCCAGCGGCGGCATCGAACGATCCTTCGATACCGCGCCGTGGGCCATGTAGTAGTTCGGCACCTGCCCGAGTTCATCGATGGCGGCCGTCACCGCCTCGAAGTTGAGCCGGGCGAGCTGCGGCGATTCGGCGGCGGTCATCGCTCCCACGAAGAAGGTGTCCCAGCAGAAGACGAGCACGCCCTTCCAGTCGTAGCACCAGTCGCGGCTCACCGGCGAGGACACCAGGCGGCGCCGTGTGTCATAGAGCGTGTTCCAGCAGATCGCCTGCATCATCGCCGAGGGCGCGTCCACCATCGCGCCGTCGCCGCTCATGGAGCGGACGGGGGCGCTCTCGGAAGGCACCGCCGCCGGGCCGCGGGCGGGCCGGACCGCGATCGTCGCGGGGCGACCGGGCTCGCCGACTGCATAGGGCTCCGCGATGTTGAGGAAATAGTCACGCGGCCAGCCCGCACCGTCAAAGTCGATGCGCCAGCCGGCGAACGTGCTGCCATGCGCTGTGATCGCGGGCGATTCGCCGTGGGGCGATACGAGCATGAACACGACGCGGTGCTTCGTCTCCGCCAGCGGCATCACCGTCAGTCGCAGGCCGCCGTCGCGTTCAACCGCTTCCGCACGGTAATCCGTGCCGCCGGCGGTGAACGTCAGTACGGCCGGCAGGCCCAGCGGCGCGTGCTCACCGAGCACCCGCACGTCACTCCAGCGGAACGTGTCATGAAGCTTGCCGAGCTGGCGGCTGTCGGGCGTCGGCGGCGGCACGTGCTCGTCCCAGATCGCGTACTGAATCGTGATCTCGGTGGCCCCGCCCCGCAGGAACACCAGGCGATTGAACCCGCGGAAGTCCCACGTGTTCCACCCGGTCGGTCGATGCACAATCCTGGCCACGGCTCCTCCTGGCGAATCCCTGTCGCTGAATGCACAACCGTCCGCCGTCACCGGAGACCGCGGGGGAGTGCGGATGATAACCGAATGCCGGAATGCCGGCCTCTACACGTTGGCGTACGTGTTGATGCCCCGCGTGTCCTTACCGCGCAGCAGGAACAACTTGTGGTCCTTGAACCATTTGGAGAGCGGGCCATCGCGCAGCAGCTTCGTCTCCGGCGGCATGAACCGCATCGTGTAGCCGCACCGGCGCTTTGTGGACGTGTTCGGCAGGGACCCGTGAATCAGGTACGGGGCGTGAAACGAGCATCCGCCCGGGGGCAGCACGCAATTCACCGCCTTCGCAGCGTCGAATCGCTCCGGCGGAATACCCCGGTGCAGCACCTTCGTCTGGGGATTCTCGATCTCGACGTGCTCGAGCGGCCCGATGTCCTGGGTGCCGGGGATCACGCGCATGCAGCCGTTTTCCTCCGTAGACTCGTCGATCGCCAGCCAGAGCGTGATCACGTTCATCGGCTCGAGGTCCCAGTAGATCCCATCCTGGTGCCACGGCACCTCCAGGCCGTCGCCCTTCGCCTTGCAGATAATGTGGCTGGCGAAAAGCACGACGTTAGGTCCGATGAGCTTCTCGACAGCATCCAGAATGGCCGGCCGACCGCAGTAGTCCAGGAAACCCGGCTCGGAGAGGTGCGGCATGTCGAGATGCTCGGGGCGGCGACCCTTGGCAACCTCCCGCTCGACGTACGCGTTGATGAACTGTGTGAAATCCGCGAGTTCCGCGCGGTCGAGCAGCTCCGGGACCAGCGTGTAGCCTTCCTCTCGGTACTGCCGAACGTTCTGATCACTGACCATAGGCAACCCTCTCCTGCAAGCGCCTGTAACTGTCAAGAACCCGTCCCGAACCCGGCCGTAAGTGGGTGGTTCACTATAGCAGTCGGGCAACGCGCCGCAAATCGGGGCATCCGGCGGTACCTCGGCGCTGGCGTGCGACTGGGGAATGTACCCGGCGTCCGAGAGCCTGCCGAGGCGTTGTATTCGCAGCGAAGTGCGGTACATTGTGCGGGTCACCTCCACCGCCAGGGACAGATCGATCCGTCAGGACGGCAGGTGGGCCGGACAGCGCTCGCGGAGAAACAACCGGTGTTGCAGGATCTCGCTCAGGCCATCATCAACGGCGACGAAGAGGCTGCGCCGCGCCTCGTCCAGGCGGCGCTGGACGCCTCGGTTTCACCCCGGGACATCCTTCACACGGGGCTGCTCGAGGCAATGAGCGAGGTCGGGCGGCGGTTCCGCGAGTGCGAGTACTTCATCCCGGAGGTGCTGGTCTCTGCCGGGGCGATGAAGGCGGGTCTCTCCGTGCTTCGTCCGCACCTGGCCCGCGAAGGCGTCCGCGCCGGCGCCACGGCGGTGATCGGCACCGTCAAGGGTGACCTGCACGATATCGGGAAGGGTCTCGTGGCCACGATGCTGGAAGGCGCCGGCTTCGAAGTGGTCGATTTGGGTGTCGACGTGGCGCCCGAGAAGTTTGTCAGGGCCTGCCGCGAGCGTCCCGTGCAGTTGGTCGCGGTCAGCGCGCTGCTGACCACGACGATGCCCGAGATCGGCAACGTCGTCCGGCACGTGAAGTCGGAGCTGTCGCCCGCGCCCCGGGTGATCGTGGGCGGCGCGCCGGTGACGCAGGAGTACGCGGAACAGATCGGTGCCGACGGGTACGGGCGCGACGCCGCTACAGGCGCAGAGGTCGCCCGCCGCCTCTGCCTGTGACCTGGTGCTGACACCGACGCACATTTGAGTTTGTTCCAACGGTCAGCTTTGAGCGTCCGCCCTGCGGACTGAGTGGTTTCTCGAGAGTGCATCCATGCCGACCACAACGATGACATCCCGGGAGCGCGTCGCCCGCACGCTCGCGCACCGGCAGCCGGACCGCGTCCCGATCTTCGACAAGTTCTGGTTCGAGACGGAGAAGGCATTCCGCGAGCAGCTCGGCAAGCCGTTTGCCCACCGGGAGGCGCGGTTCGACTGGGACACCGCTCCCTGCCAGCAGTCGGAGACCATCTGGGAAATCTTCGACATGGACATGGTGGAGGTCGCGTGGCCTGATTTCCGCCTGCAGTTCACCCCGCCGGAGGTGCTCGAAGAAACGCAGGAGTGGGTGCTGCAGCGCGACAGCAACGGGGCCGTCCTCCGCTGGTGGAAGCACAAGATGGGCGTGCCCGAACACGTCTCGTTCACGATCGACCACCCCGACAAGTGGGCGAAGGTCAAACACCTGATGACGCCCTCGCGCGAGCGCATCCGGTGGGACGAGTTCTGGCCGCTGTACAAGCGGGCTCGGGCCGCCGACCGCTACGTCTGCTTCGCGACGGTCGAGCCGATCGAGATGATCAAGGATGTGCTCGGCCACGAGATCATGCTGCGGTCGATGATCAAGCATCCGGACTGGATTCACGACATCTTCAGCACGTACATCGACGTCGCGGTGAAGATGTTCGAAATGTGCGAGGCCGAAGGGATGGTGTGCGACGGTGCGTTCGTGTACGGCGACATCGCCTACAATACCGGCCCGTTCATGAGCCCCCGGCACTACCGCGAATTCGTGCAGCCCTATCACAAGCGGCTGATGGACGAGTTCCACAAGCGCGGCATGCCGGTGCTGCTGCACTCTGACGGCGACATCCGCCTGCTGCTCGACGACCTGATGGCATCCGGCGTGGACTTCATCAACCCGGTCGAGGCGAAGGCGGGCATGGACGTGCGCGAGCTGGCGCCGAAGTACAAGGAGCGCCTCGGCTACTGTGGCAACATCGACGCCCGCATTCTCGACACCAACGACCTGGAGCAGATCCGACACGAAGTCCGCACGAAGCTGGCGGCCACGATGCCCTACAAGGCCTACATCTATCACTCAGACCATTCGGTGCCCCCGGGCGTGACGCTCGAGACCTATCGCGAGGTGCTCGACACGGTACGCACGTACGGCCGGTATGAATAGTCTGGTACCCGTCATCGGTCGTCAGTCGCTGGATGCTGCACGACTTCTGACCACGGATGACTGAAGAGCGGACATAACGACTGACCACTGACCACGGACCAAACCAATGACCCGCCGCGAAGTCGTCGAACGTGCCATTACTTTCCGGAAACCGCCGCGCCTGCCCATGAAGTTTGACGTGGTCGGCGTCAACGACTGCTACGACGTGTGGACGCACGATGCCACCGGCTGGTCGTGGGCGTTCGAAGGCCGCCTCGATGACGAGTGGGGCTGCGGCTGGGAGCGGACCGGCGTGCGCAACACCGGCCAGGTCGTCGGGCATCCCCTGCAGGACCTCGCGCTGCTCAAGGATTACCGCTGGCCCGACCCCGACGCGCCGGAGCGCTACCGGGACTTCGAGCAGCAGCTCGCCGGCGCCGACGACCGGTTCGTGATGTTCTGCTTCGGGCACGGCATCTTCGAGAGGCTCCACATGCTGCACGGCATGAGCGAGACGCTGCTGGACTTCTACGTGCACCCCGCCGAAATGCACGAAATCATCGAACGCATCCTCGACCATCACCTGCGCGTGTTCCGGCGGTGCGCGCAGATCGCGGGCGGCCGGATCCACGCGGCAGCCATGGCCGACGACTGGGGCATGCAGGATCGCGCGTTCATCAGCGTCAAGCTGTTCCGCGAGTTCTTCAAACCGCACTACAAGCGCTGGTTCGACGAGATCAAGGCCGCCGGCGTCCACACGTGGATGCACTCGTGCGGCAAGATCAATGACATCCTCGAAGAGTTGATCGACTGCGGCCTCGAAGTCGTCAATGCCCAGCAGCCGAACGTTGTCGGCATCGAGGAAATGGGCCGTCGCTACCGCGGGCGGATCTGTTTCGAGTCGATCGTCGATACGCAGTCCACGCTCGTCCGCGGCACGCTGGACGACATCCGCGCGGAGGCCCACCGCCTCCTGGAGGCTTGGAGTACCCCCGAGGGTGGCTTCATCGCCAGCGACTACAACGATGCCGAAGCGATCGGCTCGACCACCGAACGCCGGCGCGCGATGTTCGAAGCCTTCGCCGAAAAGGGCGGCTACCCCGGCTACAAGGAGATCCTCGCCCGCACCGGCGAAGCCCTCACCGGCCACTCGTGGGGAAGGCACACGCTGGACTGAGGTCTCACGCGGCGGCCACCCCTACGGGGAAGCGGAGTCGTCGGCGCGACCCGCGGCATTGGTGCGATCCGGCTCCCTCGATTCCCGCACGTCGGTTGACTCACGCGAGTGACCCCTCCGCTCTCGTGCGGTGCGCATTGACTCCCCTACCGCGCTTTCGTACGCTCGCGGGCGGTTGTTCATTCCACGTTCGGGCTGATTGCGGGGCGAAAAAAACATGCTGACCCAGGACCAGGTGCGGTTCTTCCATGACAATGGCTATCTGATCATGCGCGGGCTCTTGCCGCAGCGCGACATCGAGGCGCTGCGCAGCGCGGTGGACCGCCTGCAGCGCGACGCAATCGCCAAAATCGGCCGGCCCGGCTACTTCGACAACTGCAAGCACCTGAGCAAGGACTGGATCGAGCACAACGAGGATCACTACGTCTACCGGCAAAAGCCGGACGGCGCGTACAGCTTCCATCGCATCGAGCGGGGCTACACGCAGGACCCCGTCTTCGCC
The DNA here is from genome assembly GCA_964548565.1 of uncultured Planctomycetales bacterium. GTDB lineage: Bacteria > Planctomycetota > Phycisphaerae > UBA1845 > PWPN01 > CAYLLT01. The sequence continues at coordinate 28,236 of CAZJTF010000012.1, read as the reverse complement.
CAGGTGGCGATGTCGCCCCGCCTGCTGACGCCGGCCTGGCAGGTTCTGCAGCGCCCCTTCTGGCCGCGGGCAGGGAACGTGGTGGTGAAACTGCCACACGAGGGAGCGGAGGTGCGCTGGCACCAGGACATCCCCTACCTGTACTGGAGCAGCGGTGGCCACCCCGGCAAGGGACGTCCCGAAACGCACCCCATCCCCAACTTCAACACCGACGTCTACCTCGAGCCCTCGACGCGCGAGAACGGCTGCCTCTGGGCAATCCCCGGTTCGCACCGCAGGGGAACCGTCGACGTGGACACGCTCGTGGCTGAGCAGGGCTGGTACCTGCAGGGGGCGGTGCCGCTCGAGCTCGAGCCCGGCGACGTCATGTTCCATCACGTCGCTCTCGTGCACGGCTCGCCGGAGAACCGTTCGCCCGAGCTGCGCCGCACCTTCTACATCCACTACCTCAACGACGAGACGGTACGCGACGCGTACGCCGACTGGCCGGACTTGAAAACGTCGGACGAGAACCAGACGTTCTGGTCACAGGCAATGGCGGCACGCCGGGGTGCAGCCGGCGAAGAGACCGACGGTACGCTGCAATTCCGCATCACGCCGGACGGGCTGACCCCGCGCTGATGCGGGCGCCGCTCCGCTCGTCGGCCGTGGTCGGATCACTCATACCGTGAGTGCGGACGGACAGCATGGGCCGCCGATAGCACACGGGCATATGTTCATCACACTTCCGGGAAGTGCTCGCCCTCCAGAACGTCGCCGTCGCGCAGGCCCCCGGCCTCCGCGTACTGCGCCATCAGGTGCTTGAATTTCGCATCGTAGCGGCAGTGGCCGGGCATCAGGTGCGTGATGACGGCCCGGCGCGGACGGTCCGTGCGGTTGACGTCCGTCCCGTGCAGCGTGAGGCAGTGATGCCACATGCAGTGGCCGGCGGGCAGCTCAATCGGCACCTTCACGATGCTCTCCCCCGGCGGCGGCACCGCCTGCTTGAGGATCGCCTCGGGATCGTCGTCGCCGAGATTCGTGTTGCTGGCGATCAGTCCCCATCGATGGCTGCCGGGCACCACCTGCATACAGCCGTTGGCCGTCGTCGCGTCGTCCAGGGCCACCCAGCACGTCACCAGGTCCGGCGGCGTCACCATCTGCCAGTAACCATAGTCCTGGTGCCAGTTGACGGGGCGCCCGAGCCGCGGGGGCTTGCTCAGGATTTGATCATGGAAGATCCGCAGCGTCTGCGAACCCGTGAGCTGCCGCCCCATCGCGACAAGCCTGGGATTGCTGTGATGCCGGCGGAAAAGCGAGTCCTGCTTCCAGATATTGACGACCTGCAGAACGCCGCCCTGCGCCGGATCCTTGTTCTCGATCGTGGCGGCGTATTCCACCGCTCCGCCGGTGTCTGATTGCCCGGCGAGCACCGCGTCCAGGCGGTCGCGGAGCGTACGGACCTCGTCCGGCTCGAGCAGCTTGCCGCCCCGGACGTAACCATTCTCGTGGAAGAAACGCACCTCTTCTGGCGTCAACATGTCTGTCCTCTCCTGCCCGGTTCACGTGCTGTGTTCGGCCCGGCACATTGTAACGTCCCGATGCGCCGAGCAAGAGCGCTGCTCTCCGCGAGCCTCGTCGGCCGGAGTCGCGCGGAGGAGGCCTTGTGAATTGACATTGTCCGACCTCCGTACCCCCGCGGCATGAGAGGGCTGGCGAAAACGGGCGCTTTCGCTATAAAAACGGCAGACGTATCGGCGAACCCCTCAGTCTGTTCGAGAAAGACGCGGATGGACCTTTTTAGTCAGTACTCCATGATCGGGGGCGAAGTGCACTATGGGCGCCTTCAGCCCCGCTACTGGAACGCGGTGCTCGACGCCGCTCGCGGCCTCGGTGCCAAGATCCTGGCAACCTACGTGATGTGGGACCTGCACGAGGTGCGGGAAGGCGTGTACGACTTCTCACAGTTGCACGCATTTCTCAAGGAAGTTGACGCCCGCGGCTTTAAGGTGCTCGCCCGGCCGGGCCCCTTTTATTATGCAGAGTGGCGCAATCTCGGCGTGCCGGACCACGCGGCGTCCTACCACAAGGGGCACCCCGAATTCCGGCGCAAGGCCTCCCGCTGGATTGAAGCAGTTCTCAAGGAACTCCGCCCGTACTTCGGAAAGCTCATTATCGCGGTGCAGGCGGATAACGAGATCGACCCCATGCCTCACTTCTACGGCGAGGACCAGGGGTTCGGCGACTGGTTGCGCCGGCGCTATGGCACGGTGGCGGAATTGAACGCCGCCTGGGGCACGGATTACGGCGAGTTCAACGAACCCTTCCCCAGCCTGACGCCGCTGTTTGAAGACCGCCCTTACCGCGACAGTTGCCAGTACCGCTACGACCTGGCGACGGATTACGCCCGCTGGGTCGTCGCCGAGTTCCGCCGGAACGGCTGCGCGCTCCCCATCCTGCTGAACACCTGGCCGGGCGTGGACGCCCAGCACTGGCGCGACCTGGCGGAGGTGGCTGACTTTTACGGCATCGACCCGTACCCGACCAACGAGTGCCGGGAGGACTTCCGCTACTACCGGGAGCGTCTGCGGCTGCTGCGGGCCGTCACGCCGAACCCGTACCTTGCGGAGTTCGGGAGCGGCATCTGGCACGGGATGCCCAACCGCGAGTACACGCCCGACCACTACCGCCTGACGGCGATCACGGCGCTGGCCAGCGGCGTGAAGGGTTGGAACTGGTACATGCTGGTCGATCGCGACAACTGGTATCGCGCCCCCATCAACGAACGTGGCGTCGTCCGGCCCGAGCTGGCGGAGGCGTTCCGCGAGGCCGTCGGCTGGTTCGAGGCACTGCGGGATGCGCCGGCGCCGCACGCCTCGTGCGGCGTGACGTGGTCCTGGCACTACCACCAGACCGCGCAGATCCGCAAGAAGGATGCGGACGATCCTCTCTACGCGGTGCTCCACGACATGGGGATCGAGTACGACTGGATCGACGTGGACCGCGATTTCGCGCCGCCGCGCCTGCTGCTGGCCGCGGGAGAGATCGAGCAGCCGCAGCGCCTGTGGCGGTACGTCGAGCAGGGCGGCAACCTGGTGCTCTTCCAGCGCCTGCTGCCCGGCTGCCCGCGTCCGGACGGCACGAGTCATCCCGGCGCATCGAACCTCGAAGTCTCGCTGGGATTCGTCTCCAATCGCCCGGTATTCCACTACCGCAAGCCACCCGGAACGCCGATGACCGCGAAACAGCTCGCCATCCAGAGCGACGATGATCAGCAGCGGCTCTGGAACCTCTCGCTGGGCCGGACGTACACCACCGGCTACATCGAGAAACGCGGCAAGGGCACGCTCATGGTGCTGGGATGCGCGCCGAGCCGTGAAGCGATTCTGGCCGTGCACCGGCACTTCGGCGTCGAAATCCCGGTGCTGCCGCTCACCCGGGGCGTACACGCGACCCGGCGCGGCGACCGTCTCATCGTCGTCAATCCGGGCGAGGCGCGGACGGCGCGCCTTCTGGTCGAGGGACGATCGATTGTGGTGGACCTTCCGCGATGCTCGGGAATCATTGTCCCGGCTGTCCAGGCGTGATGGACCGATCCGTGCGAAGCTGTTTGAGCGGTCACCCTTTCGCGGCCGGGTGCTCCGCGATGCTCACGACAGCGGCTATGGCTCCGGCGTCTTCGGCGGGCGACGGTTCTTGTCGATGATGGCGAACAGAATCAGAACGTAGGCCGCCAGTCGGATGAGATAGAGATAAACGCGCACTTCGTCGCCCTGGTGTGTGAACACCATGGCGATGCGGTTGAGGCCGAGAATCCAGAAGGCGATCCCGAACATGAGGAACAGCCGGTCATGGCTCTTCTTCCAGAACTTCAGGAAGAAGAGGCCCGCCACGAAGCTGCCCATCATGATCGCGCCGGAAACGAATTCGTTCATCGGGCACGCTCCCTGGTTGTTCGAAGCGCGATCATTCAGTCGGTCTCCCACACGAGGCCAAACAGCAGAAGCGCCGTTGCGACCAGCGCCGTAATGTTCCTCAACATCGTCAGATTCACATCGCGCCAGACGGCAAGATCGACGAACAGCAGCCCGTTGCTCAGGGCCAGGCCGCAAAAACACAGACCGCTCCAGAGCAGCAGCCGCTGAGGCGTCCGACAGTATCCGCGGAGCAGCAGCAGTCCGCAGGTCAGGCTTGTCAGCGCGCACAGCAGGTAGACGGCTTCAGCCATTTTGTTTGTCCTTCACGATGCGGAAGGCGTCCGCAAACAGTTTCAGCGGATCGGGCGGCCGCGAGTAGATGAAACTGATAATGCTCACGCGGCGGTCCGGGTAGGCCCGGGCCAGTTCAAGCACCCCCTGCTGGATCTCGTCCGAGGAGGGCTCGTACCAATAGCGCGGATCGCTCTCGCCCGTGCTGCGGAGAAGGCCGCGGCTGCAGAGCGCGTCCGCCTGGCTGCGCGCTCCCGCCGGCTCGACGCGCAGTTCCGCCGCGATCTCGGCAGCGCTCCATCGGCGGGGCGCGCTCCCCTGCGCGAGCAGCAGCAGTTCCGCCTGCACGACGGAGCCGATGTGCCGGGAGATGAACTCCTGCAGGGATGGTGAGAGCGTCTGGTCGGTCAACTCGTCACGCTGCTGAAAGCCGCACGTCAGAAACGCCGCGCCCGGTCGGCGCCCCCGGGCAGGGGACCGTGGCGAGGGCACGGCTGGCCAATAAACCTGCGCCGTTGACCGGCGTTCTCCGCCGGGAGAACCCGGAAGCGGCAACGTCTCCCCGGAACATGGGGCCGTTACTCAGGCAACCCGAGAAGCCGCGATGATCAAGCCGCCGGCACGGGCAACGCGGACCGAGGAGCATCAGTGCAGGTCCGCCTCCCTATTACAGCACAAGTGCCATCCGAGTTCCAGTCCCCCGCTTTACTTTCGCGGCGCCATTGGTTATAAGTCACGCTTCGGGTGCAGGATGCATACGTAGTGGTCTCTTAATCCAAAAAACCAGCGCATGAAGCGGTCTCTCCGCACGCCGGGCTTGCCGGCGCGCCGGGTCCCGGTACGCACCTTGACTCTCCCTCCAGATGGAACCTGACCGGGCGCGGGCCAGCCCCGCGACGTCTCGTGTCGAGCCATGGTGGGCCGGCGCATGCCGGCGCAACCGGAGAACGCGAATGCACAAGCAGCAGGTCCCTGTTCAAACCAGTATCAAAACCGATCTGCTTAACGGGCTGATGGCGCTGCGACGGGGGGACTTCTCCTACCGCATGCCGCCCGACCTGACGGGTGTGGACGGCAAGATCGCGGACACCTTTAACGAGGTGATCGCGATGAACCAGCGGATGGCGGACGAGCTGGACCGCCTGAGCCAGGTGGTCGGCAAGCAGGGGCGGATCTCGCAGCGGGCCTCGCTCGGCGATGTTGGCGGCTCCTGGCAGGCGGCCGTCCAGTCGGTGAACGCACTCATCTCGGATCTCGTGCACCCGACAAGCGAAACGGCACGCGTCATCGGTGCCGTCGCCAAGGGCGACCTCTCGCAGACCATGGCCCTCGACATCGAGGGTCGCCCGCTCGAGGGCGAGTTCCTCAAGACCGCCACCACCGTCAATACGATGGTGACGCAGCTCAGCTCTTTTGCCTCCGAGGTAACCCGCGTGGCCCGCGAGGTCGGCACCGAGGGCAAGCTGGGCGGCCAGGCCCAGGTCGAGGGTGTCGCTGGCACGTGGAAGGACCTCACCGACAGCGTGAACCTGATGGCCGGCAATCTGACGGCCCAGGTCCGCAACATCGCCGACGTCACGACCGCCGTCGCCAACGGCGACCTCACCAAGAAGATCACCGCCGACGTCAAGGGCGAGTTCCTCGAGCTGAAAGACACCATCAACACGATGGTGGATCAACTTCGCTCCTTCGCATCCGAGGTCACGCGCGTCGCCCGCGAGGTCGGCACCGAAGGCAAGCTGGGCGGCCAGGCCCGCGTCGAGGGCGTGTCGGGCACGTGGAAGGACCTGACCGACAGCGTGAACTCCATGGCCGGCAACCTCACCGCGCAGGTGCGCAACATCGCCGAGGTCACCACCGCGGTCGCCAACGGCGACCTCTCCAAGAAGATCACCGTCGACGTGAAGGGCGAGATCCTCGAACTGAAGGACACCATCAACACGATGGTGGACCAGCTGCGCTCGTTCGCCGCTGAAGTGACACGCGTGGCCCGTGAAGTGGGGACGGAAGGGAAGCTCGGCGGACAGGCCGATGTGAAGGGTGTGGCCGGCACGTGGAAGGACCTCACCGATTCGGTGAATTCCATGGCGGGAAACCTGACCGCCCAGGTGCGTAACATTGCAGATGTCACGAAAGCGGTCGCGAACGGGGACCTCTCGAAGAAGATCACCGTGGACGTGAAGGGCGAAATCCTCGAGCTCAAGAACACCGTCAACACGATGGTGGACCAGCTCTCGAGTTTCGCCGCCGAGGTGACGCGCGTGGCTCGTGAGGTCGGCACCGAAGGCAAGCTCGGCGGACAGGCCGAGGTGCGCGGCGTGGCCGGCACGTGGAAGGACCTGACGGACAGCGTCAACATCATGGCCAGCAACCTGACGGTCCAGCTCCGCGACGTCTCGAAAGTTGCCACGGCCATCGCCAGCGGCGACCTGACCCAGAAGATCACCGTGGACGTACGCGGCGAGATTCTGCAGATCAAGAACGTGATCAACATCATGGTCGACCAGCTCTCGAGTTTCGCCGCCGAGGTGACGCGCGTCGCACGCGAGGTGGGCACCGAGGGGAAACTGGGCGGCCAGGCCGAAGTGAAGGACGTCGCCGGAACCTGGAAAGACCTCACGGACTCGGTGAATTCCATGGCCGGCAACCTCACCGCGCAGGTCCGCAATATCGCCGCCGTCACTACCGCCGTCGCGAACGGTGACCTCTCCAAAAAGATCACCGTGGATGTGAAGGGCGAGATTCTCGAGCTCAAGAACACCGTCAACACGATGGTCGACCAGCTCTCCAGCTTCGCGGCCGAGGTCACCCGCGTGGCCCGCGAGGTCGGCACCGAAGGCAAGCTCGGCGGCCAGGCCGAGGTGAAGGGCGTGGCCGGCACATGGAAGGACCTCACCGACTCGGTGAACTCCATGGCCGGCAACCTGACCGCGCAGGTCCGCAACATCGCCGAGGTCACGACCGCCGTCGCCAACGGCGACCTCTCCAAGAAGATCACCGTCGACGTCCGCGGCGAGATTCTCGAGCTGAAGAACACCATCAATACGATGGTCGACCAGCTCCGGTCGTTTGCCGCGGAAGTGACCCGCGTCGCCCGCGAGGTCGGTACGGAAGGAAAGCTCGGCGGCCAGGCCGACGTGCGCGATGTGGCCGGCACGTGGAAGGACCTCACGGACTCCGTGAATTCGATGGCCGGAAATCTCACCGCTCAGGTGCGCAACATCGCCGCCGTCACGACGGCCGTCGCGAATGGCGACCTCTCCAAGAAGATCACCGTCGACGTCAAGGGCGAGATTCTCGAGCTCAAGAACACCATTAACACGATGGTCGACCAGCTTTCGAGCTTCGCCGCGGAAGTGACGCGTGTCGCCCGTGAGGTGGGTACGGAAGGCAAACTCGGCGGGCAGGCCGACGTGAAGGGCGTGGCCGGTACGTGGAAGGACCTCACCGACTCCGTCAACTCCATGGCCGGCAATCTGACCTCGCAGGTCCGCAACATCGCCGCCGTCACGACGGCTGTCGCCAACGGCGACCTCTCCAAGAAGATCACCGTCGACGTCAAGGGCGAGATCCTCGAACTGAAGGACACCATCAACACGATGGTGGACCAGCTCCGGTCGTTCGCAGCCGAAGTGACCCGCGTGGCCCGCGAAGTCGGGACCGAGGGCGAGCTCGGCGGGCAGGCTGACGTGAAGGGTGTCGCCGGCACGTGGAAAGATCTGACCGATTCGGTGAACTCGATGGCCGGCAATCTCACCGCGCAGGTGCGCAACATCGCCGCGGTGACGAAAGCGGTCGCCAGTGGCGACCTCTCGAAGAAGATCACCGTCGACGTGAAGGGCGAGATTCTCGAGCTCAAGGACACCATCAACACGATGGTGGACCAGCTCCGGTCGTTCGCCGCCGAAGTGACGCGCGTGGCCCGCGAAGTCGGCACCGAAGGGAAGCTCGGCGGCCAGGCCCAGGTCGAGGGCGTGTCGGGAACATGGAAGGACCTGACCGACTCCGTCAACTCGATGGCCGCCAACCTGACCAGCCAGGTGCGCGGAATCGCCAAGGTGGTGACCGCTGTCGCCAACGGCGACCTCAAGCGCAAGCTCACGGTGGAGGCGGAAGGCGAGATCGCGGCCCTCGCCGACACGATCAACAGCATGATCGACACGCTGGCCACGTTCGCCGATCAGGTCACGACCGTGGCCCGCGAAGTCGGCGTCGAGGGCAAGCTTGGCGGCCAGGCGAATGTGCCGGGTGCGGCTGGTACCTGGAAGGACCTCACCGATAACGTGAACCAGCTCGCGGCCAACCTGACGACCCAGGTGCGTGCCATCGCGGACGTGGCGACGGCCGTGACAAAGGGCGATCTCACGCGGTTCATCGCGGTCGAGGCGCAGGGCGAGGTGGCGGCACTCAAAGACAACATCAACGAGATGATCCGCAACCTCAAGGAGCAGACGCTCAAGAATTCCGAGCAGGACTGGCTCAAGACAAACCTGGCGAAATTCAGCCGCATGCTCCAGGGCCAGAAGGATCAACTCACGGTAGGCCGGCTCATCCTGTCCGAGCTCGCGCCCGTGGTTTCCGCGCAGCAGGGCGTGCTGTACACCCTGAAAGCCTCGGGTGAGCGCGCGGCACTCCAGCTCCTCGCGAGCTCCGCATACAAGCAGAGCCCGGGCCTCGGCGAGACCATCTCCCTCGGCGAAGGCCTCCTGGGCCAGTGCGCCATCGAGAAGCAGAAGATTCTGCTCACGAACGTACCCGACGACTACATCCGCATCTCGTCCGGCCTCGGTGATGCGGCGCCGCTCAACATCATCGTGCTCCCGATCGTGTTCGAGGGACAGGTGAAGGCAGTGATGGAGCTGGCGTCGTTCGAGCGGTTCAACCCGACGCACCAGGCGTTCCTCGAGCAGCTCACGGAGTCCATCGGCATCGTGCTGAACACGATCGAGGCCAACACGCGAACCGAGGACCTGCTCGAACAATCGCAGTCGCTGGCCCGCGAGCTCCAGACGCAGCAGCAGGAACTGCAGCAAACGAACCAGCAGCTGCAGGAGAAGGCGCGGTTGCTGGCTGAGCAGAACGCCGAGGTGGAGCGCAAGAACAAGGAGGTCGAACAGGCGCGCCAGGCGCTCGAGGAGAAAGCCAAGCAGCTCGCTCTCACCTCGAAGTTCAAGAGCGAGTTCCTGGCCAACATGTCGCACGAACTGCGCACGCCGCTGAACTCGCTGCTCATCCTCTCGGACCAGCTGGTGCGCAACCCCGAGGGGAACCTGACGGAGCGGCAGATGCAGTTCGCCAAGACGATCCACTCGTCAGGCAACGACCTGCTCGCGCTGATCAACGACATCCTGGACCTGTCGAAGATCGAATCGGGTACGGTGGTTGTGGATATCGACGAGCTGCAGTTCTCGGATCTTCGCGACTACGTCGAACGGACGTTCCGGCATGTGGCGGATTCGAAGCGGCTCTCGTTCGAAATCGAGCTGGATCCGCACCTGCCGCGGTCGATGCGCACGGATTCGAAGCGTCTGCAGCAGGTGATCAAGAACCTGCTGTCGAATGCGTTCAAGTTCACCGATTCCGGGCGTGTGCTGCTCCGGGCGGAGCCCGCGTTCGACGGCTGGAATCCTGATCATGAGACCCTGAGCCGCGCGCGGTCCGTGGTGGCGTTCTCGGTCACCGACACCGGCATCGGCATCCCGCCGGAAAAGCAGAAGATCATCTTCGAGGCCTTCCAGCAGGCGGACGGCTCGACCAGCCGCAAGTACGGCGGCACGGGCCTGGGCCTGGCGATCAGCCGCGAGCTCTCACGGTTGCTCGGCGGCGAGATCATGCTGACGAGCAGGCCAAACCGCGGAAGCACGTTCACGCTGTACCTGCCCGAGACATACATCCCGCCGCGACGCAAGCAGGCGCCATCGGGAGACGCGGCGCCGGCCTCCGCGCCGGCTGCGCCCTCCACCTTCACAGTCGAGACGACGCCGTACGTCGAAGCCATCAGTCCGCCGCTGGAGATCCCGAACAGCACGTCGGGCTTGATCGATGAGGTCTCCGACGATCGCGAAAACATCCGCCTGGGCGACAAGATCCTGCTGATTGTCGAAAACGACCTGAACTTCGGGCGATTCCTCCTCGATGTCGCCCGGGAACGCGGCTTCAAGGGGCTGGTGACGTCCTACGGGGCGGCCGCCCTCGCCCTGGCCCGTGAGCGCAAGCCCGACGCGATCACGCTCGACATCTGCCTTCCGGATATCGACGGCTGGCGCGTACTCGACCGCCTGAAGAACGACCTCGAGACGCGTCACATCCCGGTGTACATCATCAGTACCGAGGAGGAACGCGAGCGCGGGATCAAGATGGGGGCAATTTCGCTGCTCACGAAGCCGGTAAAGACGCGCGAAGCCCTGGATGGCGTGCTCGACACGATCCGCGAACGCATGGACCGTGGCACCAAGAAGCTGCTTGTGATCGACCACACCGAGTCCAGTCGCGAGGCGACCCGGGGCCTGATCGGGGGTGGCGACGTCGATACGATCGCCGTCTCCACCGGGCGCGAGGCCCTCGAGGTGCTGCGGACCGACCGCATCGACTGCGTGGTGCTCGAACCGTCGCTGCGCGACATGACGGTCGCGGATTTCGCCGCGGAAATCACCGACACCTACGGCAAGTGCGAACTTCCGATCCTGGTCTACACCACGCGCGGGCTGACGCGCAAGGAGGAAGCGCACCTGCGCAAGCTGGCGCAAACGGTGGTTCTCAAGCAGGTGTTCTCGCCGGAACGCCTGGTGGACCAGACGGCCCTGTTCTGCCATCGCAACGTCGCGACACTCCCCGAAGAGCAGCGGGCGCTGCTGCGACGACTCCACGACACCGACGCCGTCCTGGCCGGCAAGACGGTTCTGATCGTCGACGACGATATTCGCAACATCTTCGCGATGACCAGCGTGCTCGAGCAGCAGAACATGACGGTCCTCTCGGCCGAGAACGGCAGGGACGCCATCGAACTGCTCAAGAGCAACCCCGGCGTCGATATCGTGCTGATGGACATCATGATGCCGGATATGGACGGCTACGACACGATGCGGGCGATCCGGAAGATCCCCGCGTTCAAGTCACTGCCGATCGTCGCCGTCACTGCCAAGGCGATGAAGGGCGACCGCGAGAAGTGCATCGAGGCCGGGGCGTGGGACTATTTGTCCAAGCCCGTTGACTCGGTGCAGATGCTGTCAGTCCTGCGGGCATGGCTCTACCGCTGAGCGTGCGGGGCCGGGTACTCGCGGGATTATTTGAGAGGAGAGCGATGAGCGAGGCGAACGGCCCCGGGTTTTCCGGCGGCAGCATGCCGGACCACAGCCGGCGTGATGCCGTGGCGCCGGCGGCCTCATCCCGGGGCCAGCGGCCACCACCGGATGCGTTGCCGGAGCAGGTGCACATTCTGATCGTCGACGACCGGCCGGAGAACCTGGTTTCGCTCGCGGCGATTCTCGAACAGCCGGATCTCAAGCTCGTGCAGGCTTCGTCCGGGCGCCAGGCGCTGCGGTGCCTGCTCCAACAGGAGTTCGCGGCGATTCTGCTCGACGTCAACATGCCGGACATGGACGGCTTCGAAACCGCCGCCATCATCCGGCAGCGTCGGAGCTCAGCGCACACACCGATCATCTTCGTCACCGCGTTCTCGGACGAAGCACACGTCTTCAAGGGGTACGCCCTGGGAGCCGTGGACTACATTCTCACGCCGGTGCGGCCTGAGGTGCTCCGCGCGAAGGTGGCGGTGTTCGTTGACCTCTTCCGCAAGACGCGCGAAATCCGACGGCAGGCCGAGATCCTCCGCGAACTGGAAGCGAACGAGCACCGGCGCCAGCTGAGCGAGACCACGGAGCGCCTGAACCTCGCGCTCGAAGCCGGACGCATGGGCGCGTGGGAGTGGGACCTCGAATCGCAACTCATGAGCTGGTCGCCCACGCTCGAGCGGATCTTCGGCCTCGAGCCCGGCCAGTTCAGTGGCTCCGTCGAGGAACTCAAGGCCCGCCTGCACCCGGATGACCGTGCGACGGTGCTCGAAACGCTGATGTCAGCCGTGCACAACAGCAGCGGCGAATTCGGCATCGAGCACCGCATCATCCGCTCAGGGGGCGAGGTCGCCTGGGTCGAGGTTCGCGGCCGCGTCTTTGCTGCCCCCGGTCGGCAGCGACCCCGGCTCGCCGGCGTGTGCATGGACATCAGCGAACGCAAGCGTGCGGAAGAGGAGCTCGCCAGCCACCGCGACCGCCTGGAGGAGCTCGTCGCCGAGCGGACCCAGGAGCTGCGTGCCTCGCACGACCGCCTGCGCCGCTCCGAACGCCTGGCATCGCTCGGTACGCTGGCCGCCGGCATCGCGCACGAGATCAACAACCCGATCAACGCCATCCTGCTCTCGGCGCAGTACGCGATGGAAATGCAGTCGGAACCGCAGACCGACGGCGACGGCATCCGCGAGACGCTCGAGGGTATCGTCAAGGAGGCCCGCCGTTGCGGGGCGATCGTGAAAAACGTGCTGCGGTTCGCCAAGGAAGAGAAGACGCCGAAATCGCCGCACCAGCTCAATGACCTTGTGCACCGCTCCGTCGCGCTGGCGCGGACCTACACTCAAGCGGCGAACCTGGTGATCCGCGCCGAAACCGAGCCGGACCTGCCCGAGCTGCTGATCAACCCAACGCAGATCGAGCAGGTGCTGATCAACCTGATTCAGAATGCGGTGCAGGCGGCGGACGGGGAGGTGACCGTCCGGCTCTCGACGACATCGGGACCCGGCGGGGTCCGTCTGAGCATCAGCGACACGGGACGAGGCATCCCGCGGGAGAAACTGGCCTACATCTTTGATCCGTTCTACTCGACGCGGCAAAACCAGGGGGGCACGGGGCTGGGGCTGAGCATCGCCCACAGCATCATTTCGGATCACGGTGGCACCATCGACGTGGAAAGCGAGCCGGGCCGGGGCACGACCTTCCACCTCTGGTTCCCGAATCCCGACGGGGAACGCGCAAGCTCCGTCAAGGAGTCACGCTCCGGCCCCACACCCGACGCGCTGCCGGTAGCGCACCCGGTCAGTCGTTGAACAGGAATTCGATCCCCACCAGGTACTCGGCCCCGTCCTGCCTGCAGTGCCGGACCAGCCCGAACCCGTGCAGGGCGGCGTCGCTCTGGTAGATCGCGATCTCCACGCGCGTCCCGGGAGCAAATCGGCGGCTGCAGATCAGTCCCAAACCCGTTTCACTCATGTCCCGGCACGTCGCGAAGCACGATCCGCGGCTGGGCGTCCCGGCGGGCCAGAGTTCGACCACGCCACCCAGCGGCCAGCGCGGAGCGAGCCGTCGCTCCTGCTGGACCGCGCAGCTTCCTTCGGCCGCGTGGCTGGCGAGCCATGATCGGATGCGTTCCGGGGTGAGGACAAGCACTTCATCGGCAATCACAGAGATCCCTCCACGTTGACGCGCACGGGCACGGGCTCGACGTTCCAGATCTCGCGGGCGTACTCGCGGATCGTGCGGTCGCTCGAGAACCAGCCCATGGCGGCCGTGTTCAGGATCGACGCGCGGACCCACCGCTCACGATCGAGCCAGGCCGCATCCACCTTCTGTTGGCAGTCAACGTAAGACGCGTAATCCGCGATCACCATGTACGGATCGCCGTGGCGGAACAACCCGTCGAGCAGCACCTGGAAGAGCCCCGGCTCGTTCGGGCAGAAGACGTTCCCTGCGAGCTGATCGATGGCCTGCCGCAGCTCCGGGTTCGCTTCACAGATCGCCCACGGGTCGTAACCCGCCGCGCGTTGTGCACGGACGCCCTCGGCGGTGAGCCCGAAGATGAACATGTGTTCGGCCCCGATGTGCTCGAGCATCTCGATGTTCGCACCGTCGAGGGTTCCGATGGTCAGCGCCCCGTTGAGCGCGAACTTCATGTTCCCGGTCCCGGACGCTTCCATGCCCGCCGTCGATATCTGCTGCGAGAGATCCGACGCGGGAAAGATCCGTTCGGCCAGCGACACGCGGTAATTCTCGAGGAATGCGACACGCAGCAGCCCGCGCGTCGCCGGATCGCGGTTCACCACGTCGGCCAGCGCCCCCACGAGCTTGATCGTGAGCTTCGCCGGCCAGTATCCCGGCGCCGCTTTCCCGGCGAAGAGCACCGTCCGCGGCGCCATCACCCCCGCTTTTCCCGCCTTGATGCGGTTGTACAGCGTGATCACGTGCAGCACGTTGAGCAGTTGCCGCTTGTACTCGTGCAGCCGCTTCACCTGGCAGTCGAACAGGGTGTCCGCGTCGAGCCGCAGTCCCTGCTCCCGCCGCACGTACGCCGCCAGGCGCTCCTTGTTGAGCCGCTTGACCTCGTGCCAGCGCCCGCGGAACTCCGCATCGTCCGCGAGCGGCGTCAGCCGCCGGAGCTGTTCGAGGTCGCGCACCCAGCCGTCGCCGATGGCGTCGGAGATCAGGTACGCAAGCGGCGCGTTCGCCTTGCGCAGCCATCGCCGTTGCGTAATCCCGTTGGTCTTGTTGTTGAAGCGCCCGGGGAAGAACTCGTCGAAATCGCGAAACAGTTCGCGGCAGAGGATCTGCGTGTGCAGCGCCGAAACACCGTTCACGGAATGGCTGCCGACAACCGCCAGGTTCGCCATGCGGACCTTCGGCTCGTGCCCCTCCTCGATCAGCGACATTCCGATGATGCGCTGAGCGTCACTGGGGAAGCGCCGCGCCACCTGCTTGAGAAAGCGGTGATTGATCTCGTAGATGATCTGCAGGTGCCGCGGCAGGAGCCGCCCATCAGCCAGACGGGCCACTTCTCGAGCGCCTCGGGCATCACCGTGTGATTGGTGTACGCGAACGTCCGGACGGTGATATTCCACGCCTCCTCCCAGCCGAGCCCGTGCACGTCCATCAGGAGGCGCATCAGCTCGGGGATCGCCAGGGCCGGGTGCGTGTCGTTCAACTGGATGGCCGCCCACTCCGGCAGCAGGTGCAGGTTGTCATTCTGGCGGAGGAAGCGCCCGAGGATGTCCTGCAGCGAGGCCGACACGAGCAGGAATTCCTGCTTGAGTCGCAGTTCGCGTCCCTGCGGCATGTCCTCCTTCGGGTAGAGAACCTTCGTGATGTTCTCCGCCCGGGCTTTCTCCTCGCACGCCCGCATGTAGTCGCCGTGGTTGAAGTACGACAGGTCGAAGTCGCGCGTGCTCCGGGCGGAGAAGAGCCGCAGGGTATTGCACGTGCTGGTCGCGTGGCCCGGCACGGGCGTATCGAACGGCAACGCCAGAATATCCTGCGTATCGACCCAGCGGAACCGCTGCCGGCCCTCGTCGTCCGTGTAACACTCGGAACGCCCGTAGTACTGGATGCGGAACGTGTGCTCGGGACGGACGATCTCCCAGGGGTTGCCCAGGCGGAGCCAGTCGTCGGGCTCCTCGACCTGGTGCCCGTCGCGGATCCGCTGGTGGAACATGCCGTAATCGTAGCGGATGCCATAACCGTAGCCGGGCAGTTCCAGCGTCGCCATGGAGTCCAGGAAGCAGGCCGCCAGACGCCCGAGGCCGCCGTTGCCCAGCCCCGCGTCCTCTTCGATTTCGCGGATCTCCTCGAGGTCGTAGCCCAGCTCTTCGAGCGCCTGGTAGCACTCGTCATACACGTTCAGGTTGACCAGGCTGTTGCCGAGCGTCCGCCCGATGAGAAACTCCATCGAGAGGTAGTAGACCCGCTTGGTGTCGCGACGCTCATAGTAGGCACGTCGCGTGGCGATCCACCGCTCGATGAGGCGGTCCCGCACGGTCATCGCCAGAGCGACGAACAGATCGTGACACGTCGCGGCCGCCGGCACCTTCGCCAGCGTGAACTGGACATGGTTGAAGAATGACTGCTTGAGGGAATCGACGTCCACGCCTCGTCGCCCGTCGCGGGCGAGTGCTGGCTCGGTCTGAAGCATCGTCATGGGCAAGGGTCCGATATTGAACCGGAGGCGTCCGACACGCGCGCACGGCCTCACTGGTCTTGTCGGCTATCGGGAGGCATGAGCTCACTCAGGAAGTGCGGGGCCGCGGGGGTTCTGGGCTCGATTCAGCCACGCGGCATGAATGGGGCGCCGGCGCCGGCCGGATGCCGGCGCGGGAGACGGAGCCGGAACGTTGTTCCCGCTTTTTCACTGCTGGTGAAGCTGACGGAACCACCGAGGAGGCTCTCGCCGACCAGTTTCATGGCAAAAGTGCCGAGGCCGCGGGACACGCCCTCTTTCGTGCTGAAATACCGCTGAAAAACCCGGAACTGCACGGCCTGCGGAATAGACGCAGCGTTCCAGACGCTGAAGTCGATGCAGTCCGGCGAGGTTTCGACCTCCAGCCGGACCTCGTCATCTGCGGAGCCTGCTTCAAAGGCATTCGTGAGCATGTTCGACCGCACCCGCGTCAGCAGCCCGACATCCGTCTCAAATGGCTCGTTATCGGCCCCTTCGCGGATCGTGAGTCGCTGGTTCCCGCGGACGGCATGGGTGCCGAACATCGCGTGCATGTCTGCGAGGACGTCCCGTGGCCGCACCTGCCATCAAGGCGCGAGAGAACTGTGCCATTGCACCGAAACCGCGACGGCACAGCGAAAATCCGCCGGGCAGGAAACGTGATCCTGTTCAGCCGTCCAGGAGGCGGTCAATCCGCACGAACCCGTACCCGCGGGCAGCCAGCTCATCCAGAAGAGACTCGAGCAGGAGGAACATTTTGTCCCGTCGGTCTGCCCCGACGTGCAGGAGCAGAATGAACCCGTTCAAGCCATCCGAGTCATTGCGCTCGTACGCCAGGATGTCCGCAAGGATCGTGCGAGAGGGGACGAACCGCGGTTCGCCCTCGGGCACATAATCGCGGTTCGATCCGCTCCCGGGGCTGAAGTTGAAGAGCGTCACACCCATGTCCCGCGCCCACGCGACCTGCCGGGCGTTATACCACTCGTATGGCGGGATGAAATACACCGGGCCGGCATCCCTCAATGCGCCGAGGCTTCGCAGATCCGCGATGTTGCGGGCCAGGTCCGCTCGGAATTCCTCCTGCGTCACGAGCGAGCGGTCGCGGTCGTCCCATGGTGCGTACAGCAGGTGGCGGTCGGAGTGAGGCCCGACGTAATGCCCCTCCGCCACCATCCGGCGGACGACGTCGTCGTGCCCGGGTTTGCGGAGAAAGTCACCCGTCACGAAGAAGCCCGCCTGCACGCGCCGGCGATGCAGGACGTCCAGGATATGGCTGCTGCCTTCGCCGTAATCTCCACCGGTGAAGACCAGTGCCAGCTCGCGCCGCGATCGGTCGCCACGCGTGATGCCGCCGCGATCCAGCGTGAAACGCGAGGCATCCGGCGCGTCGACCCGCGTCGTCGCAGCGCACCCCGTCGCCAGCAGAAGCAGCTGAAGAGTTACGCACGCTGCAGGTCTTGGAGCGGCCACGGGGGCCTCCACGCACTACGGCTTTGTCTTTGGCGGCGGCTCCGCCTTCCAGCCGTATGTCTGGTAGCGGTGCTCGAACGTGCCGTCCGGGCGGACATCCATGATACCGAACCCTTCGGGATTGCCGTGATGGGAACCCCTCCACCACGCACCCGAGACCGCACCGTCCTCGATGTGCGTGGTGTGATCGAACTGCAGCCGCTCGTTCTGGTGATTGTGTCCCGAGAGGACAAGGTTCACGCGGTTCGTGCGCAGCATGTCGAGAATGGGAGCGGTGTTGCGGCACATCCGGCTCTTCGACAGCTCGATATTCGGCTTGTTCGTGGCGTCCACCGCGCGGAAGATCGTCACCGTCAGAACCGGAATATGCATGCACATGATTTTCGGGCGATGGCCGGCGGGGGCGAGGTCCCGCTTCAGCCAGTCCATGTCCTCGTCGCTGATCCCGCCCTCGTATCCGCCTTCCCGGCGGGGCTGGATGCTGTCCACTACGCAAAAGTGCCAGCCCTTGTGGTCAAAGCTGTAGGTGGTCCGCTCGAGACCGAGACGGTCGCGCACCATCGCTTTGCCGTACCCGGCGTGCTGCTTTGACACTTTGCTCGATGCGGCCCAGCCGAAGACATCGTGGTTTCCGATGCACTGCCGGATCGGGATGTCGCTGTCACGGCAGATTCCGGTGTAGAGATCGAACAACTGCCTGGCACGACCTTCGCTCGCGCCCAGCACGTCCATGACGAGGTCGCCGCCGGTGAGAATGAAGTCGGGCCGGGGCGTCAGTTCGTGCACGGTGCGAAGGCACTGCCGCAGGCCCTCCCCGGCGCGAAGCTCCGGCTGAACGTGGATGTCGGTGAGGTGAACAAAGCGGAAGCCCTCCCGGTGATCAGAACCGGCAGCGGCCGCGGCGCCACGCCCGGCAATCAGCGTTGCGGCGCCACCGGCGATGCTCCCGAGGAAGCCACGTCGGGACAGGGAACTCCGGAAGGAGTCTGAATCCATGATCTGCTCTCCGGCCACGAGAATACGGCAACACCCGGCGAAGGTCCCATTGGAGCAAATCGAACAGACGAGAGCAAGGCGTCGCCGAGGGGGGCGGGGCAATTTGGCGGCCGCGCACTTGAACCGGACATCACGCAGTCGGAAGTGAGCAGTGCTTCATCCAAGCACGATCATGTGCTGCTGCTTCGGACCGTGCACGCCCATCACGAGCATCAGCTCGATGTCGGCCGTCTTGCTGGGCGCCGAGACGAGGACCTCGGCGGCGGGCATGTCGCGCGGAAGGCGCGTCGCCCAGTCGAGCAGATCGTGGGCGATCTCTCCGGCCCGGATCACGCCCACGTGCACGGGCACGGCGAGACTGGCGAGACGGCGCGCTCCCCCGCCGCTGGTCAGCCGGAGGGACGCGGTCTCGGCAATCCCGCCGGCCGCTCCGGTGATGCCGATATCCGCGGTAAAACCGGCTTCCGAGTCGTCGGGGTCGAGCAGTTGAACGTCGGCAGCCGTGAGCGCGGCACAGATCTGCGAACGCGCGGGCAGACCGTCATCCGGAACGATGGCGGTGCGGGCACCGGCCTCGCGGGCGATATCGAGGATGCGGCTGACCAGCGCATTCTCGTCCGCGACGCGGTGGCCCTGCGTTTTGGCCTGCGACGCCCGCTCGAGGAACACCTTCACCGGATCGGCGTCGGAGCTGATCACGCGCGCGACGTCGTGGCCGTCGGGCAGGGGAATCGGCTCGCCGCGGTCGGCCAGCGCCTGCCGCACGCGACCGAGGAACCGTTCTTTCGCTTTGATGTCAGGCTTGAGCATGGCTATCTCGTGGATCCACGTTCCTCTGCCGCCAGTTCCTGCTGCAGTTCGTCCCAGCGCTCGCGGAACGGGCGCCGGTCCATCGCCGGTAAGTCGCGGTGGTCCGTCCAGCCGCCGGCCAGGCCCGGCAGCCACCGGATCCAGCCGTCGCGCGTGATCGGCTTGAGGAACACCCGTCCCATCTTCGCGCCCCAGTGGTAGAGGAAGGCCGAACTCATGCCGATCTTCCACATCTTGAAGCCGAGAGCGTACAGGCGCGACATCCGCCCGTCGCGGGCCAGGTCGCTGCGCATCTGGATCAGCAGCGAGGGAATATCGATGCGCACCGGGCACGCCTCGAAGCACGCGCCGCACAGGCTGGAAGCGAGCGGAAGGTACTCGAACTGATCACGGCTGTTGAGCAGCGGCGTAATCAGCTTCCCGATCGGCCCCGGATACACACTGCCGTATGCATGGCCGCCGATCTTGCGATACACCGGGCAGGCGTTCAGGCAGGCACCACAGCGGATGCACCGGAGCGTCTGCCGGTACTTGCCGCCGAGAATGTCCGTGCGCCCGCGATCCATGATGACGAGGTGGTACTCCTCGGGCCCGTCGAAGTCGCCCGGGCGCCGCGGGCCGGTCATCAGCGTCGTGTAGCAGGTGATGCGCTGGCCTGTCGCGCTCTTGCCGAGCAGCTTCAGGAACAGCGCCAGGTCCGTCATCCGCGGAATCACCTTTTCCATTCCCATGAGCGAGACGACAACCCGCGGGCGCGACGTGCAGAAGCGCCCGTTGCCTTCGTTCGTCACCAGGCAGATCGTACCGGTCTCGGCCACGGCGAAATTCACGCCGGTGATGCCCATGTCCGCAGTGCGGAACTTCTCGCGCAGCACCGCGCGGGCCGCCGCCGTGAGCGTCTGGGGGTCCGCGTCCGGTACCGTGCCCAGCTTGTCGGCAAAGAGCTCCGCGATGTCCTCGCGCGTCTTGTGGATGACCGGCGCGACCAGGTGCGACGGCTTGTCGTTCCCGATCTGGAGGATGTACTCGCCGAGATCGGTCTCCACCACCTCGAAGCCTTCCTCCTCCAGGTAGTGGTTCAGCTCGATCTCCTCGCTGACCATCGACTTGCTCTTGACGATCCGGTGCACGCCGGCGGCCCGGCCGATGCCGGCGATCACCGCCCGCGCCTCGTCGGCGGTGCGTACGAAGTGCACCTGTCCGCCGTTGCGTTCAACACTGGCGACGAGCTGCTCGAGATAACGGTCGAGATTCTGGAGCGTGTGGTCCTTGATGCGCGATGCGAGCGTGCGGGCCGCCAGGGGATCGGGCAGTTCCGGCATCGCAATGCGCCGGTTCCCGTCCTGATGGCGGGCTCCCTTGTCCATCGCACGCTGCAGGCGGGCGTTGGCGAGGGCCAGCGCTGTGCGACGATCAAAGGCGGCCACGGGGTCGGCGACGGCCTGGCTCATCTCGCGCCCCCCTTCGCCGCGACGGCAGATTCGAGCCGGCGGCCGCGCGGTGCGCTGGCCATGGCGGCATCGAGGATCTGAGCGATGTGCATCACCCGGAGGTTCAGGCCCTCGCGCCGGGCGGCTCCCACGATGTTCATCGTGCAGCCGCCGTCGTTGCACACCAGCAGTTCGGCCCCCGTCGCCCGGATGCAGGCGACCTTGTCATGCACCATCGCCCCGGAGATCTGCGGCTCTTTCACCGAAAACGTTCCGCCGAACCCGCAGCACTGCTCGAGCTTCTCGAGCGGACGGTAGTCGAAGTCCTTGATCAACCCCAGGATGCGGATCGTCTCGTTCGTCATGCCGATGCCGCGATTGTGGCAGCTGTAGTGATACGTGCCCACCGCCGGGAAGCGCAGGTCCCACTCCGACCAGTCGACCTTGAGCACTTTTTCGAGGTACTCGACGAACTCGAACGTTTTGGCGGCCATCGCGACCGCCCGCTCGTGCATGACGGGGTCATGCTCGAACAGGTGCGGATAATACTCCCGCACGATCGAGCAGCACGAGCCGGAGGGAGTGACGACCACCTCCGCGTTCTCGAAAACCCGCATCATCCGGGCGGCGACGCTGCGGAACTCGTCGAGAAAACCGCTGTTGAGCGCCGGCTGCCCGCAACACGTCTGGTCCTTCGGGAACTCGGTGCGGACGCCCAGGCGGTGCAACACCTTCACGACGGAAGTTGCCACATCGGGGTAGAACAAGTCGGTGAGACACGTGGCGAAGAGGGAAACAACCATGAGTTTTCTTTCGGGATGTGGAGGCGGGTCGCTATACGGCCGCTTCCCCCCGGACCTGGAAGAGGAAGAACAGGGCCAGCGCGACGCACAGGACGCCCGCGCCGACGAAGAAACCGATCCACGAGAACAGCGGCTTCTCATTGCGGCGCTGGCCGACGCTGTTCAGCCCCATGCCAAACCCGATCGCCGCCAGCAGGATCGTCAGGGCGCCGCTGCCCAGCACTGCATATCGCGTCGGCGGTCCGTACAGAATGGTGAACTCGGTGAAGTCGAACCGCCTCAGGAGCACCAGGATCATGCCCAGCAGTGAAATGCATGAGGCCAGCGAGACAATCATGCTCACGCGGGCCTGGGTGTCGTACCGCCGAAGTGAGAAGTTGGCCACCGGAACATCTCCCCGCCCGTGGGCCGTCGAGCCCCGGGCAATCATTCCCTGCCGGCGGGCGGCAGGGGCATCCCACGGTCGGACAGTGTAATCAAAGCCCCGCCGACTGCCAACGATCAGCTGTGCGGCTTCCAGGGCCTGTGCCGCCGCCAGGTCGGCGCCTCGGGGCTCGTCCTGCAAGGTCCATGCCTGTGCAAATGGGGACCGCCCCGATCCCGCGGTGCAGTGGGCCGCACCGGAATCCCGTAAGGAACCTCAGTCCCGTCCCAAGCCGTGTTGAGGGATGTCAGCAGGCCGATGTCGAGGCGGCCTCCCTCCGCGTGGGACACCCCATGCATGCAGTAACCGGATGCAGTACAGAGTGGGCGAGACCGGACGTCCGGGCCGCCGGCGCCCGGGCTGCGCTCGAACGGTGCGAGCTGTGCGAGCTGCGGTGCGGGGTGGATCGGCTGCGGGGGACGCGCGGAAAGTGCAGGCTGGCGGTCCGGACGCCCGTGTTCCGCTGCTATGTCAGCTATGCGGAGGAGGTTGAGCTCTCCCCCGCCCTGATGGTCTACCTGGGCGGCTGCAACTTCCGATGCCGCTTCTGCACCCAGGCTCCCCGCTGCTTCCACCCCGACGACGGTGTCGAACTCACCTCGGCGGACATGGCGGCACGCATTGACGCGGATGCCGCTCGCGTCCGGTGGATCAACTTCGTTGGCGGCGAGCCGAGCCTTCACCCGCACGCGCTCCTTCGACTGCGGGAGATGCTCGGGTCTCGCACACCGTGGCTGCTGAATACCAACGGATACTTCACGCCGATGTGTCTCCAGTTGCTGGACCCGCTGTTTCAGCTGCACCTGGTGGACTTCAAGTTCGGCAACGATGACTGCGCACGACATCTGGCCGGTGTGCCCCGATACCTCGAGACGCTGCGACGTAATCTGAAGGCCGTCTACGCCACGGGCGTGCATCGACTGCTCGTCCGGCACCTGCTGATGCCCGGACACGCGGAGTGCTGCACGAGACGCGTCGTACAGGATGTGGCGCGACTCCTCCCGGGGGTGCGGTTCCACCTGATGGGCAGCTATGTGCCGAATCACCGGGCGATGCGCGATCCAGCCCTCGGCCGGACGGCGGAGCTGCAGGAACTGCAGTGGTCCTTCGAACTGTGCCGGAATCTCGGCCTGAATCTGGTGGACACCGTATGAAAACCGCTCCATCGTGCAATTTCAGTGAGGAGAGCGTCACCATCAGCGTTGGCCCGGACGGCCGCCTCTATTTCCACGACCTGAGCCCGGACCTCATTCGCGTTGCGCTGGCGCTCAACCCGGAAGATGCAGGGATGCGCCGACGCCTCGCGCTCTCTGAAGGGGACGCGGAGACGAGGCACGAGGAGGCGCCGTGATGGCCTGCGCTGACGCACTCAGCGAACTGGATGTTCTGATCCGCGCGCGGTACCCGATCCTCTACGTCGTGACGTGGGAGGAAGAGCGGATCGAGAAGGGAATCCGCGCGATTGCCCGGAAACGCAACAAGAACGTCCTCACCTGGTCCGTGACGACAGGCCTGGTAAGCGGCGAGTCCAACGGTGAATTCGCGGCCAAGGGCAAGTCGCCCGCCGACCCTCTGCAGGCGCTCGACACCGTCATCCAGCACAACGATCCCGCCATCTACATTTTCAAGGATCTGCACTTCTACATGACGGTCAACCGGTGCATCGGACACGTGCCGGTCATCCGGAAACTCCGCGAGGTCGCACTGGCGCTTAATAACAGCTACAAGACGCTGATCATCACCGCGCCGGTGCTCGAGATGGCGCCGGAGCTCGAAAAAGACATCACCGTCGTCGACTTCTCGCTGCCCGGCATCCGCGAACTCAACCAGCTCCTCGATCGCATCGTCGAGCAGTTCAAGGACAACCCGCGGATCAAGATCGATCTCACCGACGGCGGACGCGAGCAACTGCTGAAAGCCGCGCTGGGCCTGACGCTCAAGGAGGCCGAGAACGTCCTCGCCAAGACGCTCGTTAACGACGGGCAGCTCTCGGCGGAAGACATCACCTCCGTGTTCGCTGAAAAGCAGCAGATCATCCGCAAGAGCGGCCTGCTCGAGTACTACGACGCAGTCGAGGACTTCAGCCACATCGGCGGGCTCGACATTCTCCGCGAGTGGCTCACCAAGCGCGCCCAGTCGTTTACGGATCGCGCCCGCGACTTCGGTCTCCCTGCACCAAAGGGCGTCCTGCTCGTGGGCGTGCAGGGTTGCGGCAAGAGCCTCTGCGCCAAGGCCGTCAGTCGGCTCTGGAAGCTGCCGCTCCTGCGGTTCGATATGGGCCGCATGTTCGGAAGCCTCGTCGGCTCCAGCGAGCAGAATATTCGCCGCGCGATTCAGGTGGCCGAAAGCGTCGCCCCGACCGTGCTGTGGGCGGACGAGATCGATAAGGCCTTCTCGGGCTCGCAGGCGTCGGGGAGCACCGACGGCGGCACCACCGCGCGTGTCATGAGCACCTTCCTCACGTGGCTCAGCGAGAAGACTTCGCCCGTGTTCGTAGTCGCGACGGCGAACGACATCTCGCACCTGCCGCCCGAGCTGCTCCGCAAAGGACGGCTCGACGAGATTTTCTTTGTTGATCTTCCCAATGAGGCCGAACGGGAGGACATCTTCCGCATCCATATTGCGCGGCGCAACCGCGACCCCTCGACGTTCAACCTCCCGGCCCTCGCCGCGGCGTCCGCCGGGTTCAGTGGTGCGGAGATCGAACAGGCGGTCATCAGCGCGCTCTTCGATGTCTTCTACTCCGACAGTGATCTGACGACAGACGCGCTGCTGCAGGCCATTCGCGAGACGGTCCCGCTCTCCAAAACGATGAGCGACCAGATTGAAGGAATCCGCGCGTGGGCCGAGGGCCGCGCGCGCTACGCATCCATGCGGATGTCGGTCGTCGCCGACAAGGAACGTCGTAAGCTGGAACTGGAGTAGTCCCGAGCGAACAGGGGACAGGAAACAGAGGACAGGAACAGCCCATAGCGGAGGTGTCGTATGAGCGCAGTGTGCGTGCTGACGCCGGTGGTGATCGGGTCCTGGCCGGTGATCCAGGCGGCCATCGTCGGCGCGATGGCGGCCATGGGTTTCAGCGCCCGGGCGGCCACCGGAGAGCCTTCGATCGCCCGCCGCGGGCGCCGCGTCGAAGAGGAAATCGCCAACAGCCAGGTGCTGACCGAACACATGCAGCACGGTGAGCGCATCGTCGCCGAAAAGGACGGCCTGCGGGTCGAGTTCGGCCGCGACAACCGGGGCGCCTGCACGATCTGCATCAGCGGCGAGGGCTACACAGACTCGCAACTCCGCGTTCTCGCCCGCCAGATCAGCTCGAAAGTCGTCCAGCAGTACACGTATCACAAGGTGATCACGGAGCTGCAGAGCCGCCAGTTCACCGTGTCGGACCAGCAGGTGGCGGCCGACGGCACGATCAAGCTCTACGTCCGGCGCACGGGAGGATAACCGGTGGACAGTCCCCAGTTTGAAGTCGAAATCCGCCCCGACGGGCAGGTCAAGGTGCTCGTCAAAGGTGTCAGCGGCCAGACCTGCATGAACTACGCCGACCTGCTGGCGGAGATCATCGGGCGGGAGGAATCACGCGAGCGGACGGCGGAGTATTACGAGCAGGACCGGTCGGTGCGCATCAACGCG
Organism: uncultured Planctomycetales bacterium; assembly: GCA_964548565.1. Taxonomy (GTDB): domain Bacteria; phylum Planctomycetota; class Phycisphaerae; order UBA1845; family PWPN01; genus CAYLLT01. The sequence goes on along the minus strand of CAZJTF010000012.1, from coordinate 2,510 downwards.
CAGCAGCGCCGTCACTGACGCGCGGACCAGCCGGGACGAGCTGCCGCCCCGAGGTGACCCATGCAGTGCCCGAGCTGCGGATTCCAGAATCTCCCCGGGCTCTCGAGCTGCGCCCGGTGCATGAGCACGCTGATGTTCAAAGACATCGACGTGCAGCCCTACCGCGCGGGCACACTCCGGTCGTATCGCCTCCGCTTGTTCGCAGGGGTTCGCAGGTTGCGTGTGTGGACACTTCTGCCGTTCGCACGCCGGGCGAGTGCGTACGTTGCCGATGAGATCCGCGGTATCCGGCTGGGCGGGCGTGTCCGCCCTGGCACGATTCTCGCGTCGCTGGTGCCCGGTCTCGGGCTGATGCTGGCAGGCGAACACCGGCGCGGCCGGTTGGTCATGCTCGGCTATGCAGTGGCGCTGATCGCCTCCATCGTCTTTATGGCACACGCATGGACACTGTTTTATGCGGCGGTCATCTCGCTGCACGCGTATTCCATCGTCGCGACGATCCTGCTGGGCGCGCCGTACATCCTCCCACGGACCGCGGTCCTCACCGGCCTGTTGGTTGTGCTGATGCTGCAGGTGTTCTTGTACATGCCGCTGGCCTGGGGGGCCCATCACCTCGTCTGGTTTCAGCAGCTCGGAGGAGACATCCAGGGCACCCGCATGCTGCAAGGCGACGTACTGGCGGTGGAGGGAACCTGGTTTCGCCCGGTCGACTTCGGGCGCGGGGACGTCGTCAGCTACCGGATGCGCGCAGGGAGGGGGCAGGGATGGTACACTGCCGAAGGACTCTCGGTGGACCGTATTCTGGCAATGGCGGGTGATCGCGTGACCTCCGTGCAAGGTACCATTCACGTGAACGGACGCCCGGCCCAGCATCCCGGCTCGGCAAAGCCCACGCTCCTGCCGGACGGGTATGCCGTCACGGTGCCGCCTGGCACGTATTTCATCTATCCACGCGGCGCGCGTTTGAGAGCCCTGAACCGGAGCAATACGGACGCGGAGGCAATCATGAGTGTCTGCCTCGTTCCGCAGCGGGATGTGATCGGTCGTGCGTGGGGGGTCGTGAGTCCGTTGACGAGGATTGGCAGGCCATGAGCAAGGCACCGGAAGGCGACCGCTTCGAGCACCTCGAATTCGAGGAACCGCTCTCCCTCTCCGGTCAGGAGGAAGAGCATTCGCTCCAGCACTTGCCCACCGTGCGCCCCGGCGAGGGCCTTCTTTCGGCCGAGCCGATGGAGACGCACGCCTACCACGATCGAGCGGTGCAGGCGTTCCAGCGGGGCGACTTCGAAAAAGCCCTGCGCTACGACACGCGCGCCCTGGAACTCGACCGCAAGCATGTTCCGGCATGGGTCGGGCAGGTGCAGATGCTCATCGAGCTGAACGAGCTGCACGAGGCGGATCTCTGGGCGGACAAGGCGCTCGAGTTGTTCCGCGACAACGGCGAGTTGCTCTCCGCCAAGGCCGTTGCACGGGCGCGGCTCGGGCGCAGCTCGGACGCCCTGCAGTGTTCCGACGCCGGCATGCGGAGCCGGGGCAGCAGCGCCTACCGATGGCTCGCGCGGGGCGAAGTGCTGCTCGCGCGCCAGGAGGAACGGATCGAATCGTGCTTCGACCGGGCGGCCGCCGAACCCGACGCCGATTGGTTCACGCGCGTCTGGACCGCCAGGATCTACTACCACTACGGACGTTATACGAATGCATTGATCGCCGCGCGGGCGGGCGTCGACATGGCGCCGCATGCGCCGTTCGCCTGGTATGTTCGGGGGCTATGCGAGCGCGAGCTGGCGATGGCATCGTACCGGCAGTCGTTGGAGCGTGCACTGGAGATTGACGGAACGTTCAACCTGGCCCGCGCGGCGTTGCGTCAGCCCGCCCGCGGATCCTGGGTTGCACGCTGGGTGCGGCGGATGCGCGGGCGTTGAGCCGAAGCGCGGGCGGAACCTCTCCCTCGCTCCGTCTCTTCTTTGCCGCATCGGGGGTTTCGGTGGCTCAGCGTCTTTGAGGTGAGCAGGAGGCCGTATGGACTTCAGGAAACTCGTCGAGGCGGGCCGGCGGCTCGATGCGAGCGACATCCACCTTCTCGCCGACATGCCTCCCTGCTTCCGCGTCCACGGCGAGATCAAACCCGCCCAGGCACAGCCGCTCACGTCCGCGGAAATCCGCGAGATGGTACAGTCCATCACGAACCCCGCCCAGCAGCAGAAATTCGAGGAGGAGTGGGAACTCTGCATTTCGCGCATGGTCGAAGAGTTCGGTCGCGTCCGCATCACCGTCTACATGCGCGCGGGCGGCCCCGAGATGGCGGTGCGGCTCTGCGCCCAGGACATCGGCAGCCGCGACTCGCTCCGCCTGCCGGCCGTCGTGGACGAAATCGCGCGACGCCCCAGCGGCCTGGTCCTGATCTGCGGCCCCACCGGCTCCGGCAAGACCACGACGATGAACTACATGATCAATGTGATCAACAGCGAGCGCCGCGCGAAGATCATCACCATCGAGGACCCGATCGAGTA